>CAZLMY010000086.1:0-24103 GCA_964560845.1 uncultured Occallatibacter sp. | reverse complement strand
GACGTTGTACTTGTCGAGAATGCCCGCGTCGGCCAGATCGACGGCCAGGTTCAGCGCCGTCTGTCCGCCCACCGTGGGCAGCAAGGCGAAGATGCCGGGGCCTGGAACAGCGCTCAACATGGCCGCTTCGAGGCGGATGATCTCCTCGACGTATTCGCGGGTCAGCGGCTCGACGTAAGTGCGGTCGGCGAGGTCCGGATCGGTCATGATGGTGGCCGGGTTGGAGTTGACCAGCACCACCTCGTAGCCCTCTTGCTTGAGAGCCTTGCAGGCCTGTGTTCCGGAGTAATCGAACTCCGCCGACTGCCCAATCACGATCGGCCCTGAGCCGATCACCAAGATCTTCTGAATGTCATTTCTGCGTGGCATGGTTTCGTTTGAACCTTTACTTTGGAGGACAAAACTCATAGAGCCAGTCTGTTCCGTGAATATGCTGAATAGCTCGGACGTTGCAGTCAGTTTCGTCGAAGCAGATCGTCTTCTTCGGCTGATCTGTTTCCGGCAGCCGTTCCAAACTACTATCGGGCTTCTTTCTCAGCGCAAGTAGGCGAAACTCACCCGCTGAAACGACTCCCAAGTCGAATAATCCCTGTTCATTCACGGTCGAATTGATCGGTACAGCCGAAGACTTCGCATCTCTCAACTGCACGATTTCGTTCTTGAAAACCATGGGCAAACCGGACACTTCCTCGACCAGAATGCCTCTCACATGGGCAGTTTTTGCTACCGATAGATTTGGTGTGATCGGCTCGCTTTGGCAATACTTCATTTCTGGATCAGGCGGGCACGGTTTTCCATCTGTAGTGACGCAAACCATCTGGCCAATGAGCAGGCTGGGAAAGAGCAATGTCATCGAAACGACGAGAATCTGTTTCATTACTTCCTTCCCTCGGGGGCTAAAGCCCGGCTTCCTGTGGAGTCCCGAACGGACGGGCTAAAGCCCGTCCCCTTCACAGTTTCTCGGGTGTTCAGAGCTTCCTGGACGGAGCCTCTCGTGGGCTCTGACTGAAGGGTACGGGCTTCAGCCCGTACATCTTCAGCACCAAGATCGATGGGCTTTAGCCCCGGAGGGAATTGAACGCTGGGCATCCCTGTGAACTCATATTGAGCACCATCGTTGACCAAATGTGCATTTACCGGATTGTTCTGGATATACGCCAAATGCTTCTGCCAATCCTCTTTATCCCGAATGCGGTGATCGGTAAAGCCGGATTGCCAAATCTCTCCATTCCATTCAAGTTCCCGCTTGGCTCGGAAGGAGAATCCGCCTTTGACCAGTTGCATCGACTTTTCGACCGACTCTAGAGGAGTGATGAGCAGATGAAGATGATCCGGCATGATGACAAATGCATGAAGTTTGTAGCCTGAACCATCGTAGTGATTCAATGTGGAAACCAGGAGTCGCGCCCAGCGATCAACCCGAAAAAGAGACCTGCGGCCCGCCGTCTGTGTCGAGACGAAGTATGTGAGTTCGTTGCTCCGGATTTTTTCTCGCGTCGGACGCATCGTATTCCCTCGGGGGCTAAAGCTCCACATTGCTGGCTGGTTTGATGCACGGGCTAAAGCCCGTACCCTTCACCTTCACCCCGCCCAAAAAACAGCGGAGCCGGAGCCCCGCTGCGGTTGCGAAATCATTCCTCTGTGTGGCCGGAATTCTCATCCCTTCCACTCCTCCATCATCGTCCGGAAGTCGTGGAACAGGTAATGCGAGTCGTGCGGCCCCGGTGCGGCTTCGGGGTGATACTGCACGCTGAACAGCGGCAGCGTCTTGTGGCGCAGTCCTTCCAGCGTGTTGTCGTTGAGATCCACGTGCGTAAGTTCCACTTCATTGGCGTTGATCGAGTCAGGATCGACGGCAAAGTTGTGGTTGTGCGCGGTGATCTCCACTTTGCCGGTAACGTTGTTGCGCACCGGGTGATTGCCGCCGTGATGGCCGAACTTCAGCTTGTAGGTCTTGCCGCCCAGCGCCAATCCGGTGAGCTGGTGCCCGAGACAGATGCCGAAAACCGGCACGCGGCCCAGGAACTTGCGGATGGCCCGCACGGCGTAGTCCACAGGCTCGGGATCGCCGGGGCCGTTGGAGAGGAATACCCCATCCGGCTTCAGTTCCAGCACATCTTCTGCACTGGTCTCGGCCGGAACTACCGTGACCCGGCAGCCCTCCCGCGTCAGCATCCTGAGAATGTTGTTCTTGATGCCAAAGTCGTAGGCCACCACGTGCAGGGTCTTTTCAGGCTCTTCCTGTGGCAAAAAGCCGGTGGTCAGGTAGGAGTCGCCGGTCTGGTTGCGGCTGTCGGCAGAGTCGAAGGTGTAGATCGACTTGGTCGAGACCACGCGCGCCAAGTCCGTCCCATCCATCTTGCGGATGTTCCGGGCCCACGCCACCAGCACGTCGGGGTTCATTTCAGATGTCGAAATCACTCCCCGCATCACGCCATGAGTGCGCAGATGCCGCACCAGCGCGCGGGTGTCGATCTCCGCCAGCACCGGAACCTGATAGCGCTCCATGTACTCGTCGGTGACCTGCTCGGAACGCCAGTTGGAACTGATGGCCGAGAACTCGCGCACGATCAAACCCTCGATAAAGGGCTTGATCGACTCGTTGTCTGCCTGACACGTGCCGTAATTGCCGATTTGGGGATTGGTGAGAACTACGATTTGACCGGCATAGGAGGGATCGGTAGCGATTTCCTGGTAACCGGTAAGGGAAGTATTGAAAACGACTTCGCCCTGGCATTCACCAGGTGCGCCATAGCCGAGGCCACGGAAGATGCGCCCGTCTTCGAGCGCTAAGATTGCCTGCATTGCCTCTCCGAGGAGTGGATTCAATCGATTCTAACAGGTTCCACCTGCGGTGGGGCCAACTGCCTTCGGCCTTCTTGATTTGAGCTATCGGACCGCTCCCGCATCCCGGGCCGGCCAGTAGACAAATACCGCCTTGCCATAGATGAGCGAGCGTTCGACCGGTCCGAACTCCCGGCTGTCGGAAGAAATCGAACGATGATCGCCCATCATGAAATAGGTGTCGTCCGGGACAATGATTTCCGCCATCGAGCGATTGTCGCGGTACTCCTCAGGCACATAGGGTTCTTTCAGTGCCTTGCCGTTGAGCAACACACGGCCGTGGTCGATACGCAGCCGGTCCCCCGGCAGGGCGATTACGCGCTTGATGTAGCTCTTCTCCAGGTCGCGGGGATAGTGGAAGACAACCACATCGTTGCGCTCGATGGCTGAGAACCGATAAACGAACTTGTTGATGAAAAGGCGGTCGCGATCCTCAAGCCGAGGCAACATGCTGGTTCCCTCCACCCGCACAGGCTGGTAGAGAAAGGTGATGATGAGCACAGATGCCGCAGCAGACACCAAGAGATCGCGAATCCACAGGCCAATCCCCGAGCCCTTGCGGAGGGGCGTGAGTTCGGCACCCGAATCGGGCTCGCTTGGTGTTGTCACAGTTTGAGCGGCCAATTCCAGCTCTGGAGGGTTTTGGGGGACCGTTTGCATTGCCAACCTGTTCTTTAGAATCAACGCATTGCAAGCTCTAAAGGAATTAAACTTTCAAATGAATCAAGAAGGCTCCCTAATTGGGAACGGCTTGCCGTGAGTCTTCGAGTCATTCCAAGGACGGTTTTAAGTCATTTCTCAGAACAATCCCCATCTGAATTATAGCGGAGGAGATGAGCAAGCCCCTGGCGACTTGCGAGGGAGCAAAATGCCGTCAACAATGCGAGACACTCGTGCAGCCACATTTGAATAGACGACTTTTCGTCCCAATCGTGAATGTGCAACAGTCGCATCGAAGTCTCAGAACTTGTTCAGCGGGTGGTCCGTTGCGGGGTGCGAGAAACTGGCGCGATTCGGCTTTCAAGCTACTGAGAACATCGCCGCTTCGGCCCAAAGCATGGCTTCGCCATAACAACGAATCAACTCCACCTGGCTCAATCCGTTGGAACTCGCAATCGTTTCGCTTTTCTCCCAGTCGGCGCGCTCTCTTGCCTCCGCCCAAGCCAGCAAGCTGCTTTCCAGGCAGGGCACGCCCAGCAGTGCCTCCCGAATCCCGTCCCGCAACGGCAGCGCCCGCACCAGTTCCGGCATGGCAATGTGCAGAATGGCGGGAAAGAGGCTGACCATCCCGAGCAGATACTGTTCGGTAGAACCCAAGCCACAGAGTTCTGCCGCCTGTTCACAGAAGCGCGCCCGCACGAACGCCATGCGCAAGATCTCCGGCGGCCGGCCCGCGTTCAACTCGCTGGCGATGGCCAGTGTGGCAATCCGCCGGAATGTGTCCTCGCCCACCACCACCAGCGCCGACTCGATCGAGCTCACTTCCTGGCGAATGGCGGAAACCGGCGAGTTCACCAGCCGCAGCAGGCGGTAGGTCAATGAGGCATCCTGCTTCACCAGCAGGCCCAACTCACCTAGGTCGAGGGGGTCGTCATGCAGCAATTGCAGAATGCGGATATAGGAGAAGCGGTTGGCGGGAATCTTGCGGTTCTTCAGCAGCACCGGTCGGCAGAAATAGTACCCCTGGAACAGCGTAAAACCCTCTTTACAGGCTTGTTGATGATCTTCCAGCGTCTCCACCTTCTCGGCAATGAACTTGATCTTCTTGCCGCGCAGCCGTTTGAGCAGTTCCTCGCGCTTGTAGGGCCGCGTCTCGATGAAGTCCACCTTGATGTAGTCCGCCAGCGCCACTAGGCCCGCGGCCTCCGGCTTCCATACAAAATCGTCCAACGCGATCCGGTAGCCCGCCTCTTTCAGCGAAGAACAGCACTCGATCAGTTCCGGCGTCGGTTCCAGCGTCTCCAATATCTCCAGAACGGTCGAGCTGGGCGGCAGAATGTGCACTAGATTCCCGGTCAAAGACTCCATGGTGCAGTTCACAAAGGCGGACAGCCCGCAGGTCAGCTTCTCGATCCCGAACAGAACCGTATTGTCGAGCACCGTACGGGTAGCCAAGTCGCCGTCGCCGCGAAAGGCCGCCTCCGGGCCAGCCCGGAACAGCAACTCGTAGCCATGCACTTGCCCGCGCAGGTCGAGAATGGGCTGACGCGCCATGTAGCGCAGCCCATCGGCGAGCTCCAGCTGCGCAATTCCAGAGCTCTTAGCAGGTACATCGAACGTAGCCATCCAGACCTTCTGGTTCCATTCATCGGCCGGCCGAGGCCGGGTCGTGAAAACCGCCCGGCTCTGCAACAGTCTTGCCTAAATGAGCAGGCTGCCCCTTCTGAATTCTGCTCTCGGGGCCATATCCTGTCTCCTTCAAGAACTTAACCGCCATAGGACGTTGAAGCTTGATACACTCACAGGTTCGCTGTTTGGCTGGGCAAAACCCTCGACCAGACGCCTATTCCTCACCCCATCGTTGAACCGATCTCAGGAGTTTCGAAAGCATGAAGATCATCGTCGCCATCAAGCAGGTTCCGGATCGCGATGCGCAGGTCCGCATCGACTCCTCCGGCAAGTGGATTGAAGAATCCGACATCCAATATGCCCTCAACGAACCCGACGCCTACGCCCTGGAAGAGGCATTGCAACTGAAAGAGAAGCACGGCGGCGAAGTCGTCGTGCTCAGCGCCGGACCGGAGCGGGTGGGAACCACCATCCGCGAAACCCTTGCCAAGGGCGCCGACCGAGCCATCTCAATCGCTTGCGACGATCTCGGAAACCGCGACGCGCTGGGTGTGGCCCGCCTTCTCGCCGCCGCCATCCGGCCGGAGAACCCCGACCTCATCCTCACCGGCCTGCAATCGGAAGACCTGGGCCTTGGCCAAACCGGCGTCATCGTGGCCGAGCTATTAGGCCTGCCCCACGCCACCCTCATCCTGCATGTCGAAAAGTCCGACTCCGGCCTCATCGTTAAGCGGGAGCTGGAGGAGGGATGGTTCCAGACCGTCGAGCTGCCCACGCCGGCCGTTCTCACCATGCAATCCGGCGGCAACAAGCTGCGCTACGCCACCCTGATGGGCATCAAAAGGGCCAAGACCAAGGAGGTGCGGCAACTGGTTGCCGCCGATCTCGGTGCGGAATCGGCCCCGGTTGTCGCTCTCGAAAAGGTCACCCTGCCCCAAAGGCAGAAATCCACGCAGATCCTGACTGGCACTCCCAAAGAAGCCGCGGCAGCGCTGGTTGAAAAGCTGAAGTTCGAGGTGCGCGTTCTATGAGCGGAATTCTAGTCGTTTTGGAGTCTCGGGAAGGCCGCATACGCGGCATCGGTTGGGAAGCCCTCGCTGCCGGGCAACTTCTCGGCGCGCAATTGAGTATGCTGGTGGGCGCGGCGGTCCTGGGTGCAGACACTGAATTCCTGGCCGCAGAAGCTACCGCCAGGGTGACCGGCGCCGTGATTCGTGTTGAGCATCCGATGCTGGCTCAATACACCGCCGACGGCTTCAAGCTGGCGTTGCAACAACTCATCGAGAAAGAAGGCCCCGCCTACGTCGTGCTGCCGCACACCTACCAGGTGCGCGATTTCGCTCCCGCGTTGGCAGCGCGCATGGGCCAAGTGCTCGTCAGCGATGTGGTCGCCATCGCCGACGGTCCGGTCTTCACCCGCCAACTGTTGCAGGGCCGTTTGAACGGGGTCTACCGGCCCGCTGGCGCGGGTCCCTGCTTCGTCTCAGTCCAGGCAGGGGCATTCCGCAATGCATGGAGCGCTGAAAAGCACGAAGGCAGCTCAGAATTGTGTCAGGGCACGACTTCAGTCGTGCCGCAAATCCCGCAATGTGAAGCGGGGGCTTTAGCCCCTGGGGGATCGGTCTCAACCGCAATCTCCGTTTTCGCGCCCACAATCGATCCAGCCCAAATCCGCACCAAGCCTGGGGAGCCTTTTCGCGCCGGAGCGCAAACCGTGGACCTGGGATCGGCGCAACTGATCGTCAGTGTGGGCCGCGGCATCAAGGAACAAGACAACATCCCGCTGGTTCAGGAGCTGGCCACGGCACTTGGCGCGGAGCTGGCCGCCTCGCGCCCCATCTGCGACATCGGCTGGCTGCCCATGGAGCGGCAAGTGGGCAGTTCCGGCCAAACTGTCTCCCCCAAGCTCTACCTGGCTGTCGGCATCTCCGGGGCGATCCAGCACCTGGTGGGCATGAAGGGCTCGCAATGTATCGTAGCCATCAATAAAGACCCCGACGCCCCCATCTTCGAGGTAGCCGACTACGGCATCGTGGGCGACCTCTTTGAGGTCGTCCCGGCCCTGACAGAGGCGGTGAAGGCGGCGAAGGGGTAAGGACCGGGGATTCACCAGAAATGAAACGACCGACTGGAGTTCTTGATTTGATTTCGGCCGGGTGAAGTTAATTGGCTTTGCGGAGGCGTGATTGCAGAAATCCGAGCAACTTGAGCCCGGATACGAATTGGTGTTCACCGTCTGCGAGTTTTACGACGGTCCTCGCCAGGGCGTTGCCAATTTCCGTGGAAATCCTCACTTCTACAACTGCATTTTTGACGAGAATCGGCAGGATTACTCCAACCTGTTCGAGTTAACTCCGGTCTCACAGGAGGTATTCGATCTCGCAATGGAAGATTGGGCCATCTGGGAAAGGTGGGAGTCAGCGTACCGCAAGGGCGAAGTAACACTAGAATCCCACGGTTCGCTGCCTCAGGACAGAGCCCGCCATGGTGAACTCAAAACCATCCTTGACGGGCTTTTGAGAACGGATAGAGAGACTTGCTTCATCAGGGTTGGCACTTTTGCGGTAGAGAGCACTCCGGAACTACCGATCGGCGCAATGCGACCTCTGCAGGTGAAGTGGGATGGACCAACGCCGAATCATGAAAGGTACGGCTTTAACAGCATTCGAAGACCATGAATTGCCCAGCGACCTGCCAAATCCAATCGAAACTGCATACCGAAATAATGTGCCATTTGCGCCCTCCACCCCACAGGCTTTATCGTTCGGTGTTCACTTCATCAGGCGCATGCACGAGGCCAACGAGCCATGTTTCTTCCCGAAAGCTATCAAGCCGCTCTGTTTCTCATGATTCTCAGCATGCTTTGCTGGGGTTCCTGGGCCAATACCCTCAAGCTTTGCCCCGGCTATCGCTTCCAGCTTTTCTACTGGGACTACGCCCTGGGCCTGGCCGCCGGAGCCATTGTCTGGGGACTCACCGCCGGAAGCCTGGGCCCGGCCGGGCCGCCTTTTCTCGAAGCGGTCACCCACACGCCGCTTGGTCCCATCCTCTTCGCCGCCTGTGGAGGCGCGGTGTTCAACATCGCCAACCTGCTGCTGGTGGCGGCCATCGACGTGGCAGGGCTGGCGGTTGCCTTCCCCGTCGGCATTGGCCTGGCGCTGATTGTGGGCGCAGTCTCCAGCTACCTGGTCAACCCCGCCGGTAATCCCCTGCTGCTGTTTGGCGGAGTCGCCCTGGTCACCGTGGCCATCGTCTTCGACGCCGCCGCCTATCGCCAACGCGAGGGCTCCGCAAAGTCGGCCACCACCCGCGGCATCGTGCTTTCGCTCGTTGCCGGCCTGCTGATGGGCACCTTCTACCCGCTGGTGGCGCGGGCTCTTGGCGGCCTTCCCGGAAGACCCGCACCCGGCCCCTATGCCGTCTCCTTCTTCTTCGCTCTCGGCGTGCTGCTTTCCACCATTCCCGCCAACCTGCTGCTGATGGCCAAGCCTCTGGACGGCAAGCCCACAGTCAATGGCTCCGGTTACTGGAGAGCCCCGCTCAGCTGGCATCTGGCAGGGACGCTCGGCGGCGCAATCTGGTGTACCGGCGCGGTCGCCAACTTCGTGGCCTCGGGCGCCCACCTCATCGGCCCGGCCGTCAGTTACTCCATCGGCCAGGGCGCAACCATGATCTCGGCCTGCTGGGGCGTCTTTGTGTGGCGCGAGTTTGCCGGCGCGCCCGCCTCAGCCCGCCGCCTGCTGGTGTTCATGTTTCTGTTTTTTGCATTGGGACTGGGTGCTGTAGCCCTGGCTCCCCTCTACTGATTCCCGCGAGATCGCCATGGACAAGAAACCCGTTGTTGTCGTAGGCAGCATCAACATGGACCTGGTGGCGCGCACGCCCAGCATTCCCGTGGCCGGCCAGACGCTCATTGGCACCGGATTCGACACCACCCCCGGCGGCAAGGGCGCGAACCAGGCCGTGGCCGTGGCGCGGCTCGGCTATCCGGTTCATATGGTGGGCATGGTGGGCGAAGACGTCTTCGGCCAGGCGCTGCTCGACAACCTCAACCGCGCCGGCGTGGGCACAGCGGCCGTAGGGCGCGTCTCCGGTCCCTCTGGTGTGGCGCCCATCCTTGTGGCCGACAACGGCGAGAACTCCATTGTGGTAGTCCCCGGCGCTAACGGCAAGGTCGATGTCGCGTACATCGAAGCGCAAGCCGAGATGATCCGCTCCGCGGGCATGGTCCTGTGTCAGTTGGAATTGACGTTTGAGACCGTCAGCCATGTGCTCAATCTGTGCGCCGAAGCCGGCGTGCCCGTCATGCTCGATCCCGCCCCCGCAGCGCCGTTGCCAGAAGCAATTTGGAGTCAGGCCACCTGGTTCACGCCGAATGAAACCGAAGCAACGTATTATCTTGGTGAAACGCTGAGTACCGAGAACGGGGCGAAGCGCTTGATCGGCAAAGGGTTGCAAGGCGTGGTGTTGAAGCGCGGAGGCAAAGGCGCCTACGTTGCGGTTGCCGATGGCCAAACCGACTGGGTGCATGCCTTTAAAGTCGAGACCGTCGATACGGTAGGTGCGGGCGACTGTTTCAATGGCGCCTTTGCCGTTGCGCTGCTTGAAGGCGCCGATCCGTGGACAGCGGCACGGTTTGCTTCGGCGGCGGCGGCCATCTCCGTCACCCGCCGCGGCGCTCAGGCGTCGATGCCAACAAGGCAAGAGGTCGACGCGTTCCTGGTGTCGCATGTGTAAGAACATTTTGCCTCCAAGCCTCAGCCATCGAAAAGGGAGAACGGGCAACATGCTTCGAGCGATCACTTTGGGATGCTTGGCAACATCCATCGCCCTGGTGGCCACTGCACAAGATACGCAGTTTCCGGCCCGTGGCCAGCAGATCCCCGGCCCCGACTGCTTGAACTTGCACCATGCCTGGGAAGGCCCGTCGACTGGGGCCTGCTTTCCCTTCGCCCACGAGCGCTGGTTGCGCGACCTGCAGCATTGGCGCACCGAGCGCCACATCCGCACCGCCTACGACCCCTCGCGCTACGAGCTCCCCGCCCTGCGCTGGACCCAGTCCAGCTTCATGCAGCCGCAGCTCATGGTCCACGACCGCTATTTCTATGACCCAGTGGCAGGCCGCTACACGGTCGACCGCTATCTCGACGACTTGGAAAAGCGCTATGGCGGCATCGACGCGGTGCTGGTGTGGGCTACGTATCCCAACTTGGGTATCGACGACCGTAATCAGTTGCAGATGGTCGAGTCCATGCCCGGCGGCATTGACGGCGTTCGCCAGATGGTGGCCGACTTCCATCGTCGCGGCGTGCGCGTGCTCTTTCCCATGATGATGTGGGACGAAGGAACGCATGCGCCGGGCCAGAACTGGCCGCAGGCTCTTGCGGCCATCATGAAGCAGATCGACGCCGACGGCCTCAACGGCGACACGCAGGACGGCATCCCGCTGGGCTTTTCGCTGGCCGCCGAAGCCATCGGCCATCCTCTGGCCATGCAGCCCGAGATCAGCCCCAGCGATGAGGCGCTGGCATGGAATGTGATGACCTGGGGCCAGTACCAGTTTCCTTTCATCCCCATGGTGGACCGCTTCAAGTGGCTGGAAACCCGCCACATGGTCAACATCAGCGACCGCTGGAACCTGGACAAGACCAGCGATCTGCAATTCGCCTTCTTCAACGGCGTGGGCTGGGAGAGTTGGGAGAACGTGTGGGGCATCTGGCTGGGCATCAACCCTCGCGATGCCGAAGCTACCCGCCGGGTCGCCGCCATCGAGCGAGGTGTCGCTCCATTTCTGGTGAGCTCCGACTGGGAACCGCTTTTCCCCATGCACAACTTCGGCGTTTATGCCAGCCGCTGGCCGCTGGCGCATGAGACCGTGTGGACCATCGTAAACCGGACCGAATACGACATCTCCGGCCCTCAGATGGACATGCCGGCGAGTCCCGGCATGCGCTACTTCGACCTCTACCACGGTGTGGAGTTGAAGCCCGACATCCAGGGGCCGTTTGCCGTCCTGAGTTTCGATATGGAAGCAAGCGGCTACGGCGCAATCCTGGCCACCCCCGGAGAACCCAGCGACAAGATCAAGCTCCTCATGCAGCGCATGGCCGCATTGACCGTCAAGCCGCTAGTCTCATGGTCGCATGAGCCGGTGCTGCTGGCGCAAAGCATGGTGGCGATTCCCCCAACCAAAGCCATGAGCAAAACTCCTGAGGGCATGGTCAGAATTCCCGGCGGCTCGTTCCTCTTCAAGGTGCACGGCACCGAGATCGAGGGAGACGCAAGCCCCAGCGTCGATGTGCAATATCCCTGGGAGAGCACACCGCGACGCTTTCATGAGCAGCAGATGCAGGTGGCGCCGTTCTATATAGACAAGTACCCAGTGACCAACGCGCAGTTCAAGCAGTTCCTCGACGCCACCCATTACGCGCCAAAAGACGGTATTCACTTTCTGCGCGACTGGAAGAACGGGAGCTTTCCGCGGGGCTGGGACAACCGCCCCGTAACCTGGGTTTCCCTTGAGGACGCGCGGGCCTACGCGCAGTGGGCCGGCAAGCGTCTGCCCCACGAGTGGGAGTGGCAATTGGCCGCCCAAGGCACAGATGGCCGCACCTATCCCTGGGGCAACCAGTGGCAGCCTGCCAATGTGCCTACGCCGGCCACCGGCCGCGACATGCCAGGCCCGGATGCCGTGGATGCCCACCCGCAAGGCGCAAGCCCCTATGGCGTCATGGATTTGATCGGCAATGTGTGGCAGTGGACCGACGAGTTCACCGACGACCACACCCGCTCGGCCATTCTCCGGGGAGGCGAGTATTACCAGCCGCAAGGGTCAATCTGGTACTTTCCGCAGGCATACCGCCTCGATGAGCACAGTAAGCTGCTGCTGATGTCTCCCAGCCTCGATCGCTCCGGCGGAGTGGGCTTCCGGTGTGCCCAGGATGCGCAATAGCCCACAACCGGAGGCTTGGATGTCCCATGGGCATGTTTCGCTGCTAGCATTCTGGATAGGCGACGAGGGCTGCAATCATCTGTTCCTTCGCCGAAAGCGGTCAGGGAAGACGACATGAAACTGCGAATCAAAGGCAATTCCTTGCGACTCCGGGTGACTCCAACGGAGGTGGCTCGACTGCTGAAAACTGGCCGGATAGAGGAGACGATCCACTTCTCCCCGGAAAGGGAAGCACGCCTGACCTATGCCTTGGAGCACGCACCGAATGGAAACGCGATGTCTCTCCGGTACCAGGCCCAGGAGATCACGGTCGTGCTCTCTTCAGAGACAGCGCATCATTGGGTCGATGGGGACCAGGTAGGCATTGACGGAGACTTCGCTGTTATGGGGGGCGAACTGAAGATTCTGGTTGAAAAAGACTTCGCCTGCCTGGATGAAAGCCATGCAGATAACCAGGACACTTTCCCAAATCCAAATCGCGGCAAGGTCTGCTAAAAGAACCTGAATCCACCTTGAGCCTGGAGATTTTGGGGTAGGGCACCCCGCTTCGACCGCTGGGTACCGGTCAAAGCGAATTTTCGTTCATGACCAGGGCAACCGCGCTGCGCAAACGGGCCGTGTTTCCCTCGTGGGCCGGACGGAGCCGGGGGACCCTGACCAAAGGATTTCTGCGCATCTCCGCATCGATCAGTGGGCCGGCCACATGCCAGAGTGTTGTGATATCGCCAACCACCACAATCTCACTCGGCGCAAGTGCGGAAGCGATCATATGCATGCCCCTGCCGAGCGCTGCGCACATCTTTTCCACGGCCATCGTCGCAGGCGCATCTGCACCTTCGGCCAACTTGAGCAGGTCTTCAAAGGCCGGCGAGGCCTGGTGCGCAATCTCAGTGTAGTAACGCATCCCGGCGCGATTCGAAGCAACCGTCTCCCAGCATCCACGGCTTCCACAGGAGCAAGGCAAACCGTTGGCGTCCACCTGAACATGGCCAAATTCGCCTGCCGAGCCCCCCTCGCCGCGCAGTATCCTTCCATTCGCGAAGATCCCTGTACCAAGCCCTTCCGAGACGTTGACCACTACCAGGTCATGCATACCGTCGCTCTCGCCAAACCAGACTTCTGACAAGGCGCAAGCGTTGGCCACGTTATCCACAACAACCGGAAGACCGGTTGCCTGTTCGACACGGGACTTGATGCGTCCAATGGGCCAGTCGACGTTGGGAGCAAAGATGGATTTCTGGCCATGAAGATCGAACCGGCCAGGAAGACTCATGCCGATGCCGTCGAAGGACCGATCGCTATGTGCCGCGATCATCTTCTTGATCGCGTCAACGATCGCGCCGATGACCTTCTGGGGATTGGCAGGGAGCACGATGAGATTTTGAGCCAGGATCTGCCCGCCCAGGTCAGTGACGGCCAGGGTGGTTTGCGACGGATGAATGTCGAGGGCCAGGACCCCGCGCTGCCCGTTCAGGTTCAGGAATGTGGGCCTGCGACCACGGGGCAACCGACCCAAAGAGCCTTCCACGATCCAGCGCTCGGCCAGCAATTCTTCCACTATCAGGGAGACGGTGCTTCTCTGAAGTCCGGACACCCGCGCCAAATCCGCGCGTGAGATCGGCTGCCGCGTGCGAACCTGGTTAAAAATGAGATTGCGATTGATCTGCCGGGGCATCTTGTTCGACGCGCTTTGATTATTTGTGAAGGAGTAGCGTTGCGCCGGCATCTTGATTTCTTTCATCTCCGAATGGGTCTCGATCAGGGTATAGACTCGTTCAATGGGCTGGAACAGACAGAAAGATGGCCTGACTGGCCCCAGTTTACCAGTTCAAGTGTTGGTGTCACAGGGATTGAGTTGCTTGCGGCGGCTCAATTGAGTTTCAAGGCTCCCGGCGCCATAAGTTCGCGGTGCCGGGCCAAATCAAGACGTCACACAGAAATTTCATCAAAACCTATATGCCTTCTTCACCAGGCCATAGGTCAGTTCATACGCTATTTCGAATGCTTCGTCTTCTGCCAGCCGATGCTCGGCCACCAGCTTGGCCAGGAACGCGCAGTCCACGCGCCGCGCCACATCGTGCCGCGCAGGAATGGAGAGAAATGCGCGGGTGTCGTCGTTGAATCCAACCGTGTTGTAAAATCCAGCGGTCTCTGTCGCCATCTCGCGGAATCGCATCATCCCTTGAGGGCTATCGTGGAACCACCAGGGAGGGCCAAGGCGCAGGCAAGGATAATGCCCTGCCAGCGGAGCGAGTTCGCGACTATACGTCGACTCGTCGAGCGTAAACAGAATGACTGTCAGGCCACTCTCGTTGCCGAACCTATTCAGCAGCGGACGAAGCGCGTCAACGTAGTTTGTCGGTCTGGGAATGTCAGCCCCAACGTCGCGACCATAGCGCTCAAAGAGCTTGCGATTGTGGTTGCGCACGCTTCCCGGGTGAATCTGCATCACGAGCCCATCTTCCAGGCTCATTTGCGCCATCTCAGTCAGCATCTGGGCGCGGAAAAGCTCTTGCTGGGTTCGATTGGCGCTCCCAGTCAGTACTTTCTGAAACAACTCCGCAGCTTCCATCGGCGACAGATCGGCAGTTTGTGCGGTCGGGTGTCCATGGTCGGTGGCTGTGCACCCAAGATCGCGGAAACGGGCGCGCTCCTTGCGCAACGCATTGAGATATCCAGCCCAGGTGGTGGTATCTTCAGCGGTCTGCTCTCCCATTCTTGCGATAGAGGCAGAAAAATTCTGAAACTCCGGATCGACCACCGGATCGGGACGGAATGTCGGGACGATCTTTCCGTTCCAGCCGGATGCGCGAACAGACTTCACATCTTCGAGCGAATCGAGTGGGGAATCGGTTGTTGCCAGCACCTCAATATTGAAGCGCTCATAGAGCGCGCGCGGCAGGAAATCTGGGCTCTGCAACTTCTCGGAGATCGTGTCGAAATAGAAATCGGCCGTGCCGGGGCCCAGTCGCACTTCCAACCCGAACAGTTCCTGGAATACATAATCGAGCCACATGCGAGTCGGGGTCCCGCGAAACAAATGATAATGGTTGGCGAAGATGCGCCAGACCTTGCGGGCATCCGTCAATTCCAGCTTCCCGATCTCCAGATCTTCGAGCGAAACGCCCTGACTCAGAAGCATGCGGAAGACATAATGATCGGGCTGCACAAGGAGCTTTGCCGGGTCGGGAAATGGTTTGTTCGACGCAAACCACTCCGCTTGCGTGTGCCCGTGCGGGCTCACGATGGGCAATCCCTCGATGTGCGCATGAAGCGCCTTGGCGATGGCCCTTGTACTGATTTCGGCTGGAAAGAATCGGTCTTCGTGGATCAGCATGATTCGAGTTCTGCCCTTTCGCTGGAAGAAGATGTGGAAGGTGTTATAAGAGGTATGAACTTCAGTATATGCTCTTGAAACACCAGCCCCGCACACCGGTTATGGAGGCTTTCCGGGCCCATCACGCGTGACTGGAATACCCCATGCCCGCCAGAACTCCTCGCATGTATGCGAAGCTAGCAGAGACACCTGGCATCGGGTCGTCGCCATGTACCTCGTATTCGAGATCCACAAATCCCTTGTAGCCTGTTGCCATCAATGCTTCAAACATCTCCCTGACCGGCATGATGCCGTCGCCCACAGCGACTTGGCTTTCCTTGCTGTCAAAGTTGGTCAGGTCCTTCATGTGAACATCGAACAGCCGCGGCCCCGCAGCATGAATCGCTTCCACGACGTCCGTTCCGGCACGAACCGTGTGCCCCACATCGATGCAGCATCCCATGCGCGGATCCATGTTCTTAACAGCTTTCAATACATCCATCGGCGATGGCCAAACCTTGTCCTCGGGGCCGTGGTTGTGAACGGCTATCCGGATGTCGTACTCCTTGACGAATCTTTCAATGCGCGGCAGAGTTTCCGCCGTCGGATCCCCGGCCACAATCACGCCAATGCCTGCTCGCTTACAGTACTCGAATTTGCTGCGAATGTCGGCATCGTCATCGCTTCTGAAATAAATGGCTCCGGCAGCGCGCAGTGCGATGCCTGCTGCTGCGTAGTCCGCAAGCGCTTTGGTCTCCTCGGCCGGATCCATGGGGAGATGATCTTTCACATCCTTGGCATTGATCTCATTCACGTTCAGCTGCTTCATGAAGCCTATCATCTGGGCGCGGCTGAAGTTGCGAAAGGTATAGCTGGCAAGCCCGAGATGAATCGGCGACGGCTTGCGAGATGCCTGCGATAACTCCGCGAAAGATGAGGCGGGACGCATGGTTGCGCATGCTGCAAGCAACGCTCCGGAACGAACGAAATTGCGCCGCGATAAGTTCTCTATCATGTGTTCGAGCCTCCTTGTGGGCTCCAAATGGAAGGTGTGGGCGAGTCCGGCGCCGGGTTCATTCCCATTTCAACAACGGTAAGCGCGCAAGCTTGACTCACCTTACAGGTGCGGTGCCCAACCCTTTTCGTAGTCGCGACCCCAAAGCTTCATCGCTTCCGGATCGTTCTGGATCTTTCCGTCTGCGCTATCGAGATGCAATTCGCGATTAACTTCCCAGGCGACGTTTGAGAGTTGCAGCATGGTGACCGCCACATTGCCAACAGAGACAGGAGCGTTAAGCTTCTCCCCTTTGCGAATGGCGCTAATGAAATTGGCAAAGTGCAAGTCCGTCATGGAATCGCGCCCCGTGATATCCGAAGACGAAGTCTCCTTGCCCGTCTTCACTTCGCTGGTCTTGTTTCCATGCAGATCGTAGACTTCGTAGCCGTCGCGATCCACCAACACAGAACCGGATGTCCCCATGATGACCGATCCACGATCCCGGCCGTAGAACTTCATCCCCTGGCAGCACTTCCCTTCCCAGGAAATCATTTTGTCTTGGTATTCGTAACTCGTGATCAGCGTGTCATAAAACTGCCAGTCATCCTTGAAGTGATATCTTCCGCCCGACGATGTAATGCGCTTCGGAATTTCGGCGCCCAGCGCCCACCTGCATACGTCGACTTCATGCGTGCCGTTGTTCAGGGTCTCGCCCGTTCCCCAGGTCTTGAACCAGTGCCAGTTATAGGGTTGCACATTGTCCTTGTAGGGCACGCGCGGGGCCGGGCCCTGCCAAAGATCCCAATCCAGCTGCGAGGGCACCGGTGCTTCCTTACCCACGCCAATGGACTTTCTCACATTGCTGTACCAGGCCTTCGCAAAGTAGGCCCGGCCAATCAAGCCATTGTGAATCTTGTCGACAACCTCGATGGTGTGCGGCGATGAGCGCTGCTGGGTTCCCATTTGCACCAGCTTTTGATACTTTTGTTGTGCCGCGACCAGCAGCGCACCTTCGGCCGGATTGTGGCTGCAAGGTTTTTCAACATAAACGTGCTTACCCGCCTGCAACCCTGCTATGGCCATCGGAGCGTGCCAATGGTCGGGAGTGGCGACGGTGATCGCATCCACATCTTTCAGTTGCAGGATATTCCGAAAGTCCTTGTCGGTAGCCGGCGCGTAGCCCATCTCTTTCTCTGTATCCGCGGCAAACTTCTTCAGCGTATTGCTGTCCACATCGCAAACGTGGGAGATACGGGCATTCGCCTGGTTTGCCTTCAGAGAAGAAAGGTGGGCAGAGGCGCGCCCATGCAGCCCGATGACCGCGAAGTTAAGCCGGTCGTTGGAGCCGAGAATCTGCCCATAGCTCTTGGCGGTCGAACCGATAGCCAACCCGGCTGCTCCCACAGCGAGCGTGTCAAGAAAATCCCGTCTAGTCAGCATTGTCTTCTCCATCAAACCACCTAAATTCGGCTCAATTCCAATTCTGTTGGAATGCGATACATCTGCTTCAAGACTTATAAAGCAGCGGAGTTCTGCAATGCCTGTTTCATGCCGGCCCAGCTAATCCGCGTGGAGTCCTCCGGCGTGCCGGCGCCACGCCAGTGCGTTTCAAGACTCACCGCCTGGTGATATTCCGCCTGTTTGAGCGCGCCGAACTGCCCGGTCCAATCGATGATTCCCTTCCCTACCGGAGCCCACTCAATCTTTCCATCCGCGCCCTTGACCGCGTTCTTGCAGTGGCAATGATGAATGCGATTCTTGGGCAACAGTTCCCATGCCGTGGGAAAGGCATCCAATTCGCCGCGCATGACGGCATTCGCAGGATCCCAATTGAGTGCCAACTTGGGCGACTGAATCGCATTCAATGTGCGTGCGGCCTCGCGCCCGGTTGCGGTATTGCATTCGAACTCGTTTTCAAGGACCAGCAGAACGCCTTCTTTGGCAGCCGTTTCAGCCCAAGTGCGAAGCTTCTCGTCAATGGCCGCACGGAAAGGCGCAACATCGTCAAGACGCCAAAAATCGAATCCGCGAATCTTGTCTGTCTTGAACTGCCGGGCCAAAGCGACGGACCTCTCCAGTACTTCATCCTGCTGCTTGAAGGTCACTTCCGCGGCGCCATGCATATCTCCCTTGGAGCCGTACTGTGACCTGGGCGCACCGGGCCAGTCAGTCTTGCCCAGTGGGCTTGCGATGTCGGTGACGCGCAGGTTGTACTTGGCCAGAATCCTGAGCGCTTCGTCCACTTCGGCTGCGCTCAAAGCCATGGTGTTCTTGCCCCACATCGAGCGGAGTTCGATCCAGCTCATGCCGAAATCGCGAGAGGCAACAAAGCAGGCATGATCGAAGTCCTGCGAGATTTCGTCGTTGATGACCGCAATTCTAAAGCCTGATTTCAAGGCCTCGCCAAGAATCGAACGCGGATGCGCCAGGCAGGCTACCGCAGTCAAGCCCGCACCTTTGAGAAAACTTCGCCTGGAGTCGCCAGTCATAATCCCCATCTCTGAGTGTTTCAGACTCGATCAGATATTGTTCCAACACCGAACAAACCGTAAATACCATCGCCTTCCCTTGTCAAGCGAAAAGCCGAAGCCCTCGAATGCCGGCCTGCTTACCTGCCCATCCATCCTCCGTCCACCACGAGAACATGCCCGTTAATGTAGTCGCTTGCCGATGAAGCCAGGAAAACGGCTGTGCCGGCAACGTCCTGCGGAGATCCCCAACGGCCCGCGGGAATGCGCTCCAGGATCTGCCGGGCGCGCGTCGGGTCCTTCACCAGTGCTTCCGTAAGGTCGGTCTCGATGTACCCCGGTGCAATGGCGTTGACCTGAACGCCTTTCGCTGCCCATTCGTTGGCCAGTGCCTTGGTCAACTGCGCCACCCCGCCTTTGGCAGCGGCGTACGACGGGACGGTGATTCCACCTTGGAAGCTCAGAAGCGAGGCCATATTGACAATCTTCCCTGAGCCTTGAGCGAGCATGTGACGGCCCGCGCACTGACACAAACGAAAGACGCTGGTCAAATTCGTCGCCAGCACCTCGTCCCAGTCTGCAATCGTGAAGTCCACTGCCGGCGCACGGCGAGTAATTCCAGCATTGTTGATGAGAATATCGATGGAGCCAAACGCATCGACTGTCTGCTCAACCAGTCCGGCACACACACCGGGATCGCTTAGATCTGCAGCAAGTTCAACGTACCGGACGCCTTTTGCGGCTACCTGTCCTGTCACGGCGGCAGGCACCCCACGCGAACCGTGCAGCGCAACATTGGCGCCCGCTTCCGCCAGCGCAACGGCAATGGCTGCGCCCATTCCACGCGATGACCCGGTCACCAGCGCATTCTTGCCACTTAGTTTGAATAATTCCAGAATCATGCATATCCCCCTTAGAGCCTTCTGTCGTCGCCTCTGTCGATCGATATCTCTGCGGCTGCGCGGCTCCAGCCAATCCGCAGATCCTTCACGTCATGCAGTGCGAATGCCCCATCCACACCCCGCGGGGCCGTCACGGCGAAGAAGTCCGCACGGTTCACGTCGTTGAGGTAAAACGCAGGCCGTCCGTCTGGCATTGTGTTTCGAATCTCAACGTGACTCATCTCCAAATTGCGCACATGTCGGAGAAAGAACCCTGACGCCGGCGAGGTTCCAAACATGTTCGGCTCCGGATACTTGTCCTCAAACTCCAGCGGCTCCACACGGGCTTCGGCAGCGGTTGTGCCGCCGGCGGTCTCCACATAGATGTTTGAGAACTTCACATCTTCAATTGCATAACCGGGAATCCCGCTCAGAATTGAGCAGACATTTTGAGGCGCGTTATAGCAAGTGAGATTGCTTATGAGAATACGCTTGAGCGTACCAACCTTCGTTGACTCTTTCGGCCCACGAAGCCGAGCTCCCAGCCGCATGAAGATTGGACCGGAAGCAAGATCGCGCATGGTCGTGTTGGTAATGGCGATGTCTTCCAGCAGTGCTCCATCGACCGTTTCCAACGCATAGCCCTGGCACCCCTCGAATACGCAATCTGAAATCGAAATGTTGATGAAGCCCCCATTGGATTCTGTGCCGCACTTAATGCGTCCCGTGCGATGTACGCGCGATTCGGGTGCCAACTTCTTGAAAGTGCCATCGAGCACCGACCCCATCTCATAGTTCCCTGTGACCCAGCAGTTAGATATGGTCACATTGCGAGTAGGTCGCACATACCCCAGAGCATAACTCGATTTCGGGCAGATACCGTCATCCCACGGCGAATTGACAGTGCAGTTGGAAACCCGCACATTCTGGCAGCAATCGATGTCGATTCCATCGCGATCGGTGTCGATCTTGATGTTGTCGATGGTCAGATTGTCGACCCCGGTCAGCAGCAGGCAGAAGTGGCCACCTTTGAGCATCGAGAAATCGCGCAGCAGAACGTTATGACAGTTCTTGAGCGCAATCGCCTTGTTGCCCACGCCCCGTTGCTCTGCAATAAACGGAGCGCCATCTCCCTTGCGCCCGCGCCCGTTGGAAAGCCCTTTGCCCCATATCAGGCCAGGTCCCGTAATGCTGAAATCGTGAAGTTCCTCGCCCCAAAGCAGCGAGTTGTGCCAATGATTGTGGCCATAATCCTGATAGGCATCCCAGGCGGTCTTCGGCTCCGCAGCGTCATAGACGCCGCTACGATATCCGGTCTGCTCGCCAGGTTCAGGCGAGTCGGCGGCAACAATCGCGCTTCCCTGTTCAAGATGCAAATGCACCTGGCTCTTCAGATGAATCGAGAAGCATAGATAGGCTCCAGCGGGGAAGTTGACCACGCCACCGCCTGCAGCCGCTGCCGCTTCAATCGCCCGGTTCACTGCCTGCGTGTCCAGTGTCTTCCCATCTCCGGTTGCCCCAAACCGGCGCACATCGAACAATCCCTGAGAAGCCTCTGGATTCGCACTGCCCTCGCGCTGAGACGCCGCAGAGGAAATCGCCGGAATTGAGGCAACTGCCACGCCGAAACCCCCTGTACGTAGAAAACTCCGGCGCATGGAACTGAAATCTGTCATGGAACGATTCTCCTTGAATGGCACCCTGGCTACGCGGGCTAGCTCCAAATGCCTTCTGATCTCTGCGAACGCCTGCCCCGGCATTCTGCCCCAATACCAGCCGATCTGAATTCTAATCGAGCCCATCGGATGGTTGACTTCGACCAACCGGATCGGACCGCCACGGCGCCTGAAGATCCGTCTTTATCTCATTGATTTATATACCGCCTCGCCCCTCATCTCAAATCGGGAGATTTGATCGATCCCTGACGAAAACACATCTCCCTACACTTCTGACCCAGATCTCCTCATTCGTTTGAACGGTCTTCATTCCAAAACAACCCCTCCGCGACCATATAGAATTCGAAGTCGAGGTGGCTGGATGTGCAGTCGTGGATTGAGTTGCAAGCTCGCAATTGCGGTAGCCGCTACAGTGCTCGGATTGCACTTTTCGCCGGCGCTGGCCCAGCGTCGTCCCGGCCCCAGGGAACAGGCAAATATTGCCAGCAACGAGGAACGTCATTTTGGCGACGCGCCCAATGACCCTGGCCCGTTTGCCTCGGATTTATCCTACTCGACCAAACCAGCCGCAGTGGCCAAGGCCATGCGCAAAGTCGCCGACTGGCAACTCAATCGCGCACAGCCCTACTTCGATCGGACCTGGACATGGAGCGCTCTCTACACCGGCTTCATGGCGGCTTCAGACGAGTTGGGTGACGCGAAATATCGCCTTGCCATGCAGGCCATGGGACAGAAGTTCAACTGGCAGTTGGTCTCCCATCTGCCCAATGCCGACGACCAAAGCGTGGCCCAGACCTATCTGGAACTGTACCTTCTCGATAAGAACAAAGACGAGATGAGGCCCACACAGAGTGAACTCGATGCGATCCTCGCTGCTCCCAGAACATCCACCCTTCCCGGCAAAGAGATTGCTTGGTGGTGGTGCGATGCATTGTTCATGGCTCCGCCCGTATGGGCGCGGATGTATGCAGCAACAGGCAATCGCAAATACATCGACTATCTCGACGAAGAATGGGCCAAAACATCCGACCGGCTTTACGATGCAAAGGAGCACCTTTATGCGCGAGACTCAACCTATTTGACTCGCACCGAAGCGAATGGGAAAAGAATGTTCTGGTCCCGCGGAAACGGTTGGGTCATGGCCGGGATCGTCCGCACCATCCGATACCTTCCCAAGGACGACCCTGCCAGCATCGAGTACATTGCACAGCTCAAGGAGATGGCTGCGCGTGTGGCCGCCATTCAATCGCCGGATGGACTGTGGCGAGCCGGTCTGCTTGACCCCGACGACTACGATCTGCCTGAAGTCTCAGGCTCCGCCTTCTTCGCTTACGCCTTGGCCGCAGGTATGAACGATGGATTGCTCGATGAAAATGCCTATCGGCCCGTGGTCCAGAAGGCATGGGCCGGTTTGGTGCATCATGTGTATGCCGATGGCCGACTCGGCTGCATTCAGCAGACCGGAGCCGAACCGCAGCCTTTTACGGCATCTGCGAGCTACACCTACGGTGTTGGTGCATTTCTATTGGCGGGAAGCGAGATTCATCGGATGCATGGGCATGTTTCCCAAGCGAAGCACATCCAACCTTGAACGCCCGTAACATCGTCGGTTCCTGTAAGCAGCTTCGAGCGCAGTGCCCCTTTGAGTGGTACCGATTATGCGGCGGTGATCACCTCCGATGAGGATCCCCCGCTTTGCAAGCAGTTCGACCAAACCTGTCGCCGCAGATGCCCAAAGAAAGCAGGAGCAGCAGGCGCGCTGGTGTCCGACAGCGTGGGTGAAGCTGAAGATGCGGAATCTCAAAGGCCAGATTCAAAGTGTGTCCTTGGGATTACCGTGAGGAGGCCATTGAGTCGAATGAGGGACAGGCCGATCAAAAGGGGCTTTCCCGGCTACCGATCTTGCAGCAAATTCCGATGGATGCACTTCGGTCCCTTGAAAACGCTATCCCGCTGGCGGTTCCTGCAACCGCTAACGGCGAATCGAAGTTGCAATAGGAAAGCGTGGGCGAGTAGCTCAACTGGACAGAGCACCGGCCTTCTAACCCGATTCGTACACTTTCTGCAACTTCTTCATACTTAGGCTATTACCCTTTAAATATTGGCATACAAAGGACTTAGTATCGATACATCCCCGCGCACTGGTGCGCACAGGAGCGCACTCGTGTCGGGTACAGGTGGACAAAAAATGGCTACCAGGTTTCCTGTGCAGTCATGTGCAACTCCGGCTCGCGCTTTTCGCGTTAAGGTTCGAACCACCCAGTCGGAGATTATGACAGAGCTAGGCACGGGTTCCATGGTCGATAGGGTCGGTAGAATTGTGGGTTCGCGATTAGCCTGGGTTCGCAGGTAGGCACATTTGATACTTTAGCCCTAGCCCAAGATCGTCACGAACTGAGCCAAACATGGACTAAGTGGTCAGAATCAGTTCAATCTACGGCCGAGTCCGTCTCTGGCTTCGACCCGCCAAGATCCCGGCCGGAAGCGGAGCCCCGCCTCCTGAAGAAAACCCACTGAAAGAAAACATAGCTTCTACCTACGGCCGTCGCCCCGGCATCAATGGAAATTGGCCGGTTAACTTCGCCAAGGATTCCGAAAACAAGAATCGCGCTCCTACACTCCAAAGACCCGCAATCCACATACGCCGAACTGAGATCCTGGCACAGCGGCATTCCAGGGC
>CAZLMY010000085.1:0-24108 GCA_964560845.1 uncultured Occallatibacter sp. | reverse complement strand
AGTCGTCGCCTTTTTGCAGCAGGACAATGCCTTCGACGGTGTCGGGATTGTCGACGATCTTTTTGTCGTCAAAGACCGGCTTGCCGTCGACGATGGCGTAGGGCTTGAAGGCCTTGCCGATCTGGCCGAGGCGGATCTTGGGGCCCTGAGCCACGGTGGCGATGTCGCTGACCTTGACGGGGGCGCCGTTCTGGGTCTTGATGACGGTGTTTTGGATGTCCTGGACGCTGTTGTAGAGGCCCATGGACTGGACGTTGATCTGCTGCGCGCCCTGCTCGATGAAGCTGCCGCCGCCATTGGTGTTGTTGTTGGCGATCTGCTGCTCGACCTGTCCGATGGAGAGGCCGTAGGAGACCAGTTTCTCGGGGTCGAGTTTGATCTGGTACTCCTTGGTGGGCCCGCCGAAGCTGGAAACATCGACCACGCCGTTGACGCCCTTGAAGGATTTTTCAAGCAGCCAGTCTTCGAGGGACTTCTTCTCCATCACGTCGTAGGAAGGGTTGGTGCTCTCCAGGGTGTACCAGTAGATCTGGCCGACGGGGCTCCAGTCGGTGCCCATCTGGGGGACCAGGTTGGCGGGCAGGCTGACCATGCTGAGGCGCTCGAGGACGTGCTCGCGATTGACGTCGCTGGTGGAGTCGTCGTCGAAGATCAGCATGAGGCTGGAGAGGCCGGCCAGGGTGGTGGAGCGCAGATGGGTGAGGTGGGGAATGCCGGCCATCTGGATCTCGACCGGCACGGTGACCTGGCGCTCGATCTCTTCGGCGGAGCGGCCGGGCCACTGGGTGATGATCTGGACGTAGTTGTTGGCTACGTCGGGGTAGGCTTCGATGGGCAGGGCGCGGAAAGATAGGACGCCCCAGGCGGAGAGCACAACCGCTCCGCCGAGGATCAGCCATCGGCTCTTGAGCGCGAAATCGACAAGGGCGCGAATCATTGGTTCCCCGCGGTTTCAAGCAATAGAGCGTTGGAGACGACCTGCTGGCCAGGTTGAAGGCCGGAGAGGATGACCTGGCGGTTGCCCGGGACCATGGCGCCGGCGTGAACCTCGTTGCGCTTGAACTGGTTGCCTCCGGCAGGCAGAAAGACCCAGTCGCGATCGTGCAGGTGGAGCACGGCGTCGGCGGGGACGACAGCGTGGGTTTCTTTGGCCCGGCTGGTGAAGGTGGCCGTGCCGAACATGCCGAGTTTGAGGAATCCGGGATTGCGGACTTCGATGCGCACCTTGGCGGTGCGGATGGAGGGATCGAGCACCGGGCCGATGTCGCCGATGTGGCCGGTCAGAGGGCGGTCGGGATAGGCGTTGAGCTTGATGCGGGCTTCCTGGCCGAGCTTGATCTTGGGAATGTCGTTCTCGTAGACGTCGCAGAGGATCCAGACAGTGGAGAGGTCGGCGATGGTGAAGGCGGTGGCCGAGCCGGACAGTGAAACGCCTGCAGCGGCCGCATTGGTGACATTCTGGCCGATGATGACGCCGGAGATGGGGGCGTAGACGTTGACGACGGTGCTGGGGTGGTCTTTGTCGACGCCCAGGACTTTCAACTGCTCCTCGGCTGCGGTGAGGTCGGCCTTGGCGTCTTTCTCGGCGTCTTCGGCTTGCTCGACCATGGCCTGGGAGATGGCGCCGTGTTTGAGCAGGTCCTCGGCGCGGATGTAGGCCTTGTTGGCAAACTGTTCGTCGTTGACGGCCTTGAGATAAGCATTGAAGGCCGTGGAGACGTCGCCGCTTTGCACTCTAAGGAGTAACTGGCCCTTCTTCACGTTGTCGTCGAGGCGGGTCTCGATGTCGACCACGCGGCCGTTGGCCAGGGAGATGACAGGGACCTCGCGGGAGATATCGGGAAAGACAGTGCCGGTGGCGGTCAACTCGGAAGGGGATTCGATTTGGTCCGCTGAGACCAGTGGGAACTTCGCGACATCGTTTTTGTCGATGGTGATCAGGTTCATGTCGGCTACGGAGACGACCTGCTGGTTTGCCGGAGGGGCGGTATCGCCCGACTCCTTGGGTTTGCAGCCGGAGAGAGCCAGCAGCGAAGCGGCGACCGCGATGGCCAATACCGATTTGTCGAAGGCAGAAGCTGCCCGGCCCATGGAGGGGGTACCCAGGTCATTGTTCCTATGGGCGGGATCAGGAATGAGAGAAGACGAAATCATTGGATTGCCTCGCGTCCCACAGCAAGATTGAGTTGTCCGGCGGCGGTCAGATACGTTCCGATCAGTTGCAGGTAGGCCAGTTGCACGGTGCGGTAGTCGCTTTGCGCATTGAGGAAGTCCATGAGCGAAGCGCCGCCGTGTTCGTAGGAGTAAGTGACGGTGTCGCGCACGCGCTTGGCCTGCTGGTTGTAATGGGCCTTGTAGGGCTTGAGCAGGGCGATGTCGCTTTCGATCTGGGCATAGGCGGAATCCACATCGCTGAAAACCTGGGCGCGGGAGGCGTCGGTCAATTGTCGATTGCGGCCGATGTCGATTTGCGTGCGTTGTTTCTCGCCCTGATTGCGATCGAAGATGCGCAGGGGAATGCTGACGCTGGCGCCCAGAGTCTGCTGGTCGTTGGCGTTGTTGAACGAAGGGTTCCAGGTGTACCAGCCGCTGAAGGTGGGATCGGTGGAACCGTTGGCGACGGCCAACTTGTGGTTGGTGTCGGCCTGCTGCAAGGCCAGAAGCGCGGCGCGCAGGTCCGGCCGGGCATCGAGGGCAATCTGGCGGAAGTCTTCGAGTGGCTTGAGATCGTCGGCGAAGTCGAAGGGGCCGGTGACGTCGAACTGCTCGACGGGTGTGCGCTGGTTGAGTAGCTGCAGAAGCTGGATTTTGGAGGTGCGCAGGTCCACGATGGCGGCTTGAATCTCGGCTTCATATTGCACGCGCAGCAACTCGATGCGGTCGAGATCGATCTGGGCAATGTCGCCGGCGCGGAACCGGTCGCGGCTGATCTGGATGATGTGGTCGTAGTAATCGAGATCTTCCTTGGCCATGGCGAGAACGGACTTGGCCTGGAGGGTTTGGATGAAGGCCGAGCGCAGATCGAAGAGCATGTTCCGCTCCATGTCCTGGTGTTGCGAAGCGGTGATCTGGGTGCCTTCTTTGGCGCTTTCGAGGCGTAGTTCGCGCTTGCGATCGCGCTCGTGCAGATAGCTGAGGTTGCCCTGATATTGGGTGCCGCTGAGCGGCTGCCAGACACCGTTGTGAGGAACCAACTGGGTTCCGTCGGTGGCGGCTGTGAACTGGGGGTTGGGGCGCAGAAACGCGGTAACTTCGGCGGCCTTCATTTCATCGATGCTGAGGGCGTCGGCCTTGAGTGCGGGATTTGAGGCTTCGAATTGGGCTTTTACCTGATCCCAGGTAAGAGCCTGCTGCGCCGAAACGAGGGCAGGCGCCAGCAACAGCAGCGCAGCCATGGCTGGAGCAGTGAAAGGGGAGAAGAACGGCTTCATTCAAGACCTTCGACGCCGTGGTCTGCACGGCGGATATAGGAAGGAAAGAGTACGGAACTCAGTGGCAGGAAGGGGGACGGATCAGGCGGCTGGAGGAGGCCGGTTCTCAATGGGCGCGAGGGCGGGGCTTTCGAAGACCGGAGAAAGCCGGGTGGCTGGAGCAGCCAGGCGCGGGAGGCTCAATGAGATTGCAGAGAAAATAGGCAAGGGCAGCGCAGCCACCGGTGGGAAGGCGGCGTGCACACAGAAGCTCGAATGGCCGCGGCGCTGGCAACTGTCCACTTCTGCCGGGTTCTGCATGGCCTGAAGATCGTCGGTGACCGAAATGACCGGAAACAGAATCAGGATGAGAACCGCGAGGGCGATCATCTGGGTCTTCCGGCTGGCTCCGGCGCGCGTGCCGAACCGCAGCCAAACGCAAACCATGAGCGTGGCCGACAATGCCCATCCGAGATTGAGAAACAACTCCATGCGCAGTGCCGATTCTACGCCACGGGGAACGCAGCATCAAGAAAGTGGACTAGTTGATTGGACGCCCGAAAGAGGGTTCAGTTGCAGAAATCTCTGGAATTCGATCACCGCAGCCGGCCTGTCCCGGTTTCGTCTCACGAGAGACCGGCCGGGCGCAAAGGGAGCCGATCCAGTAGAGTAGAAACACTGTGATTGTCAACATTGCCAGGCGCGCGCACGATCATAACTGGGAAATGGACCCGATCACGCGGTCCCTGCTGGATACCGACTTTTACAAGCTATTGATGCTGCAATTCATCTGGAAGAACTTTCCCGCGACCAAGGTCTCGTTCACGTTGCAGAATCGAAGCAGCCAGGTGCGCCTGGGGGATTTGGTTCCCGAGGCGCATCTGCGCGAGCAGCTTGAGGCGACGCGCAAGCTGAAGTTCCACAAGTCGGAGCTGATCTGGCTGGCCGGCAATACCTTCTACGGCAAGCGGGGCATCTTCGAGCCGGCCTTTCTGGAGTGGCTGGAACGCGACTTTCGCCTCAGCGACTACGAGCTCTCGGTGGTGGATGGCCAGATCGACCTGCGCTTTCACGGGTTGTGGAGCGAGGTCACGCTGTGGGAGATCTATGCGCTGTCGGCCATCGACGAACTGAAGACCCGGGCCAGCCTGAAGCGCCTGAGCGAGTTCGAGCTGGACATTCTCTATGCCCGCGCCAAGACGCGGCTGTGGGAGAAGATGGAGCGGCTGCGCGGGGTTCCGCGGCTCAGCGTGAGCGATTTCGGCACCCGGCGACGGCACAGCTTTCTGTGGCAGGAGTACGTGGTGAAGGCCATGAGCGACGTGCTAGGGGCGAATTTTGCAGGCAGCTCCAACACTTATCTGGCCTACAAACACGATCTCGAGGCCATCGGCACCAACGCGCACGAACTTCCCATGGCGCTGGCGGCCCAGGCCACCAGCGATCCCGAACTGCGGGCCGCGCAATACCGGCTTTTGGAGCTGTGGCAGAAGTCCTACCAGGGCGAGCTGCTGATTCTGCTGCCGGACACCTTCGGCACCACGCAATTCTTGGAAGGCGCACCCGACTGGGTGGCCAACTGGACCGGCCAGCGCATCGACAGCAAAGACCCGTACGTGGCCGGCGACGAGTACATTGCCTGGCTGGAGCGGCATGGGCGCGACCCGCGCAAGAAGCGTCTGATTGCGTCCGACTCGCTGGACGTGAGCCAGATTCTGGGGCTGCACGCATATTTTGGCGGCCGCATCTGCAAAGGGGCGCGGCCGGAGGACTTCAAGCGCGCCAGCGACTTTCACGATGAGCGCAAGTGGACGCCGGAGCGGAGGATCCGCTTCAGTGCGGGCTGGGGCACATTTCTGACCAACGACTTCCGGAACTGCAATCCGCTGGGCGATGAGGGCTTCGACCCGGTTAGCCTGGTGTGCAAACTGACCGACGTGGAAGGCCGCCCGGCCGTGAAGCTCTCCGACAACTTCGCCAAGGCCCTGGGTCCGGCGGATGAGGTGGAGCGCTACCGGCGGGTGTTTGGCACGGCGGGCGTCGCGAATGCGCCGGTCGAGACCTGAGTCCCCAAGGGGCCTATTGCGCAGGCGCAGGCGGCGGTGTGGGCCGGTTTTTGGCGCGGAGCCAGACGACCAGTTGAGCCGCTTCCTGGTCGGTGAGGGAGTCGCCGAAGGGCGGCATTTTTTGGCCGCCGTTGAGAATCTGGTTGGTGATCTTGGCGGGTGTCCAGTCCTTGTCTTTGCGCAGGTTGGTCAGATCGGGCCCTTTCTTGCCTCCGCCGCCGCTGGGGCCGTGGCAATGGGCGCAACCCTTGTTGCTGAAAAGGACGGCGCCGGCCTGTTCGTCGGCCTTGGTGTTGGAGCCAAGCGCAGATGTGGGCAGGGTAGCGAAAAGGACAAGAGCGGACAAGAGAGCGAGACACTTCGAAGGGAAAATCACAGGAGTCATTCTCGCATCCCGGGGTTTGGGTGCGCCTCCAACTTTCGATGGCGCGTCAGCAATTCCGGAAGCAAATGAAAACGGCCGCGCCGGTGGAGGGTTCCCACTGGCGCGGCCGGAGTCTTGTGGCGGCCCACCCTAGCCGCCAAAACAAAAGCGCGGCGAGGGTGGGGCACCCGAAGTTTGAGGTGAGATCGAATTTCTACTTTTCGTGCTTGGGTGCGATGCCGAAGGTGACGGAAACGGCGAAGCTGCGGCCCGCCATGAGGCTGGGCGTATCGGCGCCGCTGATCGGGGTGGGCCCGCTGGTGAGGAAGGGGTCGCAAGGATTGGTCGCAGTAGCGGTGGTGCAAGCGCCGCCGCCATACAAGAATTGCGTAGCCGCGGTTCCCGCCAGCGAGTCGTTTTGAATGGCGTGCGAGTCGAGCAGATTGTTGGCGGTCAAACGGATCTTGGTCTGGTCGAAGAAGGAATGGTTGCGGACGGTGAAGTTGACGTAGGTGTTGAGAGTGCTGAAGGGATTGACGATAGCCTGGTTGTGATATTGGCCGTTGTCCAGGCGCTGCTCGCCGACGCGCTTGTTGAAGACGCCGAGGTCAAAGCCGTGCTTCTGGTAGGTGAGACCCTGCATTTCGGTGTCGGAGGGGGTCTGCGCCACCCAGAGGCCGGTGGGAGCAGCCACATACAAGGGAGCGGTTTGTGCCGTGGACGTAGTGTTGGCGTTCAGCTTTCCGGAGTAGTAGGCGTTGCCCGCGGTGGCGTTGAGGTAGAGGTTGAGTCCGGGAGTCAGGACCATGGTGCTCTCGAATTCCACGCCCTGCGTGACGGAACTGGGCTGCAGGAAGTAAACCGCGTCGCCAAAGTTTGGGTCTGACGCATTGTTGTCGACGACGCTGGAGTAGGTGTTCTGGAAGCGGATATGGAAGGCATCGGCGTCCAGGGTGATGCGCTGTCCCTTGAATGTGGAGCCAATCTGGTAAGTGGTGGAATTCTGCTGCTTGGGCTTGACTACGCTGGCAGTGGAGACAACGCCGAGCGAAGCGGTGTGGTTGTAATCGTAGACCGCGCTGGGCGGCACGATGGTGCCGGTCGAGACCTGGCCATAGACTGCCCAGTTGGGCTGGATGCGATAGTTGGCGTCCAGCGAAGGCAGCCAGGCGGAGAAGGTGCCGTGATCGGAGACGGTTGCCGAGCAGGCGGCGGTGAGGCTGGTGCAGGTCAGTGTGCCGGCGTACGAGCTGTTGGCGCCGCCATCGTCGGCGTAATGCAGAACGTCGATGTCGAAATAGGAGAACTTGGTGCCCGCGGTAAGGTTCAGCTTGTCGGTGGCGTGCCACTCATATTCGGCATAGGGCTGATAGGTGCTGTTCCAGAAGCTCTCTTTGAACTTGGGCAAGGCCTGATCGGCCCAGTTGTTCAACGGATCGCTGGGGTATTGGTGGCGATTGGTGTCGGCCCACTCGTACCACATGCCGGTGCGGAAAACACCCAGCTTGGAGGTTTGCGTGAGGAGAGACGTTTCACCGTACTTGCGATAGCTGTTGTACTTCTCGATGCCGCAAGGAAGCGCATAGGGCTTGCCGGCCTTCGGGGTGGGCTGGACGTTGCAAGGGGCAATGGCTGCGCCGTCATAGTAGGCAACGGCTTTGGAGCCGGTGCCGATGACGATGGATCCCGGAACCAGCGTGGGGTTGGCGACTGCGGCAGCTTGCGTGACTTCGGTGATCGGTACCGCGTTGGAGTACAGTTCGCTGTTGTCGTAGTTGTAGGTGTAGGGCTTGGCTTCAACGTACCAGCCCTTGCCGAGTTCGCTCTTGAGGCTGATGTATTCGAAGTCGGTGGGAACCTGGTAGGTGTTGTACTGCTGGTCGAACCAACTCGTGGGATCGGAGTTGTTGGTGAGCAGGAACTTGATGCCGGCGCCGGTGAAGGGTTGAAGGCCGTTGGCGGTGTCGGCGTTGGTGCAGCTGTAGGCAGCCGAGACGCCGTACAACATGCAGCGGCTGGAACTGATATTCGGGCCGTTGGAGTTCAGTTGAAGCACACCGCTGAAACCGGTCAGCACGGTCTTGGGCGAAAACTGGTACTGGTAAAGCACCGACCCGGCATTGCGGGTGTTTGAGTTGAAGGTCTGGTAGCCATCGGAGGTCATGCGGTGCCAGTCGACAAACAGGTTCGACTTGGCGGGCGAGCCGAAGAGCCCGAAGGCGCCAGAGTTGAATGCGGCGTCATAGAGTTTGGTGTTCCATGTGCCGTAGCTGAAGGTGCCGCGCACATCCAGCTCGTTGGTCAGAGGCTTTGACAGCAGGTGAATGGAACCGCCGAAAGGGGTAGGTCCAATGGTGGAGGCCGAACCCGGGCTGCGGTCGAAGTCTACGCCGCCGACCCATTGCGAGGGGAAGAAGGCCCAGGAGTGGTGGGTGGGCGTGTTGGTGTCGTAGAAGGGAATGCCGTCGAAATCGATGTCGTAATCGCCATCGGGGAAGCCGCGGAAATACGTTTTGCTCTGTCCCAGGCCTACACCATCGCTGCTGGTGGTAAAGGTGCCGGGGACAATCTGCACGATCTCGCCGAAGTCGGCGATGGGTGAAGTGAAGTTTTCGATATAGGTGTTCGAAACCAGTGACTGCGCCGAGCGCTCTTCAATGAATCCGCCGCTGGGAGCGACCTGTGCCGCGATGGAATCGATGCCGGCGTTGACGGTCACCTGTTCTGCGACGGAACTCACGGTCAGCGTGAGGGCCACCTGCTGCTCCTGGCCGGCGGCCAGCACAATGCCAGTCTTGGCGGCGATTGCGAATCCGGTCGCCGTTGCTTCTACGTTATATTTTCCGGCTGCAAGGCCATCGAGCGCGTAGTGTCCGTTGCTGTCGGTACGAACGATCTTGACGGCGCCCGTGGTGGTGTTCTTCACAGTGACAGTGGCGTTGACTACGCCTTTGCCTTGCACATCGACAAGGTTACCGCCGAGCTTGGCAGTCGGGGTCTGCGCGTTGAGCGTGGCGCCGAACAGCAGCACAAGAAGCGATAGAGCCAAGGTAGCAAGACGCGTCCGTCCGCTTGGAAAAGGGTGTGTCACAATGATCCTCCAAAAGTTGTTAAGGCAGTGGAAAGGTATGCGGTCTGTTCAGGCAGGGACCTCGTGGAATCTTTTCAACAGACCTTAATCGAAACTAACAATGCCCCGTGACTGCCCGATTACTGAGGTGTTACGCCAGTGTTACAAGTTCAACAACACACGATGAACAGGCCGGGTAGCGACAGGGGATCGCCGCTGAGTTTAGGCTTCGATATTCAAGGCACGAATCCAAGACGGCGCGAGCAGATCCGCTGTTTTGAAAGGGCACGACTTCAGCCGCGGGGGATGTTCTTGTGGAAATCGCGCGCCTTCCGGCAGGGGCTGAACAGGCTGCGGAAAGAGGCCATCTCTTGGAGTGGGGGACCTGAAACACATACCCCAGGGGCTGAAGCCCCATTCATTTTATTGGCCTTATCGGCAGGCGACCCCGACCCTGAGGGTCCCCCGGTTCCCCGGTCGTGCCCTGACACACAGAGGCTTCCCGAAGAGTTTGTGTGTCAGCCTGTGAAGCCCAAGATCTTGCTGGCGGCAACGGCAGCGCAATCCAAGGAATGCGGTCGAAGAGATTACGGTGTAACCTGCGCTTATGAAGATGAAGGCGAGCTGGTATGCCAGCGAACTGCGCCGGGAACTGGCTGCACGGAACCGGCAGTGGTCCTTGGAGCGAGCGCATGTAAAGAGTTACGGCAGAGAACCGATAGTTGTGTACTTGCCGGAGCCCCGCGCAGACGGAGACGGCCACGGGAATTTTTTCGATGCCGCCTACCGGGCGATTGTGGCGCGGCGGGAGTGGATGCGGCGGTTCGACAAGATTCATGCGCAGGGCCGATCGCTGCCGAAGTCTTTAGCGGAGCCACCGCGCCGCTGGCGCGAGCTTGATTCCTCCATGAGCTCCGATGCGCTGCTGATGAACATCTTTTGCGCGCCGGGCGTTGCGGATTCGCAACTGGTTCGCGACAGCCTGGGCGTAGAAGCAGACCCCGCGCCCGTGTTTGGCTGGAAGGCTCGCGTTCCGCTGTGCAACGGCCGCTTCGATCGCACCGAGGTGGACATGCGCTGGGGCGGGCTGCTGGTCGAGGCCAAACTCACCGAAGGAGATTTCCAGACCTGCAAGACCACGGTGGCCGAGGGCTATCGAGACTTCGACGCGGTCTTCGATCGCGAATTATTGCCGCGGCTGGAATTGCGCACGGCGCGTCGAAGAGCGGCGGTGGAGTTCGCCGAGGAATTTACGCAAGAGTGGGAACCGGCTTCGGAGGGCGATGCCGTTGCTCGCGTCTATCGACGGGAGATCGAGATGCGCGCGCGGGAAGCCGAGCCCGCGCTGGCCGGATACGTCAGCTATCAGTTGATCCGCAACGTGTTGGCAGCCTATGCGGAGGGCTGCAGTTTTTGCGTGATTCACGACGCGCGCCGGCCCGACCTGCGGGAAGCGTGGTTTGAGGTCATGGCCGCGGTGAAATTGGCCGAGTTGCGCGTACGTTTGAAGGTGCTTACCTGGCAGGAACTGGCTGCGGTGGTCCCGGAAGATCTGCAGGGGTTTCTCGATGTGAAATACGGGATTGTTGCGGCGGGAAAATTGCCGTATCCGTGGGATGGTTCGGGCATTTCCGAATAGGTGCGCACGATTCATCCGGCCCTTGGAGCCTCTGGGGAAGGCCCGGCTGCAACGCATCGCGGCCCTCCGCGGCTATAGCGATTCCAGAATGACTGTACCCAGGAACCGCAGCGTTCAAGTCGACGCGACCCCAAGGAGCGGCGACCCGGCACGATGCAAGATAGGGCACACCTATTCTGGAATCGCTCTAACCGGAACCCTGAGGGCCAGGAGGCCCTCAGGACAGCCGGCCAGGAGGCCGGCGCTACACTTGCCGGGGAGGAGGCTGCGCTACAGTCTTCGGCAACTCGGTCACTGAATCGAGAATCTGCAGCGCGCCGCTGAAGTCCATGGAGGACGTGAAAGAATTGCGGATCACGATGCATTCGATTCCCGCAGCTCGTGCCGAACGCAGCCCGCGGGAGGAGTCTTCAATGGCGATCACCTCGGACGGTTCGGCGCCGAAGCGATGGATTCCCGCGAGATAGGGGTCGGGGAAGGGCTTGCAGCGGGCGTAGTCCTCAAGGGTGAGAACAAATTCGAAGTGCCGCAACAGGTTTCGGCCGGCGTGAATGAGGTCGAAGTCCTCACGGCGCGAAGTGGTGACGATGGCCATGCGGAATTGGCCTGCAAGCTGCGCGAGGACTTGCTGTACGTCCGGGATTTCGATGGGTTTGGACTGCAGGAATTCCTGGTAGAGCGCATCGCGTTCGGCGCGAAGGGCAGTAATCGCCGACTCGGCGAAGCCTGCAACGCGGGCCAACTCCCAGCAGGATCGCCCGTCGGCCATCAGGGCAAGATAGACCTCATCGGAGAGGCTCAGGCCAATCTTTTCGAGGATTTGCCTGGATGCCTCGAAGTACCAGCGCTCGGTGTCGACCAGAACACCGTCGTGATCCCAGAGCAGATAGCGTACGGGCAAAGAAGTATTTCCTCGGAGCGCCGGTATCATCCGTTGGCGAGCTCGCTCAGCAGCACCTTGGCTTTGACTACCAGGGTGTGAGCTCCGTCGACGTCGCCGGATGCGAGTGCCTGGCGGGCCTGTTTCAGATACTCCCTGATCTGCGCCGCGGTCTTCTTCTCCTGATCGTTGAGCGAGCGCCCGAGGCCATTCAAGCTGCGCTCGGTGGCATCGATGGAGGCGGCTGTTCGCTGCCGCAAATCCTGGGGTGCGCCGGAAGAGAGCTGGCCAATGGCGCTGACTTCCGGCGCCTCATTGGAGGCTTGTTGCGCCGGTTTGGCGGCGGGCGGTTTCTTGTGCTTGACGGGCGGCTTGGGCGGCGGGGTCTGCGCGGTGGTGTCGGGCGCGGGCTTCTGGGCGGGAACGGATACAACCGGTGGCGGCAGGTTCTTGGGCGCCGGCGAAGGCGGCGGTTGGGGGGCCTCCTCAATGGGCGGCGCCAGGGGCTGCGTCGGAGGAGGGGTCTTGTGTGTGCACCCCGTCACGAACAGGGCGAACAGACACGTCACAATCCCGGCTTGCAGCTTCATCCCGTCAGTCCCTTCTGATTTTCAACCATCGCCGGCTGAGGATGCCGGCGTCCCCAGTCCGTGGCTGCCAGCGGGATACGCAACTGGAACTCCGTGCCACGACCTTGTTTCGATTGTACTTCGATGCTGCCGTGGTGAAACTGGACAATCCGATACGTCATAGCCAAACCGATGCCGCTTCCGGCGCTCTTGGTTGTGAAATAGAGGTCGAAAATCTTCTCGCGGATGTCGTCGGGGATTCCGGGCCCCTCGTCGCGAATGCGCAGGATCGCAAACCTGCGGTCCTCTTCCAGCACGACTTCAAGCCGTCCGCCCTCGGGCATGGCCTGGGCTCCGTTCTGGATGACGTTGAGTACGGCCTGTTTGAGCAGGTCGGCATCGATGTTGGCCAACAGCGGCTGCGCCGGCATCCTGCTCTCGAGGGTCACGTTATGGGTCGAAAGCTCGGCCGCCGCCAGGGTCAAAATATCGCCGATCACCGGGCGCAGGTCCTGTTCCATCAGCTTCAATTCCACGGGACGAGAGAAGTCCACCAGCATCTGCACCACGCGGTCGAGGCGGTGAATTTCGCTCTCGATGATTTCAAGGTGGCGCTTGGCCGGGGCGCTGGCCTCTCCTAGCTTGTTCTTGAGCAGTTCCAGGTGGACGACGATGGCGTTGATGGGGTTTTTGACCTCATGGCCCACGCCGGAAGTGAGCCGCCCGATGGCCGCCATGCGGCGGGAAAGCTCCAGTTCGGACTCGATGGCCTCGGCCGACTCGAGATCGTGCAGCGTGACCAACGCGCCCAAGCCATGGCGATTCAGATCGTCGTGGATGAAATCCAGCGAGGCCTCGATGCGGCGGCCGTTCTCGGTGAGAATCTCTTCTTTCACCACCGTCATGCCCGCCTCGAAGGCGTCGCGCAGAGTCAGGCCAAGCACCGTGGAGCGGTCGAAGATCTCGCGTGCGTGCAACCCGAGCAGGCTGTCTTTCTCAATGGGCAAAAAGCGGCGAGCTGCCTCCGACACCAGCACCGCGCGGCCATCGCCGGTGAACAGCAGGATGCCGTCCTGCAGATTTCCCAGAATCTGGTTCAGATTCTCTTTCAGCGCGGAAAAGACCTCTTCCACGTTGCGCATGCGCTGGCCGATGATCTCGATCTTGTTGGAGACGCGGGCCGCCATATCCTGCTTGCGGGGCTCTCGATCGGCGTCTCCCGATGCGCGGGCTTCCTCGTCGGAGCCGGTCCAGTAGTCCAGCTGCATGCTGATCTCTTCCATGGGGCGCAGGGCCAGGTTGGTCAGCAGAAAGGCGGCAATCAGGGCGGTTCCGAGGGCAAACCCCATCAGCGTGAGGGCCGAACCAAGCCAGGGAGCGTAGTCGGCGCGCAGCAGCGTGGTGCGCACTCCGACGTGCACGCTGGCAAAGGGCTCGCCATTGCTCTCCAACGGGACCACGATGTCAAAGACCTTGGGCGGCCCAAAGACCGCCGCAGCCAGGGAAAACGGATCGGCTTTCAGCAACTGCACATAGGCGGGGCGCACCGGCAGCGGCTTGTCTTCATTGTCGGGGTTGGTGCTGAGCAGGGTGCTGGCGTTGCGGTCGCCGATGTTGATGTCGTAGACCGTGAGCGAATAGCGGTTGACCGACTCCACCACCGCCTGCAAGGCCGCGTTGTCGCGCACGGTGGTGGCCATGAGGGCGTGCAACTGGGCGGGGTTGTTGGGCTCGACTTTGCGGTCGCGCAGACCGGCTTCGAGAGCATTTTGCAGCGCAAACCGGATCTGGTCGGCGACCATGTGGTTGGTGTCATAGGACTGCTGCACGGAGGAGCGCAGAAGCTGGCTCATATACACCAGCGAGAGGCCGCCGGCGATAAAGAACACCAGGGTGGTGATGGCCAGAACGAGTTTGGTTTTCAGGCGCATGGCTCAGGCCAGGTTTTCGATTCGATTGTGGCTATATTCCTTGAGCTTGTTGTGCAGGGTCTTGAGGCTGACGCCCAGAATCTCCGCTGCCTTGGTCTTGTTCTGTCCGGTGGATTCCAGGGTCTTCAGGATGAGGAGGCGTTCGGCCTCGTCCACGGTGGTCCCTACATGCAGCGATACGGTATTGGCATCGAGGACCGGCGGAGTGGCCATGTGCGCCATGCCGAAACCAGGCGGAAGGTGCCCGGCGTCCAACGGAGCGCCATCGGGGCAAAGAATCACGGCCCGCTCAATGGTGTTGCGCAACTCGCGGCCATTGCCCGGCCAGTCGTGGGCCATCATCCGTTCCAGCATCGACGGCGCCACGCCGGAAACCTTGCGGGCGTGTTTCTTGTTCATTTCGGTCACCATGGCCTCGGCCATGGCCGGAAGATCGTCGATATGCGAGCGCAGCGGGGGCATGGCGATGTTGAATACGTTGAGGCGGTAGTAGAGATCGGCGCGCAGATGTCCACTGGCGACGGCCTCGTCGGGCTGGCGGTTGGTGGCGGCCAGCACGCGCACGTCCACTTCCTGCTCGGTGCGCGCGCCCAGGCGGCGGAGCTTCCGCTCTTCCAGGACGCGAAGCAGTTTTGCTTGTGTTCCAGCCGGCATCTCGCCGATTTCGTCCAGCAGCAAGGTGCCGCCCTGCGCGAGTTCAAAGCAGCCGGCACGCCGCTCCATGGCTCCGGTGAAAGCGCCTTTTTCGTGGCCGAAGATCTCGCTTTCGATCAGCGTTTCAGGGATGGCGGCGCAGTTGACGGCAACAAAGGGGTGCCCCTTGCGGGGGCTCAGGTCGTGCAGCGTACGGGCTACCATCTCTTTGCCGGTCCCGCTTTCGCCGGTAATCAACACGGAGACATTGGAGGGAGCAATCTGCTCAATCAGACCGAAGATCTCGCGCATCGACTTCGAATTGCCCACCATGGAGCCCAGCACGCCGGTTTCCCGGAGCCGCCGGCGCACCACTTCCAGCTCAATCGCGGTTTCGCGCTGGCGGGTAGCGTTGGCCAGAATGGTGCGTAGCCGGGTGGCGTCGACCGGCTTTTGCAAAAAGTCGTAGGCGCCCAGCTTCATGGCGTCGACAGCCAAGTCAATGGATCCCATGGCGGTCAGCACCACAACGGCCAGGTTGGCGTCGAGGCCCGAGCCTTCTTCGCTGAGCCGTGCCAGCAGGCCCAATCCGTCCATGCGCGGCATTTTCAGGTCGGTGACCACGATGGCGGGGTTCCAGGCCTGGGCCTTTTCCCAGCCTTCGATGCCGTCGCGCGCGGTCTCGGTGCGATATCCCCAATCGGATATCAGCTCCGCCAGCCCCATCAGCGCATGGGGCTCGTCTTCGACAATCAGAACCTTGATTCCGTCCGGCATGGGGCTTGTCCTGTAACTCTCTTTCTACCATGCAGAAGCGCGAATCGGTAGGGAGTTTGCCGGTTCCGGCAACCTGAACCTGGTTCCAAGCAAGCTGGCGGTCTTGGCTAGCTCGATCGTCGGGCGTCAGCTCCCGATTGTCGCGGTCATGTCTTCGCGCAATCGATCCGGCAACTGGGGCATGGCGCCCGCGTGCGAAGCGACCCAGCCGCCCCAGCGATTGCCGGCTTCGTTGAGAGTAGCCAGATCGGCGCCGCGCAGCAGGTAATGGGTCATGGCCGCGGTAAAGGCGTCTCCGGCGCCGATGGTGTCGGCCACCTTGACAGGGATTCCGGGATGCTGGTGCCAGTCGTCCCGGGTCACCAGCAGGCTTCCGCGGCTGCCGCGGGTAACGGCCACCATATTCAGGGTAGGGAACTCATCGAGCAGCCGGGCAGCGCCCTGGCGGAGCAGGTCCAGACCCAATTCGGCAACATCGCCTGTGGGTAGCCCGAGCAGTCCCAGAACCACCGGCACCTCGCCGTCGTTCATCTTGAGCACCGTGGCCAGTTCCAGCGATTCCTGGATCACCTCGCCGGAATAGAACGGGGCGCGCAGGTTCACGTCGAATACCCGAACGCATTTGGAAGAGGTCTGCGCGGCCAGGGTCTGAATGGTCTGGCGGGCCTCTTTGCAGCGCTGCGCCAGCGACCCGAAACAGATGGCGTCGGCGCGCTCGGCCATGTGCACCCAATCGTCGGTCAGTTCCAGAAAATCCCAGGCTGCCGGCTGGTGAATCGTGAAGCGGGGCTGGCCATCTGAGAAGTCCACGGTCACTTGCCCTGTCTCATGCACCAAATCCACTTGGACGCCGCTGGCATCCACCGGTAACGGATCCAGGATGTCGACGGCCCTGCGGCCCAGGTCGTCGCGCCCAATGCGGCTGAGAATCGCAGCGTGGCTGCCGAGCTGCCCGGCCATCACGGCGAAGTTGGCCGGGGCGCCCCCCAAGCGGGGTCCCTCCGGCAACAGATCCCACAACAATTCACCCAATCCCAAAACCAGATGTGGCTCTTTCACGGTCGAACTCCAACGGGCTCCAGATCCCTGGTTACCATTCCGTTCTTCACCGCAAACGGGATACGCGGGCTGCCCAGCAGACAGCTTTCTCCTTGGCACCCTGTTTCGTCAAATGCTTTTGTGAAAAGACCAGCATGGGATGTTGAAACCGGCGCCGTATATCGCTGTCCAGGAGAAGTTCTATATCGATCTGTATGAGCCGAAAGGTAAAGCTTGTGACCGGATCCCCAGGATTTTCAACATGCGGACACACTCGTCTGCGCGCACTTCATCAGCCGCCCCCACCGCGATTGCTTAGTGGATCAGCGTGGTGCGATCCGGGCTGTGCCAGGCCTTTTGCCCCTGGGCGGCCTGCAGTGCCGCATGAGTCGCCGCGAGTTCGGCGCGGCAGGCCGTCAGCTCGGCCGACAGTTGGGCAAACTGCGCCTCCAAATGGACCCGGAGATCCTCAATTGCCTTTTCGAGCTTGTCGTTGGCGGCAATTTGCTCGGTCTGGCTGATTTGTACCGTCCTGAGTGTGGGCAGCAAAACATCGGTAAGCAACCGGGAGAGAGTGCCGACAGGATCGTTCATGAGCGCATTTTAACCAGAATCCAACCAAATTGCTTGATTACGAATGGTGTGGCATTGGTAACGGTACAAAGATCGCCATACCTGTTTCTTTCACGCATGTAACCAATCTGTGAAGCGAATATACGGCGCGGTTTGCTAGGGTTCTGGATATGTATACGAAGGTTTTGTGGATGGTTGCCGGAACGGTCCTGATTGCGACCTCGGCGTCGCTAACGGCACAGACAATCGATTTGCCCACCAGCAAGCAGCTGATCGGGGAGGTCCCGGGGCATCCACAGCGGCTGAACGGATTGCCGATGTCGATGGCGGTCTCGCCCGACCGGCGCTACGTGGTAACTGTGAATGCCGGATTCGGCACTTTCGAGTCGCAATATGAACAGTCCCTGGCGGTGCTCGATACGCAAACCGGCACGTTGACGGACTTTCCCGATGCCCGCACCCTGGTGGAGGCCAAGCAGACGCTCTACGCAGGGCTTGCCTTCAGTCGCGACGGCGCTCACCTCTACGCGAGCTTGGGGTCGACATCCAATCCGCTGGGCGGCGGCAAGAACCAGACCGGCAGTGCCGTGGTGGTTTATAGCTTCAAGGACGGAAAGATCGCTCCGGAACGCCTGATTCCTCTGCCGCTTTCTCAGCTCGCCCCGGGGCGCAAAACCAAGCTCATTGGCCAGGTGGAAGGCGACAAGGGCGTCCCGTTCCCGGCGGATATTGCCGTGGTTGGCCCGGCAGGCCAGGAAAAGCTCCTGGTGGCTCTCAACCTGTCGGACGATGTTGTGCTGCTCGATCCCGCCACCGGGGCCATCGAAAAGCGCTTCGATCTGTCGGAAAGCGATGCGGTTCCATCCACCTATCCCATTGCGCTGGCCGTCTCGAAGGATGGCGCCCGGGCCTTTGTGGCGCTTTGGAATGCCTCGGAGATTGTGGAACTCGATCTGGCCAAGGGAACCGTTGGCCGCAAGCTGGCCCTGCTGAAGCCCACCAGCCCCATCGCGCCGGGAACGCATCCCTGCGCGTTCGAGTTTTCGCCGGACGGCAAGACCCTCTATGTCGCGCTGGCCAACCGCGATGCCGTAGCGGCGGTCAATGTGGGCGCAGGCCAGTTTGCGGTAAAGGGCTATTTCGATACACGGCTGCCCGGGCAGAGCTACTTCGGCGCGGAGCCCGAGGCGCTGGCGATCAACGCTGCCGGCACCCGGCTCTACGTGGCCAACGCCATCAGCGACGCGGTGGCCGTCATCGACACCTCGAAGCTGACTGCCAAGACCGCCCGCAAGACGATGGTCGAGCCTATCGGTTTTGTGCCCACCGAATGGATGCCGATGTCGATGGCCTTCATCGCTTCGAGCACTGGCGGCAAGCTCTATGTGGCCACCGCCAAAGGGCACGGAACGGGTCCCAATAACTTTCCACAGCACGCCACCGAAGCCACGACTCAGCGCAAGCTGCGCAAGCCCACCACCTACATTGGCACGCTGCTCTACGGATCCCTGGCAACACTTGACGAGGCGGCAATCGAGAAGCAGTTGCCGCAAAGCACCGAGGTGGTGCTCCAGTCCAATCGCATGAAGGCCGCTGCCGAGACAATTTCCTTTGCTGGCGGCGAGCCCCATCCCATCAGGCACGTGATCTACATCATCAAAGAGAACCGCACCTACGACCAGATTCTGGGCGACCTGAAGCAGGACGGCAAGCCGGTGGGCAACGGCGATCCGAGCCTGACCATGTATGGCGCAGCCGTCACCCCCAACGAACATAAACTGGCCCTGCAGTTCGGCGTGCTGGACAACTTCTTCGACTCCGGCGAGGTTTCGGGAGACGGGCATGTGTGGTCCACCGCGGCCATCGGTACGGATTATCTGGAGAAGACCTGGCAAGCGAACTATCGCGGCAACCAGCGCACCTATGACTGGGAAGGCGTGGTGGCCGACGGGTATCCGCTGCTGCAGAACATTCCCGATGTCGCGGAGCCGGCCAGCGGGTACCTGTGGGGCAACCTGGCCGCGCACGGCAAGACCTATTACCACTTTGGCGAGTACATCTCCACCAAGTTCTGCGACGAGGTGAAGACCGCCAGCCCGCGCCAAGGGCCCATGCTCCCCGGCGGCACCTGTACTCGCAAGGCCATTGCTCCGGGCGAGGCTTTGCCGGCGGAGTGGGGCGGCGGGGTGAACAAATGGGCCTGGCCGATTCCGCTGATGGCGTCGAACATCGCCACCAAGCCGGAGCTGGTGGGCCACTTTGCCGAGGAGGCGCCGGACTTCGGCCTGATGGTACCGGACCAGGTGCGGTTCGAGATCTTTGCCCGCCACTTGAAGGGCTGGATCGCCGACAGGGAGCAGGGCAAAGACACCATGCCCAACTTTGTGATGCTGCGGTTTGGCGACGATCACACGGCGGGCACCCGGCCCGGCAGTCCAGCGCCGAAGGCCTCGGTGGCCGACAACGATCTGGCCGTCGGCCGGGCTGTCGAGGCCATCTCGCACTCGCTCTTCTGGGACGACACGGCCTTCTTCATCCTGGAAGACGATGCCCAGGATGGCGGCGACCATGTGGATGCGCACCGCAGCATCGCCTTTGTGGTTAGCAAGTATGCCCCACGCGCGGCCAATGGCGCTCCGTTTGTGGATAGCCGCTTCTACTCCACGGTCAGTGTCATTCGCACCATGGAAACGCTGCTGGGACTGCCCCCGATGAACAACAACGACGCCTTCAGCTCGATGATCTCGACGCTGTTCACGGGCCCCGGCGATCAGCCAGCTTACTCGGCCGATTACTCCAATCGCGACAACAACCTGATTTACACGGCCAACGTGAAGACCGCACCCGGAGCCCAAGAGAGCATGAAGATGGACTTCCGGCACGCGGACCACGCCGACGCGCAGAAGCTCAATGTGATTCTGTGGAAGGATGCGATGGGCGACGCCGCGGTGCCCGCCATGATCAAACAACGCCACAAGAAGCTCGGCAAGGCCGACGACGATTAGCGCGATGTGAGGGGTTAGTGCAGTGCGGCCTTGAGCAAGGGCTCCAGGTCAGCCGATGCGCCGTGGCCATGCCAGACAACTTTGCCGGCTGCATCGAATAGCAGAACCCAGGGGTCCTTGTCGGCGGTGACGCCGAGATAGCTTCGCCATTTCGCTTCATCGTCGCTGAAAACGATAAAGCTGTTTTGAAGCGCGGCTGGGGTTTGTTTGCGGATGGAAGAGACGACCATCTTGCGAATCAGGCCAGGGGCGCGCTCAAGCATGGCCGCCTCAAAGACGGCGACGCCAGCGAGCGCTGGGTCGGCGCGAACCGCTTTGGCCCATGCGTCGGCTGCGGGGCCTGCCTCTTTGCTGAAGCTGGCCACGAAGACTGCCGCGTGTCCGTGAATGGCTTCAGGCAAGACAATCGGCTTGCCGGTGAGTGTTTGTCCGACGGTGGCCGGGATGGCTTGCCCGGGACATGCGGCTGCCAGGAGCAGAGTCATGAGCAGAATTGCCGGCGCCAAGAGCGATCTGTGCACGATGCCTGTACCTCCGGTTCCGATGATTGCACAGGTGAGGCGCAGGGCAGGCAGAGCATTTTCGGGAATTATGTAGACCGGAGCTCCGCAGGTATCCCGACCATTCCGCAGAAAACGCGGAACGGGGCACCCCGGCCTACAGTAAATCCAAAGAGGCTCTAAACCGGAGTAATCGTCTGCCGCATGGGTGCCGGCCATTGTGCGACACTGTTTGGTCGGCAAGTGGCCGGGCGCAGGCAAGGCCTGGCAAAGGGGATCGCTCATGGCCATTTTGCGCTCCGCATTCATCGCACTCTCCCGGAACCGTTTTTTACGCAGTTTCAGCGAGCGCTCGGCTATTGGCCGTCGCATGAGTTCCCGATTCGTTGCGGGGATGGAAATCGAAGACGCGTTGCGGGTGGCCGAATCGGTGAACCGCCAGGGAATCGCGGTGACCCTGGACTCGCTGGGCGAGAGCGTTACGTCGAAGGAAGAAGCCGAGACCGCAGCCCAGGTTTATCACCGGCTGCTGGATGCCATTGCCGAGCGCAAGCTGAACGCCAATATCAGCGTCAAGTTGACCCAGATGGGGCTGGGTCTTTCCCCTGAGTTGGCCGAGGCGATCGCCGCCAGCCTGGCCGAGCACGCAGCCTCTTTGGGCAGCTTTCTGCGCATCGACATGGAAGACTCGCCGCTGACCCAAGTCACACTGGACATTGTCCGCCGCCTTCATGCCCGGCCCGAGTTGCGCGGGGCGGTGGGCATCGTGATCCAGGCATATCTTTACCGCTCGCAGGCGGATATCGAGCAGTTGGTGGCCGAAGGGATTCGCGTGCGCTTGTGCAAGGGCGCTTACAAAGAGCCGCCGGAGGTGGCGTATCCGCGCAAGGTCGATGTGGACGAGAACTATGTGAAGCTGAGCCGGATACTCCTGGCGAGCCCCGAATATCACGGGCTGGCCACTCATGACGAGGCGATGATCGGGGCTGCAAAAGCCTTCGCCGCCGAGCGCGGGATCGAGCCCGGGCGGTTCGAGTTTCAAATGCTGTATGGCGTGCGGCGCGACCTGCGGCGGAAGTTGATCCAGGAGGGATATAACGTGCGGGTCTACGTGCCTTTTGGGCACGAGTGGTATCCCTACTTCATGCGCAGACTGGCCGAGCGCCCCGCCAACGTGCTGTTTCTCTTGAAAAACTTCTTCAGGATTTGAGGGGCATTGGTCCGTTTTCCGGTTCTTTGCGGCGCCACCGGATCTGAATCTTTTGGCGCGTCCCGCTTCCAAGCCGAGGAGTAGCTGGTCTCTATTCCCGACAGATGTCGCGGAATACCCGAATTCTCGGGCTAACCGGGTCTCCGAAGGCCGAGCTCATCTCAGGAGAGCCGGTCAGGAGACACGGCGCTACAATTCCCGTTGACTTGTAAGCATTGCGGGCTTGCAGGCGATGCCACCCGGCGATGTTTATTAGTTGGTATACGTCGAAGCCTGGAAGAATGTGTGCCGGCTTTCAAGGAAAGCCACGCAAACACGACCTGAAATCGACAAGGCTAGCGAAGAGGGGACCGCACTATGCCGTGGTGGTGGTGTCGCTGGTCTGCTTGGGGCTACGCTGGGAGCGACGCTGGTGTTCTTTCTTGAGCATCGTGACCCTTCTGCATAGAACGCATTCCCAGGGGAAATACCCAAGCAGAGGATACACTTTGCGCTGTAGAAACCCATGCCGGGGCAGGCGAGTCAGGCTGCCAGTACAGTAAGGACATTTCATGATTCGTTTTCTCCGTCATCTAATATTCGGTATTCAGCCTTAGGGGCGAATACGTTACTGCATTCTTGCTGACACGGGAGACGCGCAAGCCGCCGTAAGACGTGAACGAACAGCGCACAACGCTGGCCCAATATACAAAAGTAACCTGTGCACCGGAGAGCGATGCGAAGCAAACTAACCCGATCGGATTCGACCCTGTTGTAACAAATGATACATCAATCCTGAATCAGGTGTTAAGCCGTTCCAATCCTTGCGTGGCTAAATCGGCAACAGCTTGTGCCAAAGTGGGAGACGCGTTCAAGGAGGCAGGCCGTTCAAGCCTGATGCCATATTTGACGGAATAGTTGCGGAAGAAGACGTCGACATCGTAAAGAATTTCTACGTGGTCGCAAAGAAATCCGATGGGCTGCAGCAGGAGTGTCTTATACCCCTCCCCGGCGACTTTCTGGATGGTCTCTTCGACGGTGGGGCCGATCCACGGGCCGCCGCTGGCGCCCTGACTTTGAAAAGCAAACCACCAGCGCGGAATCTCCGGCACCAGGGCGGCCACAAGCTCGGCGGTGCGGTGGGCCTCTTCGGCGTAGGGGTCGGCGCTTTGTCCGCCCGGCCACAGGCGCGGTTCGGCTTCCTGTCCGGTTGAAGCGGGCGGCTGGACGGTGCGAGTGGGTACGCTGTGGGCCGTAAACAGCACGGGAACCGGGGCGCCGACCTCGGCCGAAAGAGCAGAAAAGGCCGGCCGGAGGCGCTCGGCAAAGGCCTCGGCCAGCAGCGGGTGCTGCGCCCAGCCGGCCGTGAAGTCGAAGCGCAGGCCGGCAGCCTCGGCCTCGACAGCGCGGCGATAGAGTCCGACGCTGGTGCGCGAGTTCTGGGGCGCCAGGCAGACGACCGCCATCTCTTCCACGCCATCGGCACGCATCTGCCGGACGACATCGGGAATATAGGGCCGCCAGTTGCGCATCCCCACGTAAACGGGGACAGGGAGCCCGCCGGCGGCCAATTCGCTTTCGACCAGGCGCGCTTGCTCCAGCGTGATTTCCGTCAGCGGACTGCGGCCGATGAGGGCATAGCGATGCTGAATCTCTTCGATCACAGCCTGCGGCAAGGGGCGGCCGCTGACCACGTTGCGCAGGTACTCGGGAATCTGCTCGACGGTCTCGGGGGTTCCGTGAGCCAGCAGAAGTACGGCTTGCTTGGGCATGGGGAGTGTTCCTCTTGTGAAGAGCCTGCGGTTGACCAATCCCAGGCCTCAAAGGCGAGACCTGGGGCGCCCGGCGGTTGTCAGGAGCTAGGGTTGCAGGATCAGAGGCGGAGCCTCGTTCTGGTCTAGCCGGAATTCCTTCACCATGCGGACCACCGCCTGAACGTTTTCAACCGGGGTGGTGGGGACAATGCCGTGGCCCAGGTTGAAAATGTGCCCTGGGCGTCCATTGGCGGCGCGGAGGATCTCCTTGACGCGCATTTCCAGCACTTCCAGGGGAGCGAACAGCGTAATGGGATCGAGGTTGCCCTGGACAGCGTGGCCGTGGCCGACGGCTCGCCAGCCCTCGTCAAGCGGCTGACGCCAGTCGAGGCCGATGACGTCGGCGCCGGTGGAGGCCATCTCGGTGAGCAGGCCGCCCGTTTCCACGCCAAAATAGATGACCGGCACGCCCATGGCCTGCACGGAGCGGACCAGGCGCTTGGAGGCTTCGAAGGCGTATTCGCGGTAGTCCGTCAGGCTCAGCGCGCCGACCCAGCTATCGAAGATCTGGATCACATCGGCGCCGGCCTGCACCTGCAGCAGGCAATAGGCTTCGAGGACCTTGACGATCTTGTCGAGCAGCAGCCGCCAGGAGAGGGTGTCGCGGTACATCATCTGCTTGGTGTGGATGTAGTTCTTTGAGCCGCCGC
>CAZLMY010000084.1:3792-24860 GCA_964560845.1 uncultured Occallatibacter sp. | reverse complement strand
TCAAGTTCCGCGTGGCCAAGGCCGCCAAGGACGTCATCGCCCCCGTAAAGAAGTAGTTTTTTCGCAATCCATGACAAAGAGGAGAAGTGCTATGCTTCTCCTCTTTTCTTTTGGTGCAAGATGACCCGATGCCGAAGAGACGGACAAGGCGCAGATTTTTCATCCCTTTGCCGGTTTGCTTCATCTCATGCTCTATGGATACCAATGTCTCCGCTTCCGTTGCCGTCCAAACAACAGGCAAAGGCGTCAACGCGATTCTTCGCCTGGAAGGCCTGGCGGCTGCGGCGCTCTCCGCAGTGTTCTTTGCCCGCACCGGGGCGAGCTGGTGGCTGTTTGCCGCTCTATGGCTGGCGCCCGATCTGAGCCTGCTGGGTTATCTGGCTGGCCCCAACCTGGGCAGCCGGATCTACAACGCCATTCACTCCTACCTGACCCCGGCCACGCTGGCCGTCTCGGCGCTGCTGCTGCGAAGCCCCGAGTTGCTGCCATTCGCCTTGATATGGATGAACCACATCGGCGTGGATCGGCTGCTGGGCTTTGGACTCAAATACCCCGCAGGTTTCGCTGGGACGCATTTGGGCAGGCTCGGCGGACGCAGCGGGGAAGCTATTCCGGCAAGCTAGCGTCGCTGTCAGGCTCGCGTCTGGTGCCCAACATGATCCCCCGCGCCACCAGAGACACCCCAAAGCCAACCAGAATGACCTTGGCCATCAGTCGGCTGTCATAGCTCCAAGCAAAGACGGGGAAGCTCAGGAGCACGGAGACCGGCGTCAGTTCCGTCAACACGGCATGGAGCCAGCGAGGCTTTTGGCCAGTTGGTTGCAGGTCTGGCCGTTTCGATAGCATCCGCGGAAAAAGCCTTGGAACCGCCTGCACATAGTCGAGATAAGGCTGGCCAAATCTGGCTTCCAGGAAGCCCTCTTCCCCCAGAATGAGCCGATAGAGAAACACGCCAGAGACAACCATGGTGAAGAGCGCGCCTGTTGGGGACATCAGAAAACTCAATGCCGCGATGGTGAACCACAGGCCAAGATAAAGCGGGTTGCGCATGGAGCGATAGGGGCCGTCGGCCATCATGCTCCCCGCCTTCATCTGGCTGTTGAGCACGGTGGCGAACCCCAGCCAGGCCGAACCCCAGATGCGCAAGGCTGCGCCGATTGCGGCAAGCAGCGCGCCGGCAACGATCGCGATGGACGTGGCAACCGCGAAGGAGACGAGACCAGTCCGGCTCAGTTCATGGGCCAACCATTGGAGCAGGTTGACCTCCCGGGCCGACCCTGTTATCCAACCCCAGGGAGCCACAAAACCCACGACCACGATAGCCGCCATGATCGCCATGCGCAGGCGGAATTCCAATGCAGATGCTTTCATTTACCGATTCCTCGCCGTCGGAGGGCAGAACATCGCATACTCGCCCGAGGGTTTTACGCAGGCTCAAGCGCCTTCGTTTGGCTTTTTGCCTCGCAAGGTCAGGGAGACGCGCTCGAGCCTTGGCCGAGCCGAACTACTTCGCCGGGTCAACCAATGCTTGATCCACAACGGCGTGGCTCTCGTACTCCAGGTTGTGATTGCTGGGACTGGTCATGCGCTGAATCATGCTCACAAAAACGATGTCGTTGGTGGGGTCGACCCAGAACCAGGTTCCGGCAGCGCCGTCCCAGAAGAACGTTCCCTTGCCGTCTGGCAGGTTGGCTTCGGCCGGGTCAAAGACCACCGCGCAGTCGTAGCCCCAGGCAAACCCCGGCCGGATGACCGACAGCCCGATGCCGAATTCCCCGGTGAGAATTGCGGTGGGCGTGTGGTTTGAGGTCATTAGCTTGACCGTGGAGGGCGCCAGCACGCGCGCCCCGCTCAACTCGCCGCCGTTAGCCAGCATCTGCGCAAACCGGTAGTAGTCTTCCGCGGTGGAGACCATGCCGCCACCACCCGAAGCCATCGTGGGAGGCTCGGCATAGTCCGTGGGAATGCCGTCGACCGTGGCCCCGGCCGTCAACTCGCCTTTGGGATTGGAAAAGTAGTTGGTGGCGAACCGCTTGCGCTTCTCCGCCGGCACATAGAAGCCCGCATCCCTCATGCCCAAGGGTTGGTAGATGTTGTCGCGCATGAAATCGGGGAGCGGCTTGCCCGACAGCTTCTCGACGATATAACCCTGGATGTCCATGGATGTGCTGTAAAGCCAGCCCTTGCCGGGTTGATAGAGCAGCGGGATCTTGGCCAGCTTGTCGATCATCTCCTGGAGATCTTTCGACTGCATCACCTTCAGGTCGCCGTACATGGCATCCGCCGGCGTTGTTCCCCGGCCGTAGCTGAAGCCGGCTGTGTGGGTCATCAGCTCGCGCATGGTGGGCGCATGTTCCGGATCGACGAGAATCGGCTTGCCTTCGGCATCCACCCCTTTCTGGACCTTGAGATGGGCGAACTCCGGGATGTATTTGGAGATGGGATCGGAAGGCAGCCACTTGCCCTGCTCGTAGAGGATCATCATGGCCACGCCGGTGACCGGCTTGGTCATGGAGTAGTCGCGGAAGATCGTGTCTTTGGTCATGGGTGCGGCGGTGGCCAGGTCGCGCTGCCCGTAGGTTCTGTAGTCCACCACCTTGCCGTGGCGCGCCAGAATGGTCACGGCCCCCACCAGCTGCTTCTGGTCGATCTGCTGCTGCATGAATGCGTGCAGACGCTCAAGCCGCTCCGTCGAGAACCCGACCGTTTCCGGTTTGACCACCGTGAGATCGAGCGCGTGCCGAACTGGCTGCTGCGCGGCCATTGGAAGCAGGATTGAAGCAAAAACAAAGCCTGTTAAAACCAGACGAGAACTGCGCGCGTGCCGATCGAGAGCCATGGAATCTCCTTGCAACAAAAAACGATTGGTCGTTAGTAAATCAACTTGAGCGAAAACTGAATCTGACGGGAGTTGCCGGCTGTCTTGCTGATCTCGCCGAACCCCGTATCCGGCAGAATCTGGCCTGTGGCCTGGTTCACCTGGAGCACGTTGGCGGGCAAGCCCATGGTTACGATGTTGAGCAAATTGAACAACTCGCTGCGAAATTGCAGGTCCACGAGCTCGGCTCCGCTCTTGCGGCGGCCAAAAGGCGTGTCTTTGATGAACGCGAAATCGAAGTTGTAGAAAGCCGGCCCGCGAAACGCGTTGCGCCCCAGGGTGCCAAAGCGCCCCGAGTTCGGGCCGGTTCCGTCAGCCAGATGAACGGGAATCGAGAAGTAGTCTGTGCCATTGTTGCCGCCCATACCGAAGTAGTCCTGGCGGTCTTTGCGTGCCGTGGAGAGCTGCGGCTTGGCGATCTGGTCGGGCCGGTCGACGCCGTTGAAGCCCGCGCCGGTCTGCTGGATGCCGCTGAACACGGTGAACGGCGACCCCGAGCTGATGCTTGAAATGCTCAGCATCTCCCAGCCGTCCGTGACCTTCTTGCTAATGAGGCTCAGCAAGTCGATGCTCTGCAGATGCAGGTCCTGCGCCAGGCTCAGGCCGAAGCCGTGGGTCACGTCAAAGGCCGATGGCGCTTTCTCGGGATGCGTATCGTAGGGGTTTTGCGAGAACCCGGAGGCGACAGCGCCCGTCGATCCTGTGCCGCCGATCACCTGGCTGGTGTTGTCGATGGATTTGGACCAGGTGTAACTGGCCTGGATGCCCGGGCCGCCGTGGCTAACAGTCCCTGAAAGCGACGTTTGCAGCGCGTGATATGTGGAGTGAGCATCGGCCACAATCACGTTCTCCACGCCGAAACCGCCGATGACGTTGCCGGAGCTATCGAATTGGGTATGGGGTGCAAAGGCCGGCGCCGCCCCCGGATAGGCGTTCGGAAAGCTGTAGCGAGGCAGCTTGACGCCTGCGGTGCCTACGTAGCTGGCATCCGCTGTCAAATTTCCGAACTTGCGCTCCAGGCCGGCGGTCCAGGTATAAAGCCGGGCATCGCGGAAAGTGCGATCGATGCCGCTGAGGTTGAGTGCACTGACCACGTGGCTGGCTGTGAGCCCCGCCATGTCCTTTTCGTAGCGATCCACATCCATCACCGTATTGGGCGCGATGGCCTTGGTGCCGTGGGCCAGAATGTCGGCGCCGGCCGGCGTATAGGTCGTGGGAACCTGGGCCGGGGTGATCTGGAAACCGTAGGGAATGGGTGCGTTCGATGCGGAGAGCAGGCGTGGGTAGACGGCAAACGGCGTCGACCCGGTCAGGAAGTTGTCCTGCCAGATATTGGGTGGAATGATGGTAATTCCGCCCCCGGCATGAGCCGAAATCTTGTTGGCTACCTGCCAGGTGGCCTGCGCGCGCGGCCCCCAGCCTTTCCAATCGGTGGTGTAGCCGGGCTGCGGGTTGACGACAAACTGCTGCGAGCCGTTGTTATTGAAAAAGCCAGATGTGCGGTGGGCACGCTCGGTGATAGACCCATAGTGTTCCAGACGAACACCATAGTCTAGCGTGAAACGCTCCGTCACCTTCCAGGTGTCTTGCACGTAGAAATCAATGTTGTTGCGGCTGATGGCGGCCGGACCCATGTGTTGACCGCTTGAAATCTCCGGCGGCGCAACGGCCACTGTGTAGACAAAAGGACTGCCGGTGAGAAAGCTGGAGAGCGTGTCTGGGAGCAGGCCGTTCGCGGTCACATTGTGGGTGCCACTGGCAGACTGGATTGTCTGGCTGCCTGCGTAGTAGGCTGCGCCGCCGCCAAAGTCGTATTCGCCGTTGGGGCTTATGCCAAAGTAGGTCGTGTCGCGGTTGACTCGAACCTCGGCTCCCGCCTTGAAGACATGACGCCCGGCTGTGAAGTCGATGTTTTCCCGCCCCTGAAAGAGATTGCCGTAGGCTTGCATCACTGAGCCTGCAGGGGAATTGAACGCCTCAAACAACGCGTCGTTGAACTTGACTGCGGGGTCGACGGTGTCGGTCGTTGGAAAGCCGGGTGTGGAGCGGGTGATGCTAATAGAGGACTCCGACGACAGACGCGGCGAGATGACACGAGTGTATGTGCCGATAACGTTGCGCTGGCGGTCAATATACGTGACGCCGAACGAGGGATCGATGGCCGTCTGATCGGGATTCGTCGTCGGTCCCGTCAAGTTATCCAGGTTGAATCGCGCTAAGAACTGATCCTTGCTTGAAAACTTGTGGTCCAGGCGCAACGAGAATTGATTTGCATCGGTAGCTACCTTCGACGCGGTTGCGTAAGTATTCGCGCCGAAAGGTCCGGTGGAATCGTTCGGCATCGGATAGCGCGCCAAAATCGCGGCGATTTGCGGATTCAGCGGAACGTACAGCGTATCGGTCGACCCGTCCGGATACGTAACCGTGTCGCTCACCATGGAACTCCCAGCCGCGGGCCGCTGGGCGGTCGAAGGCACCGGCATCACTTGCGTCGTTCCCAGCACCTGCCGGAAGCCCTGGTATTGCGCGAAATAGAAGGTCCGCTTGCGGCCGTCGTAGACATGGGGAATGTAGATGGGACCGCCGTTGGTAAAGCCGAACTCGTTGCGCCGGAAAGGCGGAATCCGCCCCGGATACGCCGGCGTCGAATGGTCGAAGTAATTGCGCGCGTCGAAGGCGGAGTTGCGCACAAACTCGAACATCGAGCCGTGAAATCCACTGGCCCCTGAACGGGTGTGGATATTCGTGAATCCCGCCGCGCCGCGGCCGATCTCGGCCGGCATCCAGCCGGAACTGGAGTCGATGCTCTCCACTGCATCCACGTTGAAGTTGGAGAAGGTGGCACCACCCATCTCCGGATCGCTGATGTCGGCCCCGTCCATGGCGAACGTCGCTTCCACGCCGCGCTGCCCGTTGATGGCAAACTGCGCCGTGAAGTTGGTGGCCCCGTTGGCGTCCGTCATGGTTCCTGCAGCCAGAAGCAACAGCGTGCTGAAGTCACGCTTGTTCAGCGGCAACTCGCTCACAGCCTGGCTCGAAAGCTCTTCTCCGCCCGTAGCGACCGGGCCCTTGAGCAAGGCAACGGAAAGTTCTCCGCGCGCCGAAAGCGTAACCGCTACCAATGGCCCACCACTAGTCAGATCGACGGGCTGAGGGTAGTCGATCTTGCGGTCGCCGACCTCAACAGTGAGGCGGTATTGGCCCGGGCGCAGAACAGCGAGATGAAACTTCCCCTCGGAATCCGTAATCGACTCGGCTTGTGTGCCGCTTGCCGTAAGCCGGATCTTCGCTCGATGAATCGGCGCACCGGTGGGGTTGCGGAGCACGCCCTGCCACGCCACCGGAGCCGTAGTTTGTGCTTGGACGACGGCAACCAATGAGAGCAATGTTCCAACCAGCAAGATGCTTGGAAGCGACAAACCCACCCCGAAAAAAATACCCTGCCTACACGCTTGTTTCAACTTGAAGTTATCCAAAATTCGACCTTTGACCTTGAATTCTGCACCATTCCGGCAGACAACGCGGGAGACCGATGACGGCGCTCCCCGCGTCGACTGGATTATACCTTTCGGCCGACAGTTGATTTATCTCGGCTTCGGAACTGTGGCGCCGCCGCTATAGTCTCAAAGAGACAGGATTGCATGGCTGATCTGACAAAGACCGCATTACTTCGGAGAATCCGCTGCTGGCTGATTTTATTCATCGTGGGCCTTGTGCTGAGCGGCCTGACTGCTTTCCCTCTGCAGCTGGAGTTGCTCTGGCTCAACCATTTTCTGGGCGTCGCCACCACTGCACCGCTAGCTCCGGAACCGGAGCTGCATGTCTGGCTACGCAGAGTCTACGAAGGCCTTGCCCAGACGAATCGGCGCTATCCCTTCCTGGCTTACGGAACCGATTGGCTTGCCTTTGCACACCTGGCCATTGCCGTTGCCTTTCTTGGCCCATTGCGCGACCCGGTACGCAACCGCTGGGTCCTGACCTTTGGCGTGATTGCCTGCTTTGGGGTTGTGCTGTTGGCATTGATAGCCGGCGCAGTGCGTGGAATTCCCTTCTACTGGCGCCTGATCGATTGCTGCTTTGGCGTCTTTGGGGCCATTCCCCTGCTTGCCTGCCTGCGCTACGTCGGGCTACTGGAGCGCCAGGGCTGATTGCTCCCCGCTTCCAGGCTCGCCGTTTCCTACAATAGAGAGATGCCCATGGACGCTTTCAACGCCAACCCGGACAATAGCTCGGCGACCGTCGCCGACACCATCGCCGCAATTTCAACCCCGCCCGGCCGCGGAGGAATCGGGATCGTTCGCCTCAGCGGCGCTGCGGCCACCTCAATTGCCGCGCAACTGGTAAGGCTGCGGCACACGTTGGAACATGGACGGGCCAGATTCGCCGACGTGCTGGACGCGCCCCCAGCGGATCTCCCTGGAGCAGAGGCGGAACGCGTCGATGAAGCACTGGTGACATGGTTCGCCGCCCCCAACTCCTATACCTCCGAGGATCTCGTGGAAATCGCGGCGCACGGCTCGCCTGTGGTGTTGGAGCTGATTTTGCGGAGGGCGCTCGACCTCGGCGCGCGGCTGGCCGAGCCCGGCGAATTCACCCAGCGCGCGTTTCTCTCCGGACGCATCGATTTGACCCAGGCCGAAGCCGTCCGCGACCTTATCGAGGCACAAACGCTGACGCAGGTGCGCCAGGCCGCAAGCCAATTGGGCGGGGCGCTGAGCGGCAGGGTTCACCCGGTGAAACAGTCGTTGGTCGAGCTGATTGCCCTGCTTGAAGCCGGAATCGACTTTGCCGAAGACGATGTCGACGTGACCCCGGCATCCGAAATTGCCCACCGCATTGGCGAACTGACTCCGCCCTTGACCATTCTGGAAGCCTCCTTTCAACGCGGTCGTATCGTCCATGATGGTTTGACTCTCGCAATCGTGGGCCGCCCCAATGCCGGGAAAAGCTCTCTCTTCAACCGGTTGGTGGAGCGCGAGAGGGCTATTGTCACGGCGTCGCCCGGAACCACGAGGGACCTGGTGACGGAGCGGATTTCTCTCGATGGCATCCCCCTGGAACTGGTCGACACCGCGGGTCTGCGCGAAGGGCTCGAAGAGGCCGAGTTGCTCGGCATTGCACGCAGCCGCGAAGCCCTGGCCGACGCCGCCCTGGTGCTGGTGGTGCTGGACGCAACCGAGCCGCTGAACGATGAAGAACACCGCTTGCTCGAAGCGGTCCAGGGTCGACCGGCATTGGTGGTCGTGAACAAAAGCGACTTGTCTGAGGATTGTGTCCAGGCGGAAAACCTGTGCGGCTTCCAAACGCTTCGAACCTCGGCACTGACCGGCGAAGGCATCTCGACGCTGCGGGAGCAAATTCTGGCGCTCGCCACCGGCGGAGCCGCCTCGGAACCGGGAATGCTGACCAGCTTGCGCCACCAGCAGGCGATTCTGACCGCGCTTTCTGCTCTGGCAGATGCCGCACAAGCCAATGCCAACAACATTCCCCACGAGATGATCCTGCTGGATCTCTATCGAGCGCTCTGGGCGTTGGATTCGCTCACAGGACAAACCACTTCGGACGACATCCTAAATCTGATCTTCTCCACTTTCTGCATCGGAAAATAGAGCGGCATTCGAGGCTGGGCGCACCACATCGTTTCGATCGACCACCCCAGCAGAACCAAACGGTCTATCCCCGGTCGGGCAGTGACCTGGGGAAAGTAGCCGGCCGGATCTCCGTCGCATAGTCTGGGTGTTGAAGCATCGGCTGCGGAGCTGGCACTATGCGGCAGTAGCACCGGATCGAGAGTCTTCTCGAACGATTCCCCAAGATTGCGGGCGCGGAGCCGCATTCTGCTTCGCACCCGCAACACTTGTTTACTTCCCGGCTCCCAGCGCTTTCAGGCGGGCCTGTGCCAGCAGCCACGTGCTGATGGGACTCACCGGACCTTCGGGCTTTTCCACCTTCCGATAGGCCTCGACGGCTGCATCGACGACGCCGTACTGCTCATAGATAGAGGCAAGCCCAAACCACACCTCGGAGTTGGGCTCGGTCAGGTTTTGCGTGATCATGGCTTTCAGCAGCAGGTCGCGAGCCTCGGCCGTGCGGCCTTGGGTGGCGTAGATGCAGGCCAGTGTGTGCATTTCGCTGAACGCGGCATTGCGGCTCAGCATGTTTGCCTGTTGCGCGGCCTTGACGACGTCGGAGTCGATCTTGCCATCGAATAATGCTGTCCAAGCAAAGCCGTTGTAGTCGTACGCTGTAGCCTTACCGTTGTCGATGAGCTTCTGCTGGGTGGCCCGGGACAGCGCAAAGTCCCCTTGCGCCTCGGCCTTGCGGGCTTTTATGTGCAGAAGGATTTCGTCGTCGGGATGCCGGCCAAGCTGCGCCTCGAGGATGGCGCTTGAATGACTCCAATCCTTCAGCAAACCATCGCTGTTCGCGACCAGATCGATGGCCACGTAGGAGTCGGGATACTTTCTAATCACTTCGGCGCTGACAGCTTCGAGCGCCGCGGCGTCCTGGATGTATGTGTAGCCGTAGCCTAACAGCAAGGCGAGATTCAGCCGATCGTCGTCTTTGGTTGCGACCTTCCAATCGTTGCCGAGCGCCGGAAGCAAGGCCCGAATTCCAGCATTGCTGCCAACCAGAGACGCCGCTGCAAGCACCATCGCATTGTGGTCGCCGGCGTCTCCCACGGTCCAGAAGCGCGGCAACAGCGGCCCGGAAAGCGGGTCGTCGCCGCCGCCCTTATGCATGCGGTCGCGCATCCAGTCCAGCAGTGACCTCGCCTCCTTGTCGCGGCCTTTGCCGAGCAGATAGAGGCATTCGTTTCCAGCTTCGGAAGGAGTTGTGCCATCGGTCACGATCTGGAAACGCCCAGCCTCTTTGACGACGAAGTAATTCTGCGCCTTGGCGCCAAGGCTGTGCAGTGTGACCTTGAACCCGGATGCGTCCTCGCCTTCGACACTGAGGTTGAGATTTCCGGCGATCAGGTCGAGCAAAACACTGGCGGGCAATTTCGATCGTTCCGCAATGGCGTGCAACATGCCGCGCGTATGGTCCTGCTTTTCCAGGTTGCGCTGCCACTCCAGATCCGAGCCATAGGCCTGGCGCGCCAATAGTTCGGATGCAGCCTTTTCGCTAAATTGGCCTGTAAGCTCTTCCAACATCAGGCGCTGCACCGGGCTGCGCGGGTCGGTTGCAGGCAGATATTCGCCCTTCCAGCGGGCGAGCTGCTTGAACACGCCGATCCGTTGGGTGGTCGCGGCGGATTCGCTTTGCCCGGATACGCTGGCGGAGAGAATCTCTGCGCCTTCCGGGTACATGCGCAGGTGAAGCAGCATTTCGCCGGCCGTGGACAAGGCGGAGTTGCGCCCGGCGGCGCCGGCGGCCAGTCGATCGGCGCGCGCAATCCCGGCCGCAATGCCCTTGGGTCCACCTTCCATTGCAACCGTCGCAGCTATCCCCAAAGCGTCGCGATTGACAGTCGACGAGACCTTGTCCAGTTCCTGCAACAGGTCCTTGTACTGATTGCTGTAGAGCAGGTCGTAGAGAATGTTGTCGTGATACGGCTCGCCAACGTCTTTGTCCTTCTGCAGAAGCGAGCGGAAGAGGCGTACCGCGTCGGGCAAGGAGGCTTGCTGGCTGTAGCGCTCGCCGCCGCGATCGTATTCGTCGAGAATGGCAAGGCTGATCAAGTTGTCGTTGTTGTCCGGATCCAGTTCCATGGCCTTCTTGTAGGCTGCTGCGGCGCAGTCCCAATCGAAGCCCTGGCCTTGCTCAATCCCAATGGCATTGAAGCGGCAGGCCCAGCCAAGCGCGGTGAAGGCAACCGCCGATTTTGGCTCCAATTGCGTTGCCAGCAAGGCTTCGGCGCGAGCCCGGTCGCCCATGCCCGCCTTGATCAACGCATAAGCCATATGGACATGCGGTAGCGCCAGTTTGGGTTCTTTGTCGATCGAGGCACGATCTGTGGCAAGGGCCTCGCGAATCTTGCCAGCGGTGAGCAGCTTGGCTCCGCGCTGATCGAACAGGATCAGAATCATGTCCTGTTTGTAGGCGGCCAGCACGGCACTACGCAGGGCGAGCGCTTCGTCGACCGTGTAGTGAGGCTTTCCGGTGCTAAAACGCAAATTGCCGGTGATCGCGCCTTGCGCGTCCTGCTCGAAGTGCTCGGTCAGCGTGGCCGGGCCCATTTCGATCTTCTTGTCCTCCGGCAGGGCGCGCAAGGCAAAACCCTCGGGCGGAGTTATGCGATAGCGCCACTCGGTGAGCAGAGGATGCACATCGTAGACTGCCGCGCGCGCAGCCACGGCGCGCTTCTGATCGTCTTCCTGCTGGGGCGTGAGCTTTTCGCCTTCCAGCTTGGGATCGGTTCTGAACCACTCCGTCAAACGGCTGAAGAGGCTGCTGAAGGGAATCGCCAGCGATGCATCGTCAATGTATGTATCGCCGCGTTTGGCTTCGGCCATGTCGAGCTTGAGGAGGAAGGGCTTGGTCAGGTCCTTGCCGTCGCCATGTTCGACGCCGGTCAAAGCCTTTGCCAAGTAGTGATCGCGCGCGTAGTTCTCAAGATTCTTGCGCTTCTCGCGGGTATCTGCTTCGCCGAAGTCATGGCGGTATTCCGAATCGACCGCGCCTTCGGTGAGCGAGGTCTCGGAGATCCTGGCCGGCCCGTGGGGAGCCAGGGCAACCTCGCGGACTTCTGTCAGATGATCGTCTTCCGGTTTGAATTCGGGAGTCGTGGTCAGCCCCTTGCTGCCCTCACCGATGATGAGTGCCTGGCGGCCCTGATCCATGAACGGGAGCCAGCCGACGCGCGTGTATTCGGCGGTGGCATCGATCCAAAGTGCCGGATCGCCCTTCTCGCCGGCAGGCACATACACGATAGCGTGATCGAATTCGTTCATGCCTGGCAATTCAGCCGTCACATCGCGGCCCGGACCCGTGTCGAGCAATGCCAGGTTTGCGGGAATGCCAACGGCGCGCAGCATGGCCACCAGCAGGGCGGCCTTGTCTTTGCAGTCGCCGTAGTGACGCTTGATGATTTCTGCAGCCGCAGCAGGTTGCAGAGCTGCCTGGCCAAATTCGATGCCGGTGTAACGAATCTCCTTGTGGAGGCGCGCAACCAGGAACTGGATCTGTTCCATGCGGGTAGCAGCCTCCTCCCCGGCCAGCAGCGGCTTCACCGTGTCCACATCGATGTGCGCCTCTGTCAATCGCCGATAGGCGGCGGCCACCGCAGCCCACGATTCGCCAGTCGAGAACTCGATCATGGGGCTCAGGTCGTCGTGCGTGGCCAGCCCAATGTCGGAGTCAGCCCGTGCGGCTTGGTAGCCCTGGGCAAACTGCAGGTGGCGCACCCCGGCCAGTTCGCTTTCGGTGACCTTGACGGTATCCAAATGATGGATGCGATATTGCAGCTTGAGCGTGCTGGGTGCGTCAATCACGAGCTCAGAACGCACAATGGGCACGTTGCGCGACAGAAAGTCGCGATAGACGCCGCCACCGGCAAAGAACGGTTGCTTGTCTTCGGTGACGGTCTCTTCTTCCACGATGGCGCCCACGGCGAGACCGGGCAAAGGCGCTTTGCGGATTCGATCGTCCGTGTAAGAATCGTCGTCCCGGTCAGAAGCAGGTCCGTCCGTCACCGTTTTGGCATCGAGTTGGCTGACGCGGCCGTCCGGCGAAATCACCCGCGCCTCAATCTGCGGCTGATTCTGATACCACGGCGAATACCGGGCAGAGATCTCAGCCCAGTCCTCGACTCCCTGCTGCGTTTCAACCCGAAAAAGAAGCGCGTGACGATAGCTGACCCTCCCCTCCGCGTCGAAATGATAGCTGTCACGCTCAAACAGCACAGTGACTTCCATGAACTTCTCTGGACCGATGGCCGCGGCAGCCTTTTGCAGGTCGGCGGCAGACGCCTGGAACGACAGGCCAGTCAGGGGCCACACAGCTTCTTGCGCCCCTGTGGCATTGGCATTGAGGAGAGTGAAGGCGAGGAGAAAAGAGACAGAGAGAAGAGTGCGTCTACCGCGTGCGCGCATGGAGGGGCTTTTCTGATGGAGATTTGACTCGACTCCATCTTACTCGCAGACGTCGATCAGGTTCTCCAGCCCGCGCGGTTGCTCGGATATTTCTGCGACGAGATCTCGGCTCAGAGCCTCGGTCCACCGGTCCGCTCTCCAGGGCAAGTTCCCCAAAGACGTACTCCTGCGTGCGGCGCAAGGGTTCCTGGCCAGTGAATCGCTCCAGTGCCTCGATGCCCAAGGGAAATTCCCGTTGACCGAGCGCATGGCTCCATCGCCCAGCGAACGAAAACGTTCCAGGTTCCCTGGCAGCAGATATTCCAGGCCATCCGCAGTGGCTTGCGCGGCTCAGTCGGGTGCGCACGAATTCCTGCAGAACGACCAACACGTCGCCGTTGGCCGACTGGTAGTTCTCGTGTCTGCGGCTTATTGCGGTCGTTCATGGTAGGTTCACAAACGCAACACAGACTTATCGAGTGGCGCGTGCTATGCTGCTTCGGGCTTTCCATGAACAGCAAATCCGGATGCTTGCGAAGGGTGCAGGCATCCGGAATTTTGCATAGGCCGTTGTTTGTTTATGAAGAAATCAACAGCCCTGTGACCTATCTCACTTTCTCCGAGGAATAATCCCGCCATGCTGCCTGTTTCCATGCCCTGTCGCGACACGAAGTTCGCCGTTATTTCTCACCGTGTTTTCAACTGCCTGCGGAAACTTGGCTCGGGAAGCATCCTGGGCTTGGTATTGGTCGCAACGACCTGCGGCGCTTGGGCGTCCGCTCAAGCACAAGGTGGCTCCGCAACCGCCACAACCCTCACGGTAACTTCGGGAGGGGGAACAGTGACGACGGTGGGGGCGTGGAGCGTAGTGACGCTGACCGCGACGGTCAAGGCTGGGGCGACAGCCGTAACTGCCGGGCAAGTGAATTTCTGCGACGCCACGGCGCAGTACTGCACCGATGTTCGTGTGCTGGGGACGGCGCAGTTGACCAGCGCAGGAACGGCTGTATTCAAATTCCGGCCGGCGCCGGGAGCGCACCAGTACAAAGCTGTCTTCACCGGTACCAACACGAGCGCATCAAGCTCTTCGGTCGCGTCCGCGCTGACTGTCTCCATCAGCGGCGGACAATCCTCGGCGGCAACATTACTTTCAAGCACGGGATCGTGGGGCAGCTATGCGTTGACGTCCACGGTGGAGGAATTTGGGGGAACGACGCCCCTCACTGGCAACATCTCCTTTGAGGACACAAGCAACGGAAACGCCGTGCTAGCCACTGCGCCCCTTGGAGCCAGCACACCAGGATTGTTCTGGGCCCTTCAGGCGCCCTGCTCTATGAATAACCTGAGCCCAACTTCTACCGTGGCGGCGGACTTCAATTCCGATGGGTATCTGGATGTCGCGGTGCTGGAAGGCCGTAGCCAGTTGGTTGCGGTTTTTGTATACCAACCTACCCAAGGCTGCTATCAGCAGATCGCGTCGTACCCGACAGGACCTTCCCCTAGCGGAATCGTTGTAGCAGACTTCAATTCCGATGGCAACCTCGATTTGGCCATTCCCGATGAAGGGAACAATACACTGACCCTGCTCCTGGGAAATGGGGATGGAACCTTTACGCAATCGACAGTCTCGGTGGGCTCGACACCCAATAGTGTGGTCGCCGGGGACTTCAATGGGGACGGGATTCCCGATCTTGCGATCGGCAATTGGTACAACGGGGTAACGATTCTTCTCGGTAAAGGGGATGGAACTTTCACCTCAGGAACCAGTCTCTCACTTGGCTCGCAGAACGAACCCACACCGGTATCGGTCACCGCGGGCGATTTCAATGGAGACGGGAAGCTCGACCTTGCCATTCCAACCAGTACGGGCGTGACCGTGTACCTGGGAAACGGAGATGGAACATTCAGCTCCAATCCAGTTTCTACAACATTGTCTGTCCCGAACTACGCGGACATGATTGGTCTGGTAACGGCTGACTTCAACCGAGATGGCAACCTGGATCTTGCCGTTTCGTTCGGCAGGAATGTAGTACCTGAGAGCGGCCAAGTCCTGGTACTGCTGGGAAACGGGGACGGGACATTTACTGCGACCACTCCATCTACCACTCCGGATGCGCCGGTGCAACTTGCAGTTGCCGATTTCAACCTTGATGGGATCCCCGACATAGCGGTGCTCGACCTCGGCGGCAATATTACGGTTCTGGTCGGTCTGGGCGACGGCACCTTCGCCGCCCCGGCGTTTAACGCGAAATCTGCAGAGCCGATTTTCTTCCAAAGCTTCGCCGTTGGCGATATGGATGGAGACGGGCGTCCCGACTTACTCTATGCCGGAGAGTATCCGCCCAATTCCATTGCCATGTACTTCGGGTTGACCCGGCCAATGCAGACAGCTTCTACCGCATCCGTGGCCGTTGACCCCACCGGAACTGGACAGCACCTGGTGGTGGCCAGCTATCCCGGGGATGCGACTGCCACCGCGGGCACATCCAACCCGGTATCGCTTTGGGGAACGCCTCCCGCGACCACAACATCGCTGGCTATGACCGCCAATGGGTCCGCTGCCTCCACGGTGCCGGCAGGGACGCCGGTTACCTTGACGGCAACGGTGATCAGCGGTGGAAGCAAGCTGACCACCGGGCAGGTGAGTTTCTGCGATGCCTCGGCCAGCTACTGCACTGACCAGTATCTTCTCGGTAGTTCACAGCTCACAGCCAGCGGCAGCGCGACCTACAAGTTCATCCCTGGGCCGGGGAACCACAGCTACAAGGCCGTCTTTCAGATTGACGGCAACGGCGCGGCGAGCACCTCCAGCATCGTTTTGCTCACAGTGAGCGGCATTTCGGCCGCGCAGGGCCAGACTTCGACAACGATCGCGCAAAGCGGCATGGTTGGCGACTATTCGCTGACGGCGACAGTGGCGGGCAGCGGCTCAACGGCCGCGCTTACAGGCAACGTCTCGTTCCTTGACACGAGTTACTCGAATGGAGTGCTGGCGACGGCCGCGATGGGCGCAAGCGCACCGGGTCTGAATTGGAATTCGCTCTCTTCGACTTCGTTCTCCAATGTCTACTCTCTGAAATCCGTTTCAGGCGACTTTAATGGCGACGGTATTCCCGATCTCGCCGTTGTGAACCAGAACAGCATGACGGTCACAATTCTCTTGGGTAACGGCGACGGCACGTTCAAGACAATCGCCGGTCCAACCATCACCACCTATACCACAACGATCGTCGTTGGCGACTTCAATGGCGACGGCAAGGCTGACCTCGTGGTGTCGTCGTATGATCCCTACGCTTACGCGCCCGGCAGCATGACGGTTTTCCTCGGCAATGGGGATGGTACCTTCACCGCAGGATATAGCACGACCGGCCCCGGCAATTTGTTTGCCACTGCGGACTTCAACGGCGACGGCAAGCTCGACCTGCTCGTCAACCAAGAATCGTCAGGTGCCGTGATTCTGCTTGGCAACGGCGACGGCACATTTACGCAGCCAATGGCCACCGGGATTCCAGCCGCTCTCGCAGTGGCCGACCTGAACGGCGATGGCATCCCCGACCTCGTCGTAAGTTTTGTTACCACCACGAACGGCTACAATTCCACCGTTACCCAAGCCTATCTTGGCAATGGAGACGGCACATTCCGCGCTGGCTCTAACCTCCCGCTATCCGAGGCATTTAGCAATATGGCGGTGGGCGATTTCAATGGGGATGGGATTGCAGACCTCGCCGGGACCAGTACCTTCTTCGCCTCGCCGGTCGTCTTTCTCGGCAACGGCGATGGTACCTTCACCCAGGCGAGTACCGGCTCCTTCCCCAACTCCGGCGACGGTAACCCTTCGTCTATTGTGGCCGCCGATCTGAATCATGATGGCAAGCTCGATATCGTCATCACAAACGGAAACAGCTACAGCTACCCCGGCTACGTCAACACCTATAATCCCGATTTTGAAGTATTGCTTGGCAATGGCGACGGCACCTTTAACGCCGTCGGCGCCAACACTACCCTTGGAAGCACAGCCTATGCCGTCGTTGGAGACTTTAATGGCGATGGTAAACCTGAGCTGGCCATGCAAGCGGGAAGAAACCTGGTGGTCTTACAGCCAGTACCAACGATGACTGCGACCGCGACGGCAACAGGCGTCTCACCCACCGGCCCCGCGCCGCATCTGGTGGCTGGTAGCTATCCAGGCGACAGCAATTACGCGGCCAGCTTTTCGGGAACCACTTCGCTAAATGCCCTGGCGGCGACTCCGGTGATCTCGCCGGCCTCGGGGACCATCACTTCTGCCCAATCGATTACGATTACGGACGCAACGCCAGGGGTGACGATCTATTACCAGACCTCGGGAGCAAGCTATACCAACGGGGTGTACACCGGACCCATCCCAATTGAAGGGTCTGGAACTCTGACCGTCCAGGCCTATGCCACAGGGACCGGCTATCAGCAGAGCGGGTATGCCACCGCAACCTACAGCTTCAACTTCCCTCCCGCACAGCCTCCGGTATTCTCGCTCGCTCCCGGGGTTTATCCCAATACCCAGACCGTGACCATTTCGGATTCGACGCCAGGTGCGACGATTGTCTACCAAACGAACGGCACCATCTTGGGTTTAGGACAACCCTATACAGGGCCTATTACCGTATCAACCTCGGAGACTTTGCTCGCTTATGCCATAGCCCCCGGTTTCTCGTATAGCGCGGGAGCGAGCGCGCAGTACATCATCGACTCCTCTTCGAGTTCGTTCATCTACACAATCGCCGGAAATGGAATTGCCGGCTACAGCGGAGATGGTGGTGCTGCTACCCAAGCCAACGTGAACCGTCCGGAAGCCACTGTAGTTGACGGTGCCGGGAATCTCTACATAGCAGACAGCGAAAACAATGTAGTGCGCAAGGTGGCTGCGGGAACTGGCGTGATCACGACCATCGCCGGAACCGGAACCGGCGGATATAGCGGCGACAATGGGCCGGCAACCAGCGCGCAACTGCTTTGGCCAACTCAATTAGCGCTCGACAACTCAGGTAGCCTTTGGATTCTGGATAGCGGGAACGGAAAGATCCGCACCGTGGATACCGCGGGAACAATCAGAACCGTGCCAATGACAGGAGTGGCTCTCCAGGGGTTCGCTCTCTATGGGCCTCAGCCGATTTTGTATGTCCTCTCTTCCAATGAGGTTTTGCGGGTGCAAGCGACGGGTGCCACTACTTTGGTTGCCGGAGGCGGGTATCAGTTCTATTCCGGAGATAACGGGCCGGCAACCAGCGCCAGCCTCAATTATCCCCAAGGTATCGCATTCGACGGCGCAGGAAATCTCTACATTGCCGACACAAACAACAGCGTGATACGCAAGGTGACGAAGAGCACTGGAATCATTACCACCGTGGCAGGCGATTCGATATACGAAGCTCAAGACTCATATGGCTACGGATACGGTCCCGAATACGGCGGCGGCGTTCCAGGATATACCGGAGACGGTGGCCCGGCAACCAGTGCGCAGCTTAGAGACCCCTATTCGATAGCAGTGGACGGTGCCGGCAACCTCTACATTGCCGACACCGACAACAACGCCATCCGGGAAGTGTCGGCAAGCACAGGCATCATCTACACCGTGGCCGGAAATGGCGGCTTTTGCCAATCCTTTGGTGGGGATGGCGGACCCGCGACCAGCGCTTCCCTATGCGTCCCCGTGAATGTTGCAATCGACATAGCTGGCAACCTCTATGTTGCCGGCTCCAGCGATAGCCGTATTCGTGAAGTGACCGCGCCCGGGCCTCCGCCCACCGCGACAACGGCCACGCCTGTACTAAGCGTCGCGCCGGGAAGCTACTCAAGCCCACAAACGGTTACTATTACCGACGCCACCCCTGGAACGGCGATTTACGTCACAATGATCGGCGGCGCAAGCTCCGCGGGAAACGGGGCATCGACACCGGCACAGCTTCTGGTCGGGCCGGGATACTATAGCGGTCCCATCGGCGTCACCGGCACAACCACGATTGAGGCCATTGCGGTTGCACCCGGTTTCCTGCCAAGCGCCGGCGTGACAGCTGCTTACACCATCGCCACTCCGCCGGTCGCAGTGATCTCGACCGTGGCGGGGAGCGGCGCCTATGGATTCTCAGGCAACGGTGGCCCTGCGACGAGCGCTGCGTTCGAATTCGCACAGGGGCTCGCTGTGGACGGGACCGGAAATCTCTACTTCGCCGATTCCCAAGACAATGTCGTGTGGAAGGTATCTGCAGGAACGGGAAACATTGCTGTTATCGCGGGAAATGGAACGAGGGGCTACAAGGGGAATGGCGGTCCGGCGGCAAATGCCGAACTTTACTCCCCCAGCGCAGTGGCGTTGGACAGCAGCGGCAATGTTTACATTGCCGACACCGGCAACAATGTGATCCGCATGGTAACGGCCAACACAGGCGAGATTACGACAGTTGCTGGAATCGGAGGAGAGGGCTATCCCTGGAATTACGGCGACGGAGGCCCGGCTACCTCAGCGTATTTAGGCAATCCCTCCGGCGTAGCCCTCGACAGCATCGGCAATTTGTATATTGCCGATAGCTCCAATAACGCGATCCGAAAAGTCACAGCAAGCACCGGTACCATCGCCACCATTGCCGGAGGAACTTACTTGGCTGAGACCGCCGCCAACAACGGCGATGGAGGCCCGGCTACGAACGCTGTGCTCAACTACCCCCAAGCTCTGACAACCGACAGCGCCGGAAACCTCTACATTTCCGATGCCGATGGTGGCCGCGTCCGCATGGTCACCGCCAAGACCGGCATCATCACCACCGTTGCCGGCGATGGCGACTATGGCTATAACGGCGATGGAGGCCTGGCAATCAACGCAGAGGTCAATGCGAGCGGTCTCGCAACCGATGCTGCGGGAAACATCTACCTATCCAACCAGTCGAACACCGTGCGCAAGGTTGCGGCGGCCACCGGGATGATTACGACAGTGGCCGGGAACGGGTTCTTCAACTACAACGGCGATGGAATTTCGGCAACGGTCGCCGGGCTTAGCGATCCGCAAGGAATCGCAGTCGATGGCGCGGGAAACATCTACATTGCGGACAGTGCGCATTACAGGATTCGCAAGGTGACTTATCCAGGACCGGCGCCCACGCCTTCGTTCAGCGTTGAGGGGGGCACTTATCGCAGCGTGCAAACGGTAAGCATAACCGACAGCATCGCTGGCGCAACCATCTACTACACCACGGATGGAAGCAGCCCGACGACAGATTCTAGCGTTTACAGCGGAGCGATTACGGTTTCGGCATCGGAGACTCTCGGAGCGATCGCTGTCGCCACAGGCTATACGGAAAGCGCGCCGGCGACAGCGACTTACACCATCGACCTGCCGGTGACGCCGGCTATTACCTGGGCTGCCCCCGCGCCCATTGTCTACGGAACCGCTCTGAGCGCAACCCAGCTGGACGCTTCAACCAATGTTGGCGGGACCTTTGCCTATGTTCCAGCGGCTGGAGCGGTGCTGGGCGCGGGCCCGCAGACGCTTTCAACAACGTTTACGCCGGCAGATCTCGCGGATTACACATCCGCTAATGCAACAACCTCAATGACCGTGAACCAGGCGACCCCGACTTGCACCTGGGCCACTCCGGCTGCCATTTCCTACGGCACGGCGTTGGGCTCTTCTCAGTTGAATGCCGCGTGCAGCTGGAAGGTGGGCGGCATTACGACGCCGGTTGCAGGAAGTTTCGTCTATACACCCGCCGCTGGCGCTATGCCGGGAGTTGGTGCCCAGACGTTGAGTGCGACCTTTACGCCCGCCGATACTACCGACTACACGAGTGCGACCGTGACGGTGACGCTGACAGTGAACAAGGCGACACCAGCCATTACCTGGGCAGCGCCGGCAGCAATCGCATACGGGACCGCCTTGGGTGCCGCACAACTCGATGCCGCATCCTCGGTTGCGGGAAGCTTCGTCTATACACCCGCGACAGGCGCTGTGATGGGCGTGGGTTCTCAAACGCTATCGGCCACGTTTACGCCGGCGGACAGCGCAGATTACACAGCGGCCACGGCCGCAGTGACGCTCACAGTGAACAAGGCGACACCAGCCATTACCTGGGCAGCGCCGGCAGCAATCACCTACGGGACCGCCTTGGGTGCCGCACAACTCGATGCCGCATCCTCGGTTGCGGGAA
>CAZLMY010000084.1:0-3692 GCA_964560845.1 uncultured Occallatibacter sp. | reverse complement strand
TATCGGCCACGTTTACGCCGGCGGACAGCGCAGATTACACAGCGGCCACGGCCGCGGTGACGCTCACAGTGAACAAGGCGATGCCGGCAGTTGCTGTGACGGCCTCCGCCAATCCGGCCTATGTGTCCAGTTCGGTGACCTTCACGGCGACGGCCTCGTCCGGAACTGGGACACCGACAGGAACGGTGACGTTCTTTGACGGAACCACACAGCTGGGTCCGGGAGCGCTAACCGCAGGACTGGCCACCTACACCACATCGGCACTGACGGCGGGAGTGCACTCAATCATGGCGACCTATGGTGGAGACACGAACTTTGGCCCGCTAACCAGCACTGCGCTGGCAGAGACGATTGAGGACTTTACACTGGTCCCACCAGGCGGAGGCGGGACCCCCTCGGATACGATATCGCCGGGCGGACAAGCCACTTACACCCTGGCCATCGACCCGCCGGCTGGTGGGACGTTCGCCGGGCCTATAACCTTCTCGGTTACCGGGCTTCCCGCCGGGGCGACTGCGACTTTTTCGCCGGCAACGGTAGCGGCAGGATCCGGAGCGGTCAATTTGACGTTGACGGTGAGCGTGCCTGCTACGAACGCGGCGTTGCCCATCCAAAGGCCATTTGGCGGAGGGGCGCTGCCGATAGCGCTGGGGCTCATCCTGTTGCCGTTTTCATCCAGGCTGCGCAAGACCTCGCGGAGTTTGAACAAGATGCTTTGCCTGCTGCTGTGTGGACTGGCGGGAGCAGCATTGGCGGCGGGATTGGCGGGATGCGGAGGCCGCAGCTCGAGTTCGACGCAACCATCGAATCCACAGACTTACACGCTGACCATTACTGCGACTTCGGGTACACTGTCGCATTCGACCACCGCGACGCTGATTGTGCAGTGAGGTAAGGACAGGGATCGAGGCCACGGAAAAACCGCCTCTGCGGAAAGTCCCTGGCCTCGACCCCGGCCTGCTCCGTTCAAAACTTCAGGCAATAGCGCGATGGGGACTCCGGCTTCGGGGAGTTTTTTCCGGTCTCGAAGAGCTGTCTCTCCGCAAGCGCCTGCGCGCAAAGACGACTCTTCAAGGCGTGCTGAATTTCGGCCTTTTGTTCCGGTCTACGGTACAGTCGGTCCAGCTTCGGTTGAGTTCACCGGAACTGAAGATACTGGGTCGTGCCAGCGATAACCGGAACTCTGAGTCGGCGGCTTCCTGCCGACTGCACCCTATCTTTTCGCCTTCGAGCTTGCTTCTTGTTTCCGAGCCTCCGCTCCCTGAGCCGCCATGCGGTCCCAGGTCGGCTGTAGCTGTTGGGGGTCGCGGATGCTGTTGAGGAACATGAGCCGGATGTCTCCGGGAACAGAAACGCTTGCGAATTTGCGGTAGTTTTCAGGCAACGGGGGACCGCCTGGAGTTCCCGCCGCAGGAATTACGCCCGGAAGCCGAAAAGCATACATGCTGCCGCCTGCCAGGGTTTCATGCGGATACCCGAAAAGCCAGACGCAGTTGTGGCTTTCCTTAATCAGATTGGCGGAGACAATGGCCCACTGGCCGCCATCTGTCGGCGCAGCTTCCTGACAATTCCAGAATTGCGCTTGAGGAACATACACCGTGGGATCCGAAAACCCATACGCATCGATCAAGACATGACTCAAGCCGCGTTGCCGTACGAAATCTTCGGCTTCGAGAAGACCCTGATTCCAGTCGAGATTGGAATCCGCCACCAGGTCGTAGGCCGGACGGCCTCCGCTCAACGAGTTCAAGAACGGGAGGTAGTAGGGATAGGCACGCACGGCCGTTGCCACGGACGCCAGCGCCAGCGCGACTGTTAACCAGACACCGGCGCGGGCCACAGGCCAGCCTAAGCTCCGCAGTTGGTTCAGAGCTCGCGGCAGCGGCGCTAGCAAAAGAATTAGCAGAGCAAATGAAACCGAGAAGTGCCGGATGCTGAACTGGAATCCGCTGAGCATGCATGCGACGCTGAAAACCACAAGAGAAACCCACACTGCCCGCCAATGCAACTCCTGCCCTGCCGGGATTACCGCGAGGCGTACCGGACGAAACTTCGCAACCAGCCCGACCACCAGCGCAAGAACAAGTAAGAGCAGGAAGGCTAAGGAGGACTTCAGCAAAGACAAGAGCGGAAAATAGAACCATACCCCGTGCGGGTACCAGTGCCCCAGAATGTAGGCGGGCGGCTTTGAGGTAAACACGAAGATCGCCAGACCGCGCAGATAGATCCATGGTGGCATAAGCGCCCTGCGCAGCAGCAATGCCGCTGTATTGTGCCCAAGAAAACCCAGAGAGTCGGTCGGCTCATTCCACGAAAGGACAAGGTAGACCGCATAGACCGCCAGTGCGGCGAGAAACACGCCTTTCGTCAGGCTCCGCCAACGCAAGCGACGCCATGCCTTAAGCTCCGTTTTATCTGTCGGCTGCTCCGGCACCGGACGCCAGCGCAGGCTGAGGATAAATACAGGAAAACAGAAGAACAGCAGTCCTGCGGAGAACTTGGTGAGCAGCGCCCCGCCAAAGGCGAGGCCGAATAGCAGAACCATCCGTCGCGAAGGCGTCCGCCACATTCCCGCAAAGGCCCAAAGCGTCAGCACGACGAACAACGTGACCGCGATGTCGGTCAGAACTAGAGGCCCGAACGCGAGCATGACAGGCATGGTGGCGTAAGTGCAAAGGCAGAGGAGTCCGCCCCACTGATCTCCGAGGCGGGATCCCAAGAGAAAGAGAACGATCCCCAGAACAAGGGTCAGTACCAGCATCGGCTGCCGCGCCCAGAAGGCCGTCGCGATGGGATCGTTCCACCGCGTGATCAGCCAGTGGCCGAAGATCCATTCGCCGAAAAACTGTTTGAACATTCCACTGCCGCTGAATGTCCACGATACATGGGAGTAGTCGGCGCGCACACCGCGGACTACGAGTGGCACCGCCGCCAACACCTTCGCCAACGGTGGGTGCTCCTCGTTCAACCGCATGTCCAGCTTCTGCAGATAACTCACACCCGCCCCGATGTGCGCCATCTCATCGAACGTGACGGATTCACGTCGCGCTGCCCCGTCGGCAAGCAGAGCCATAAGCGCCAGAAGCAAAGCCGCTCCGGCTAGAACAATTCTTGAAGTTGGTGTTTTCATTCGTGTCGTCCAGATTACAGATTGTTTGGAAAGTCGATAATAAGGTGAATGATACGACCGGTTCTGGCATGAAGACGCGGTGACTCTTCTGTCAACCTTGGTTTCGTCGCGATCTCCGAGGTCTTTTTCCTTACTCCAATTCAAAACATCGTGCCATCTTGTACCGGTAAGACAGTGGGCAGGATTCTCTGCCATGACCATACGAGATCGGTAACCCAATGGTTCCAACTTTAAAATTGGTGAAAGTAACCTGCACGCTGAGACCGGTGCTCAATTACAAACGGCTATGTGACTTCCCTTTGGCCTCGTGCTTTTGGACAAGGGGCTTTCGCTCCTCCGGCTTCACGCTGTTCTCATCTACCGGGGTGGTGCCGGTTACGTCTGAGGAGAAGATTGCGCCGGAGGGAACCAGGTAATCTTTCACCTCTTGCCCTTCGGAAGCGCCGGTCGCCAAGCTGACGCGCGAAGCGTCGATACCCTTGTCGGTCACCAGATATTCCTTTGCGTTCACCGCACGCTCGGCGGCGAGTAGGTGCTGATACCCCGCATGGCGCAACGGCGG
>CAZLMY010000083.1:0-25012 GCA_964560845.1 uncultured Occallatibacter sp. | reverse complement strand
CGCTGCCGATAAAGCGGCCGGCCATGATGAGCAGGTAGTAGACCGTTACCAGGATGCCCGCCGTTTCCTTGCTGGCGATCCCTTGCTCCATGCAGTACTTGATGCAAATGGCGGCCAGGGCGATTTCTACGCCCACATAGAAGAAGATGCCGAACATGCCCAGCACCGTGTGCTTGTAGCTCCAGATGCTGCGATCCACCAGCGAATCGCCTTCCTTGGCCGGGCGAAACGCACTCGTCAAAACAATCGCCGGCAAGTGCAGCGACATGACCGCAAAACCGAGCAGCAACAGCCCGCCGGCAATATAGACATAGGGCATCTCAAGCATGTGCGCCTGGCTGGCCGCGTCGGAAACCTTGGTGGTGTCGGCCAGGATAAAGCGAGCGGCAAACCAACCGGCGATGGCGGAGGCTCCGGAGTTGAAGGCCTGGGCGAGGTTTAGCCGGGCGGAAGCACTGTGCTCGGGTCCGAGAATCGCGACATAGGGGTTGGCCGAGGTTTGCAACGCGCAAACGCCTGTGGCCAGAACAAAAATCGCCGTCAAAGTCAGGCCAAAGCTCACCTGGTTGGCTGCGGGCACAAACAGCAAGGCGCCCACCACCATGATGAACAGCGAGATCACCATGGTCTTCTTGTAGCCCACCTTCTCGATCAGCTTGCCGCTGGGAACCGAAAAGACTAGATAGGCAAAGAACCAGGCCGAGGTCGCCAGCATCGACGGCCCGTAAGGCAGATTGAAGATCTCCTTCAGCTTGCCCACCAGCTGGTTGTTGAGGCTGGTGAGGAACCCGAAGATGCCGAAAAGGGCGGTGACGATGATGAATGGAACAACATAATTGGGCGCGCTTGCTGCCGCCGGAGGTGTGGATCGAGTAGCCATGAGAGATTTCCCTGCTTCCTTCAAAAAGAATCAGCTGGTGCTTGCTGTCTGCCCACTTCCGTTCGTTGTGGGGCGTGGCCGAAGGGTTCGGATCGCCAGCCAAAGCAGCGGAGTTGGAAAACGGAACGCAAAAGTACCGAAACTACTGTACGCACCGAAGCGGAGGTCCGTCCAGTGAAAAATGAAAAGGTTTACACGGGCCCCCGCCCATCGCACTGAACAAAGTGGAATCTCCGTCGGCCGCGGCTGCTGGACCGAGGGCGTTCAGGCACCTTAGGTCTTGCTGCACCCACATTTCGCTCAGAACGCAGCCTTGAGTTTTTTCTAATTTACCCCGACAATGTCTGGCGCCTGGTTTGCAAAAAGCACCATGTTCTGCAGGGCGCAATCAAGAGTCTTCCTCGCCCCTTGCGTTTCACAGCGTACGCGTTCATGGCTGGTTCAGACGGCGGATCGTTGCACGTACCCCATCGACTGGGAAAATCCACATCCCTGTTCAGCGGGGGAGAAGAACGGAATCGGAGAATCGTATGCCTAAAGTTAGCGTCTGCATTCCAAGCTACAACCATGCGCCCTTTGTCACGGCAACGATTCGAAGCGTTCAGGCCCAGACTTTCCAAGACTTCGAAATCGTCGTCACCGACGATGGATCGCAGGACAACAGCACGGATCTGATTGCTGCCCTGAACGAGCCACGCCTCAGTCTAAAGCGTTTCCCGGTGAATCGGGGCGCTTGCGCCGCCATGAACGACACCATTCGGCGTAGTCAGGGCGAGTACCTTGCCATTCTCAATTCCGACGATTGCTTTCTGCCTCACAAACTAGAGCGGCAGGTGGCATTTCTCGATACCCATCCTGACGTCGGCGCCGTATTCGCATATTCGAATTTCATGGATGAAAACGGGGCGCTGATCGCCGCGGACACGACTTATTTGGGACATATCTTCGAGGTGCCGAATTGTTCTCAGAATGAGTGGCTGCGCTACTTCTTCTTTGTTGGCAATTGCCTTTGCCACCCGGCCATCCTGATCCGCAGAGGCTGCTACGAGCAGGTGGGGCTTTATGACGAACGACTTGCACAATTGCCCGATTTCGACATGTGGATTCGTTTGGTTGCTTCCTTCCCCATCCACATCGTGGCGGAACCGCTGATCAACTTCCGCGTGCTTGCCAATGGCCGGAATATGAGCGGATTGCGAGCCGATAGCCTGATCCGCCATGAATGGGAATCGACTCTTGTCCTGCGTCATTATCTTTCCATTTCCACGGAAATGTTTGCAAAGGTATTTGCGCTGGAGCTTGCGTCGCTGGGGCTGGATGCGCGGGAGGATCGGCGAGCTGTCTTGGGACGCGTCTGTTTGGCGACAAATAATCCCAAGCTGCAGCGCTTCGCAATGCAAATCCTGCACGATGCGTTACCGGCTCAAGGCGATGGCTCGCGCCTGGCTGCAGACATTTCGCACGCAGCTTATATTCAGGCGACAGGCAAGAAAGACGTTCACAATACACTGGGCAAATTCAGAATTGCCAGCCTGGAACAGCGTCTGAGGGATGCCGGAGTTGGTTCACAAACAACTCCTGTCCCATAATCGTTTCCCGCAGAGAAAACGTTCCCGTTGAAAAGAACAGACCCAATCTCAGCCAGGTTCAAGTTTCCTGCCCGGATGCGAGAATCCGGCCTCATTGACAAGTTTCTTCCATCGCAATCTCGATGTGGACGAAGTACCTGCGCCCGTCCTGACCCAGGAAGTAGGCGTTCTTGTAGGCCCCATGCGACGTCGCACGCAAGAGATTGAGGTGCTCTCCAAGCGTTCCTTGATCGGAAAGATCCAGCCGACATAGCGCCCGGTAGTCCTTCAAGCTATTGTAGTTGCCTTCGTGGTTGGGAAGAGAGGAATGATAGGCGCCGCTCAGAATCGTGGCGATGTTTCGGTGAATCAATCCCTTTTCTGTTTCTATAACCTTCCGATAAAGTTCGAGGGAAGTATCGCAAGGATCGACAGAGACCTGTTCTTGATCGATAATCGGGCCATGATCGATCTTGGTTGTCATTATGTGGATGGTCGCACCGAACGGATGACCGTTCACTAACGAGAATGCCTGGGGATACCAGCCGCGATTAAAGGGGTTAAAGCCGGGATGGAAATTGATGCAGCAAACATTATCGAGAAGACGTCGAGGAAAAATCTGTTTGCAATGAACGCTCAATGCCAGGTCGTACTGTTGAATCACCATATCGACTGCTTTAGGGTCCTTTAGGTCAATGGGTTCAGCGCCAAACTCGATCATTTGCGCGGGATCGGAGTTGGCATTCGAATATCGGAAGTCTATCCGCATCGCTGCGCACGACCGGATGGACTCAACTTCCTTCTTCAGAAAGAGCGATAACTCTGGATTGTCCGAGACTACCAGGATGCTTTCCGCCCCTCCCTTGATCTCGTCAGGCATAACAATACCCCCCCAAGACGATGTGAGACAGAATATCGCAGATGCGATGCACGTCGTCTGCGCTGAGCGCTCCGTAGAACGGCAGACACAATACCTGGCTGGCGACCTTTTGCGCAACGGGGAGGTAAGAAGGCTGTGCGCTCGGTAGCATGCGATAGCAACTATGGTCGCTGCATAGCGGGTAAAAATACTTGCGCGCATGGACATTGAAGCGTCGCAATTCGGTGTATACAGAATCGCGACTCGTTCGGCACGACGCAGCATCGATGCGGATCGGGAAATACTGTTCGCTGCCCACTACGCCCGGCCGTTCCGAGGGGACAATGATCCCCGGCAACTCGCGCAACCGGGACCGGTAGATAGCTGCAATCGCGCGCCGCTTTTTTTGCTCCTCAGCGACCATCTCCAGGGTCAGCAGTCCCAGTGCGGCACTCAGTTCGGTCATCTTTCCGTTGATGCCCGGCATCAGCACCGTAAACTCGTCCTTGATTCCGAAATTCTTCAGGAAGTCGATGCGCTTCTTCACTTCCGCATCGCGCACAACCAAAGCTCCGCCCTCCGCAGTGTGGAACAGCTTCGTTGCATGAAAACTCAGCATCGTCGCATCGCCGAAATCGGTAATCGGCTTGCCGCTGATCCGCGTCCCAAAGGCATGGGCTCCGTCGTAGATAACCCGAAGCCCGTGACGCTGGGCAATGGTTTGAATTCCGGACACGTCGCACGGCGTGCCGAATACATGAACCGCGAGAATAGCACTGGTTCGATTGGTGATCAACGGCTCAATGTTTGCGGGGTCCAGGTTCATACTGACCGGATCGATATCGGCAAAGACTGGAGTGATGCCGTTCCAGGACAAAACGTGGGGCGTTGCGGGAAATGTGAATGGAGTGGTGATCACTTCTCCCTGCAGCCGGAAGGCTTGACAGGCAGTCACCAAAGCGATGGTTCCGTTGTTGAAGAGCGACACATTGCTGTTGTCGAAGAACTTGCTCAACCTTTCTTCGAGTGCCGCATGCTGAGGTCCACCGTTGGTCAGCCATTTGGACTCCCAGACTTCAGCTAAACGTTCCGTGTACAGTTCCAATGAAGGCAAGAGCGGCTGAGTCACGTAGATGGGCTTGTTGAACGCAGGAGGGGGACTTGGTACATGCGCGACCGCAACCGAAAGACTAGACATGAAGTTCAGGCCATTTACAGACGACAGATCACCAAGTCTAACGAGGGGAAGTCTCTGTAACCTCTCTTGCATTCACAGTATGGTCCAACAAGGCCGGCAGGTAAGACCTTCCGCAGACTTTCGCAGCCCAAGCGCTGCTTCGAAATCCGTTTCCGAACTCGTTCCTGTTCTGGAACACTTCGTCTTTCAGTCCAGACGCGCAAACCGAATTGGTTTGACGCGCACTCGAAGTTATGTCTGCCGGCGAATCGCGGAGTCTTGGCGCCTGGTTGCGTTGCCCTCCCCGGTGTTCGGATGCGGTAGCCCCTCGACGCGGCTGACTCTGTCCAAAGTATCGTTCAGCAGAAAGCCCCGGCCATGGCCGGGGCTTTCTGGTTATTCCAATGGACTTTGAAACGCCCTACGCCAGTGCCGGGATTGCCTCGTGCAATTGAAGCACCGGCGCCGCCAGGGGCGCGGGCGCCGCTACCGCCGATTGCTGATGGACCGGGCGGGTAAGGCGATGCACAAAGTGATAAGGCGGCCAAGGGCCTGAGATCTGCATCTGACATTCCCGCAGGGTGGCACTGGTGGTGGCGTACTTGTTCTGGTACCTCTCCACATGCTTGCGGTCGATAAGGTGGGAGATGTCCAACACCATCTTGCCCCCCTCCAGCAGCCGGCAGCTTACTTCTTCGTCCAAGGGCATGAAGAGCCGGTGCATCTGGAAAGCAACCGCACGCGCGCGCGTCTGACGCTCGCGTTGGCGGGCAGCGTTTTCCCGCAGGTTGGTGAGGTATTCCCGGCCAACGCCTTCGGCCGGCAGGTGGCGCAGCAACTCCTTGGCACAACAATCGTCGACCAGGATCTTCAAGTGCATCTCGGTTTTGCCGCGCAACTTGTCGATGTTGCTGAGAAACTGGCGTTGATTGGAGCGGATGGACTTGCGCAGCATGTCGTCGTCGCTGAAGACAGTGCCAAATCGGAAGGGCAGGACGGTGGAATGCTGGAAGCAGTCGGCGATGACCCGGGCATGGTCCACGCCGGCCTTCTGGTTGAGGGTCTCCGCGGGATTATGCTCGCTTACAATCACCGCGAGGTCGCTTGCGGGGTAAAGGAACACTTGGTTGCCGCTCACTCCGAAGACAGATTCCATCGGAACAGGCTTACGATGACGGGCTAATTCAGGAAAAGCTGTTTTTTCACCGATGCAGTAGGCATACCATGCCATGACGAGACACTCCGTGCAGGGCGCCGGTCAGCGCCGCTCGTTGGTGAAGCTCTGTGAACTTGGGAACAACTGCATAGTGCGCGTGTAGCCAGGCCCCGGCGAGCAGACCCGGTGGAACTAAGCCGAATACTAGCCCCCGGAAAACACGACTGGCAATATCCCAAATCACCAACCACGTGAATGTAAGCGTTACACTTCATCTTCGTGTTCACAAAAGAGACAAAGACGTTGACGCTATGAAAGAAGGGTCAATTTGGGACAGCCTATCTCTTTTGAAACATGAGATAAACCTGCGCGCAAAAATCCTTCCCCTTGATTCCATGCGGGGTTCTGGATATTCGGCTGATTTTCTATTCCGATCGGGGCGCGCTGAATGGTTGCCTGGCGTCTCAGGGCAAAACGCGCTTCAGGTGCAGATAGAGGATGACATTGAGCAGCAACGAAGCGGCCAGCAGACCCAGAGCAAAAAGGGCAAACATCGTTACCTTGCTTCCCACTGCCTTCAGGTCTTCGATCAACTCCTGTTGCTCCAGGGTGTTCCGGTCGGTGGCTTCCCGCACCATCTCCAACTGGTCCTCTACCCGCTTGAGCATCGAGCTCTGCTCCATGACCTGCTCGCGAAGCTGGCCCTGCTGCTGGTGAAGCTCGTTGACGCTGTCCTCAAGCAGCGTAACGTCTACCGCAGGTGCAGGCGGGTGCGCTTGGGGGTGGGGAGAAAGAATGTTGGCCAGCGCGCTGAGAACGTTCCCGTCGATCAGCGGCAAGAGCTTCTGGACCATGGGCATGGCCGAGCGCAGCAGACCCATGGCGCGCTGCATGCCGGAGGGCTGATTGTCGTCAACGTTCGGGGTGTTCACCAAGGCGCGGCCGGGGGGCGGCGGCGGGGTCGTGGGAAAGGGCACATCGCCTGGAAGTGGCGCCTGAAGCGGGGTGCCGCCGACGGGCAACGGGGAGCCGACCGCGCGCACATGGGGCCCGTCGGGATTCGGAGCCCTATGGCCCGATTCGATAGGTGCGTTCATCACGGTGCCTTCTGGATCGTTCATCTGACGTCCTTCCTCATTCACTATAAGGGATTTCCGGCCCGTATAGAGTTTCAATGAATCGCCCACGCCATCCCCGGCGACCAAGACCCGTCGCTGGGGACCCCGGGTCGGCTATCCTCATAGGCATAGCCTCACATTTCAGGAGTGACGCGTGAAAACCATTTTGAGCCGTCCCTTGCGCAGCTTGCAACGCAACATTCTAGCCGGTGTCATCACCATCGGGCCGCTTTTTGTGACCTACCTGATCTTCAGCTTTCTTCTTGGAACTCTGGCCAAGGCCGGTCTCCCGGTGGTGCAGTTGTTGGCGGCGATGTTTCCCCAGGAAGGCCTCGGCAGGCCTGTGGTGCAATCGGCATTGGCTGTGTTACTTACCCTGGGAGTCTTGCTGATCGTGGGCCAGGTTACGTCGCTCGTGATCGGCCGCCAGGCATTCAGCCTGTTTGAGGCCGCGCTGGAGCGCTTGCCCTTTGTGGCCAAGGTCTATAGTGCGGTGCGGCAGTTGTTGGATACCATGATGGCCAAGAAGGAAACCAGCCAGCGCGTGGTGCTGGTGGATTTCCCCATCCCCGGACAGAAGTCGATAGGCTTCCTCACCCGAACCATGACCGACTCCACGACCGGAGTCGCCCTGGCTGCCGTGCTGCTGCCCAACGCCATCAACCCGACCTCGGCTTTCCTGCAGATTCTGCCCATCGATCGGGTGACCGAGACCGAGTTGACCATGGAGCAGGCCATGAGCATGCTGCTGACCGGCGGAGCCGTGGGACCGGAGACCATCAGCTACAGCCAGCCAGCTGAAGTGCTCTCCAGCGAAATCACCAGCGTAAGGTGAGTCGAAGCGGGCCAAGGTCGGATGGCGATTCTCTCCCGCGACAGAATTCTGATCTACGCGTTGCCCTGAACCCGCCACGGCATTCCTATGCGCGCGAAGGGGAGCGATCGGCTTCAAAGAGCAGAGAGCGGACTCTTATAGCGATTCCAGAATGACTGTACCCAGGAACCGCAGCGTTCAAGTCGACGCGACCCCAAGGAGCGGCGACCCTGCTCGATGCAAGATAGGGCACACCTATTCTGGAATCGCTCTAGTCCACCATGTCGCTCACTGCGGCGTTGTCGCCTTGCAGTTCGCCGCCGCCGATTTCGCTTTCTTCCGTGATCTTGCGCAGACTGACATGCTCAAACTGGGCCCAAATCAACCCCGCCGGCGTGATGCTCAAGAACGTCACCAGCAACAACATGGCGCCACAGGCGGCGGCTGGTTCAGGGGCAACGCCAAAGAAGCTGGACATGGCAGCGGCAACCAGCCCGATCTGCGTGAACCAGCCCAGGATGGGTAGCTGGAACCCGCTCGCCACCATGCTGGAAGCCATCAGCACCATGCACTTGGGCAAGGTCATGGCCGCCAGCTGCGGGCTGGCCACAAAGGCTCTGGTGGTCTCAAGGTAGGCCAGTGTAATCAAGATCCACATTCCCACAGAGAGCAATGCCGCCGCGCCAAAGTCGGTAAAGGACCGCAACGTATCCAGGCCGGTTTGAAAGGTGCGAATCTTCTGCCCTACCGAATGGCCAAGCTTGTTTGAGAAAACCCCAAGGGTCCGCTCCATGAAGGCGGCAATCATTCCCCCGGCCAGGCGTACGCCGACCGTGAATGCTGCCATGGCGAGGGTCGCCAGCAGCCCGCCCTTGGCCACGCGCATCAGCAACTCGGGATGCGGCAGCGCTTCGCTGGCGGTCAACAGCACCACGGAGAAGATCAGCGCCATCGAGCCCAGGTCGAACATGCGTTCAACGATATAGACGGCAATCTGGCTGCTGATCGGCAAGCCGGTTTTCTTGGCCACCAGGTAAGGCCGTACCGGGTCGGCAACCCGACCTATGATGGCGACGGCCGTGAAGCCGATGACCTGCGTCCCCAGCAGCGAGAAGGGTGGCACTTTCTTGTTGTGGCGCAGAAGCAGAGCCCAACGAACCGAACGAAACAGGTAGGCCAGGTAGATGCACCCGGTACCGATGCCGATCTTGCCCCAATCGGCCTGCGCCAGTTGCGCGCGGAAGACGCCGAAGTCGAAATGCATCCGATCGCGTCCCCACACCAGCAGAAACGCCAGCGCCACCAGCACCACCAAACCCAGAATCCACTGTTTCTTGTTCTTCAATTGCTCTCCGTTCCCTGCCAGAGTTCCTCGGTTAGTCTAAATTGCCGCCTTCAGGCCTTGTGTGAATGATCCATGAGCGGATACTGCCACAGACAGCCCGGCTCAAGGCGGCTGAGCTTCCGAAGGCCCCTGCGGAATGCGGATTGAGTTCAAGCTCGATCTCAAAGTGTGTTGCCATCTATCATTGAAGTTCTCCACTGATTTTATGTCTTGCTCTGGTAAGGGTCAGGATATGCGGCTATGAGCGGCCTGCTCAACTGGGGACGCCCGGTCTGGTTGGCGAGGTCCATTGATGCGCCCCTCGCGAATTCGGTTGTCTAGTCCAAGATTTGACAGGTCGGCATGAAGGCGAACCCACTGAAATCTCGGCAAGTTCGCAGAAGTCAGACCACGGCAACGGCTTACCATGGATGCAGGATGAGTGGGCGGAAGATCATTCACGTGGACATGGACGCCTTCTATGCCTCGGTCGAGCAGAGGGATCACCTGGAACTGCGCGGCAAGCCGGTTGTCGTCGCGTGGCGAGGAAAGCGTTCTGTTGTCTGCGCGGCGTCGTATGAAGCCAGGCGCTTCGGAGTACGCTCGGCCATGGCTGCGGTACAAGCAGAGCGCCTGTGTCCGGAGGCCGTATTCGTTCCTCCAGACTTTGCGCGATACAAAGCAGTTTCAAGTGCATTACGCGAGATATTCTTCCGGCATACGGATCTGATAGAGCCGCTGTCGCTCGACGAGGCCTATCTCGACGTCACCGAAAACAAGACCGGCCTTTCCACGGCCACAAAGGTTGCCTGCACCATCCGGCAGCAAATCCGCGAAGAGTTGAAACTGACCGCTTCTGCCGGCGTAGCCCCCAACAAATTCCTGGCAAAGATTGCCTCTGACTGGCGCAAACCGAACGGTCTGTTCGTGATCCAGCCCGCCGAAGTCGAGAACTTCCTAACGCCCTTGCCTGTCGGCCGCATTCCGGGGGTTGGCAGGGTGACGGAAGAGAAGCTCGCAAAAGTCGGATTGCGTTTCGTCGGCGAGATCAGAGCACGCACTCTTGAGGAGTTGATAGGGGTTTTTGGCAGTTACGGGCAGCGCCTTTACGAGTTGGCGCGGGGAATTGACGACAATCCGGTCGTTCCCAACCGGCCGACTCAGTCGATTTCCGCCGAGGACACGTTCGAGCAGAATGTATTGTTGGCCGAGACCGAGCCAATGGTTCGGTACCTGGCCGAAAAAACATGGGCCGCGTCGCGCAAGGAATCGAGGATCGCCCGGACTGTCGTCCTGAAGTTGAAGACAGCCGAATTCCAAGTGATCACGCGAAGTCAGACGCCACCCTCGCCACCAAGCTCCTGTGAAGAGTTGACGCGGATCGCGCTGTCACTTCGGAACAAAGTGAGCCTGAATCCAAATCGGAGATTTCGTTTGGTTGGAGTCGGACTCACTAACTTCCATCATCCGAGCGTGGATGCGGAACCTTCGCTCTTTGCCTGACTCCACTTGTGCTCAATCTGAGCTTGATGCACCGGCCCGTAACCCGGCCATCTTGGTCTTTGCACCAGTATCCAATGAACGTCACCATCGCATTGCATTTTTCAATTCGGCTCTTCATCCGGCGATCCGTCTACGAAGAGTCCCAGGTCGGTTGCCAAGCCTCCGGTGAGATCGTAGGCTGCACCGCTTTCGATCAGCGGTGTCGAATCCCCGATGGGTTCGAGATCCGAAGGCTGAACTCGAGTCCCAAAGAGCAAAACCGCTTGTGATCGATCGTCTTGCCGAGATGTCCTCGGAGCCCCCATGTCCAGGGGCTCCTGGTATGCGATGACACAGACTTCGTCGACCTGCTTGACAGTCACCGCGATGCTGCGCGCCGCGTTGGACGGAGTCCCTCTTCCGATGAGACAGCAAAACCTCACTGGAGACGTTGTGGATTTTTTCTAGCCGGGATGCGGGCCTCCGGGATGGAAATGGTTTTGCACTTCGTATTCAAGTTGAATCTCATTCCAATGGGAGCGTGCGATGAAGAAGATTCTGACCGTTGACGATTCGGCCAGCATTCGACGGCTGTTGAGTTTCACCCTGAACAAAGCTGGTCATGAAATATAAGGAGCGGTGGACGGCAAAGATGGCCTGGCAAAGGTCGGAAGCAAACAGTTCGACCTGGTCATCACCGATCTGAACATGCCGAACATGGTCGGGACCCAGATGATCGCCGACATCCGCAAGTTGCCGGCGTACGCTTACACGCCCATCCTGATGCTGACCACGGAGTCAGAGCCTGCGAAGAAGGATAAGGGGCGCAAGGCCGGAGCGACGGGGCTGGATCGTCAACCCGATCAACTCCGACCGATCGGTATGCGTTGCAGAAACTGGTGAAGTAGAGGGGAGCCGGTGTATCGGTCGTGTCGATCCCATGCCGCGGATACGTCTTCGCTCTAACTTATGGCGAATGTTACAGCTTGATTAACGGTGAGGACCCTTTAATGGGAGCTAGCGAGAGTGGGCAATCGGATTGCACCATCCTTGTCGAATCAAATCTTCTGCCGTCAAAAGCAACGGTACAGATTATTTGCGCACTGACAACGCGTTGATTCGCGGGCAGGGCCAAAACCTCTAGATAAGACCCGGGGCATTCGTCCTTTGAAATGTACGTCGTTGCCAAACAGGCAACTGTTCGATTCCGGATAGGGCCAGAACCTCTATAGAAAGCCGGAAGACCGAGCGCGATCTGAAAGTTGGATCTTCGCAAACAGATTGGCAGCACTGCGCGTGCCAGGGCTGGTTCTTTCGCCTCTGGGAAACCGCGCTCGACCGCGCTTCGGCGGCGGCGAAGAACTGCGCCCTGGGCGCTTGAACTTTACTGAAAACCAAGAGGGAGCCAAACGTGGGAATCGTTCTCGAGTTGGAAGCGGAGTCGGGCACGATTTGCCTTGAAGGCTTGATCGGAATCGAATCGGCGTGGGAATTGAAGGAACATCTTGCGCAGGCATTGCAGTGCGGCCGGAAGCTCCGGATCTCGCTCGAGGGAGCGACAGACTTGGATGTCACGGCCATGCAACTGCTTTGGGGCGCGAGATTTGCGGCCAAAGCCGCAGGCCTGAGCTTTGGGCTCATGGGGCAGGAACCGCTGCAGATCGCGGCGGCGTTTGACGACGCTGGGTTCGACAGGATTGAACGAATCGCAACGGCACGATAGACCAGCGAGGTAACAGATTGTCAGCCGCAGAAAATGTCGAAGGTTTCAAGCTAGCCTTCCAAGAAGAAGCGCGCGAGATTCTCGTCGAGTTGGAGACGGCTCTGTTGGAACTGAACGAGAACCCCAGCGACAAGGACCTGGTGGGCTGTGTGTTTCGCGCACTTCATACCATCAAAGGGTCCGGCTCCATGTTCGGTTTCGACGAGCTGGCGGCCTTCACCCACAATCTCGAAACGGCCTTCGACGCGGTGCGCAACGGGCGTATTCAGGTCAACTCTGCCTTGATCGATTTGACCCTATCGGCGCTGGACCAGATCCGGGCCATGGTCGAGGAGGGCGCTGTAACCCCGGTGAACCCGGCCCTCTGCAAGGAAATCCTGGACAAGGCCCGGGTGTTGACCGGCGCACCGGTCAGCCGCTCTTCCGCAGCCGCCAGCAGGGCCTCCGAATTCGTCCACGAAGCAGTCGCCGCGCCAGTGCACGACTGGGCCATTCACTTCGCTCCGGGCCCGGAGATGTTGGCCAACGGCGCCAATCCGCTTTTGCTTCTCCGCGAGTTGCGTCAGCTCGGCAGCCTGACGGTGAAGGCCGACACGACCAACATGCCGCCCTTCGCCGATATCGTGCCCGATCGCTGCTATGTCAGTTGGGATATGGTGCTGACCACTGCCGCGGATCGCAATGCCATTCGCGATGTATTCATGTTTGTCGAGGACTGCTGCGAGCTGACAATCGAACCAGCCTCGAAGACTGCAGAACCGGATTCGAATGCGGCTTGTTTGGATTCAGAACAGGCCAGCCAGACTGACCGAGTGGCTGAGGCGCTGGAGGACAAGCGCGCCCAATCCGGAGGCCGCCGCACCTACGACAAGGCAGACAATGCATCCAGCCTGCGCGTCCCCGCCGCCAAGCTGGACCAGTTCGTAAATCTTGTGGGCGAACTGGTGACGGTGCAAGCGCGGCTCAGCGAACTAGCTGCGCGCAGCGGCGATTCCGAAATTGCCAACGTCAGCGAAGAGATCGAACGGCTTACCTCTGCATTGCGCGAGAATTCCATGAACATCCGCATGGTTCCCATTCGCGGCACCTTCGACAAGTTTCGCCGTCTGGTCCACGATCTGGCGCGCGATTTGGGCAAGGATGTCGAACTGACGCTGGAAGGCGCGGATACGGAGTTGGACAAGACGGTGATCGACCAGTTGAGCGATCCGTTGATGCACCTGATTCGCAACAGCATGGACCATGGCATTGAAACGGCTCAAGTGCGCGCCGCACGCGGCAAGAATCCCACTGCGACCATTCATCTCTCTGCACGCCACTCCGGGGCCAGCGTGCTGATCGGCGTATCGGACGACGGCGGGGGCATCGACACCGAAGCGGTGCGCCAACGCGCCATCGAGCGTGGCCTGGTGGCGGCCGGTAAGTCGCTCGCCGAATCCGAGATCTTTCAATTCATCTTCCAACCAGGATTCTCGACGGCCAAGAAGGTTACCGATGTGTCCGGGCGCGGTGTCGGCATGGATGTAGTTCGCCAACGTGTCGACAGCCTGCGCGGGACTATCGACGTAGCCAGCAAGGCAGGCCATGGCACCAGCGTAACGCTGCGGTTGCCGCTGACTCTCGCCATCATCGACGGGCTTCTGGTCAGCGTCGGCGAAGCCAGCTACGTTCTGCCATTGGCGAACACACTGGAATGCATCGAGCTCACGCGCGAGGACATTGCGCAAGCCAACGGAAAGCATGTGGCCAACGTGCGCGGAGAACTGATTCCCTATATCAGTCTGCGAGAGCACTTCAATATCTCCACTCCTCGGCCCGCGATCGAACAGATCATGGTGGTCGAAACCGAGGAAGGGCGCTATGGCTTTGTGGTAGACCAGGTGCTGGGCAATTGCCAGACAGTGATCAAGAATCTGGGCCGTGCCTATCGGCACGTGCAGGTGGTGTCAGGCGCAACCATTCTGGGCAACGGAACGGTGGCGCTGATACTCGATCCGCAACGCCTGGCGCAAGATGCACTAAAGGCCGCGGAGACCGGCGTGAGTCAAGCCATCCGAGCCAAACATTCGATGGGCTAGACAAGTGCCTCCATGGGCTGAGGCGAGCGTACGGATTTCACGGATAGAACGAGAATTCTTGGATCGGCGGGCACTGGGCTCTCCCTGCCGCGGAAGAGGAGAAACTGGCCGGACAGCTGGCGAACGATAACTCACAAGGAACCATGGGATGCGCTTCAACTGCGACGGGACGCAGGGTTCCGCACCGCTTGTTCGACCTCATCGAAAAGAAACAGCCGCGCCGAACCAAGTTCATCGCGAATCTGGAAACCAACTCGTTTCCCGACAACGAAGCTTGCAACGAACCGCGGGAAGCAATCAAACCGGAGAATGGCCGAACGGTTGGCCTCAGAGAGGTTAAGGATGAAGAACTGGAAAATCGGAATTCGGATCGCCTTCGGCTTCGCGGCAGTGATCGCCATTGCCATGGCGCTTGGCGGTTTTGCTTACAACCGTGTCTCCGTGATCGCGGCGCGCGCCGTGGATATCTCGGACAACTCGTTGCCCAGTGTCTACCTGATGGGCAAAGTCATGGCCAATGCGCAGAGTATCTACGGGCTTCTGGTCCAACATGCCGCGTCGAGCGACCCGCAGGAGATGGCTCAGGTCGAGGCGGAGATTGAATCGGAGAGAAAAGCCAACGCCGACGAACTGAAACACTACGAAGATGCCCTGATATCGAATGACAAGGATCGGGCTCTTCTGAAAGATCTCAACGACGCTGGAGCGGCTTTCTGGGCAGCTGCCGAAGACATGATCAAGGTGAGCCGTATCGGAACGCCGGCAGCGAACGCAAGGGCTCTCCAGATGCTCAAGGACGCCAAGCCTCTGCACACGAAGTATGTTGAGGCGACCGAGGCCGAGGTAAGCTTCAATCAGGATCTAGCTGCCGAGTCCTCGAAAAACATTGCCAGTGCGGTGAGCAGCGCACGCACGGGCATCTTGATCGGGATCTTCTTCTCTCTCATGTTGGCGGTGGTGATCGCTTTGTTCATTGTCCGCAGCATCTCGCTTCCGCTGGGAAAACTTACAGCGACAGCAAGGTTACTCGCACAGGGCGATGTGAACCAGGAGATCGACTATCGCTCAGCCGACGAGATAGGCATGCTGGCAGATGCGTTCAGAGTCATGATCGACGCAGTGAAGAGCCTGACGACCGATGCATTCATGCTGTCTGAGGCTGCCGTGCTTGGCAAGCTCGCCACTCGCGCCGACGCTAACAAACACAAAGGCGACTATCGCAAGATCGTTCAGGGAGTGAACGAAACACTCGACGCTGTCATCGGCCCCTTGAACGTGTCTGCGCGGTATGTAGACCTGATCTCCAAGGGCGATATCCCGGCCCAGATCACCGACACCTACAACGGGGACTTCAACCTGATCAAAAACAACCTGAACGCGTTGATCGTGGCGATGAACGAGATTACGACAGCTGCCGAAGAAGTTGCCAACGGCAACCTGACTGTGACCCTCGAGATGCGGTCTCCGCAAGACAAGCTGATGCAGGCCCTCGGCCAAATGGTGGCCGGCTTGACACGGACCGTCTCAGATATTCGCGCGATTGCCGGCGAAGTCTCGACGGCCAGCCGTTCCATTTCCACGGCTTCGATCCTGGTCTCCAAGGGGGCAAGTTCTCAGGCTGCGGCAGCCGAAGAGGCTTCGTCTTCCATGGAGGAGATGGTCAGCAACATCAAGCAAAACGCCGACAACGCGCAACAAACCGACAAGATCGCAAACAAGAGCGCCAAAGACGCGCAGGAGAGTGGCAGGTCGGTGGTCGAGGCCGTGGCCGCGATCAAGGAAATTGCGAACAAGATTTCCATCATCGAAGAGATCGCGAGGCAAACCAACTTGCTGGCACTGAATGCGGCCATCGAAGCGGCGCGCGCCGGTGAACACGGCAAGGGATTTGCGGTGGTAGCAGCCGAAGTGCGAAAGCTGGCCGAGCGCAGCCAGAAGGCGGCAGCGGAAATCAACCACCTTTCCAGCAATACGTTGAAGGTGTCGGAGAAGTCCGGTGAAATGCTCGACAAACTGGTGCCCGACATCCAGCGCACGGCCGAACTGGTGCAGGAGATTACCGCCGCCAGCAAGGAGCAGGACACAGGCGCCGAGCAGATCAACAAGGCGCTGCAACAGTTGGAACAAGTCATTCAGCAGAATGCCTCTGCATCGGAAGAGATGGCTTCGACCACCGAGGAGTTGACCGGACAATCCGATCAACTGGTCAGCGCGCTCTCCTTCTTCCGCACCGGAGACGATGGACGTCTTGCGACGATGCGAAACACGGCCCCAAGACCCATGGAGCGCTTCGAAACATCGCCCGACAAAAGTGTGAAGCCAAATGGGCATAGCGATGGTGCGTTTGCGAAGGGCGCCAAGCCGAACGGGAAATCGAATGGGACAGGCCTCAAGGGATCCGCTAAGAGCGGTGTGAGCCTCCGCCTCAAAGACAAACACGATGAACTCGACGGCGAATTCGAGCGTTTCTAATCGGACGCCAGCCTCTTGGTTGTGCGCTGGGTGCCCAGGTGCCTCGCAGTTGGGCACCTGGGATAGCAGGCGTCTGCCCAGACACGAGTCTTCACATTGCATTAGGAGTTGACAATGAGCGTGAATGAAATTACGGAGACGCGGCAGTACCTCACCTTCAAGCTCGGCAACGAGATCTTCGCCACCGATGTGGCCAAGGTAAGAGAGGTACTCGACCTGACCACCATTACCGCGATCCCCAGGACCCCGGACTTCATGGCCGGAGTGATCAACCTTCGCGGCAGCGTCGTGCCGGTCGTCGATCTCAGACTGTGCTTTGAGATGTCGAAGACCGAACGCACGCACAATACCTGCATCGTGGTTGTCGAGGTGCTGCTTGAAAACGAATCGACCATCATCGGCGCACTGGCCGACTCGGTCGAGGAAGTAATCGACCTGGAACCCGATCAGATTCAGCCGCCCCCGCGCATCGGAACGCATATCCGCACCGACTTCATCAAGGGGATGGGAAAGCGCGATGCGCAGTTCATCATGATCCTGGACATCGATCGTGTCTTCTCCGCCGAAGAACTGGCCATTCTGCACGGGCCAGAATCCGCATCGGCAAAACAGATTGCTGAAGTAGCCGCTTGACCTGTCGATCTGTATCTCTGCCTCGCTGAAAGCGCATTCCGTGGCCTCCTCAAAAAGAGGCCACTTGAATTGATCATCTTTAGAAATCGTCAATCGAAATCGACAAAGAGGAACGGAATGGGGCGCGCAAGCGCTCCATTCATATCATGACCAACCGCGATGAATTCATGTCCGCTCGGGACTACAAACGCCTCTGCGGTCTTATCGACGACGAAGCCGGTATCCATCTGGGCACGGAAAAGAAAACCATGCTCGAGGTGCGCATCAAGCGGCGCCTGCGAGTGCTCGACCTGAACTCCTACAGCGACTACTGTGACTATCTGTTTGGCAACCAGGGATTGAAAGATGAGATTATTCATCTGATAGACGTGGTGACCACCAACAAGACCGACTTCTTTCGCGAGTCAGGACACTTCGACGCGCTGGTGGACAGGGTGCTTCCGGAACTTGCGCCTGCGAATATCTACGGGCGCGAAATGCTGTTCTGGAGCGCTGGTTGTTCAACCGGCGAAGAGCCTTACACGCTTGCCATGGTTCTTAGCGAATACGCACTCACTCATCCCGGATTTCGCTTCAGGATCCTGGCTACCGATATCTGCACCACAGTACTGGAGAAGGCATCCGCGGGCGTGTATACCGAGGAGGTCGTCAGTCCTGTACCGGCTGTGCTCAAGCGCAAATATTTCATGCGCAGCAAAGACCGCTTATCGGATCGCTTGCGGGTGGTTCCAGAACTGCGCCGACTGGTCGAGTTTCGTCGCCTCAACTTCATGGACAACGACTACGGCCTTGCGGAGAAGGCGGATGGGATCTTCTGCCGCAATGTCATCATCTACTTCGACCGGCTCACGCAGGAGCGCATTCTGAAGAAACTCTCACAGCATCTCTTGCCCCACGGATACATGTTCGTAGGCCACGCCGAGACGCTTCACGATATGGACCTTCCTCTGGCGCCGGTGGCACCGGCGCTCTACAGGAGGATCGCCGACCGACGATAACGATTGAACTTATGATAACTCGTCTTCCGCCCGGGAAATCACCATCGAGAACAATCCCGCGATCGGGCGGGAAGGCACACGGCGTCCTCTCCGCTCTCGCTTCGCTGCCGTACGCATCCGCCCTGCGCACCGCGACCACACGCTTGCCCAGAGGCGGGAGACAGAGTGGCTGCTCATGGAGTGGCCCCGTGGCGAAACCGAACCGCGCAAACACTGGATCTCTAACCTGGCGAAAAACCTCCAATTGCGCGACCTGGTGCACTTCGAAGGCCGCGGCTGGCGCGGCTTTCATCATCGCGCCACACTCTGCATCGCGGCCTATGGCTTCCTTGTGGCCGAGCGGAGTTGCATTCCCCCCTTGGCCCACAGTGGGCATCTTGGACTACCAACTCCCCAGCTTCCGCCAGGGTTCCAGCCGCGGGAATCGAGTCTGTCTGCAGCAGCATAACCCGAACTCCATCGCTACACTTCGACTCATCCTGGCGCGCTCCCTGATATGCCAGCTATGGCGATGCCCGCTCTGCGGTCGTCCTCGTTTATGCGGCGAGTTTGCTCGGAGGAGGATCGCAGTGGCGAATAATTCATTTGACGTATTTTGAAAAGCGTGGTCCATCAAATCGATTGCGGCGTCATGATCAAGATGCAGATTTCCACTGAACAATCTAAAGCCCAAGATTCGGCCGCAGCCACCTCCGGCATCCCAGAAAAGCAAGAAAAACCGGACAGTGTATTCGAGTCGCTATACGGAGGCCTACGGTTCCAAGATGACCAGATCCCGTTTCGCGCGCTCAAACGCTCAGCATTTGCGGCCATCGAGATTGCGACGAATCATTGAAGAGAATAGAGCGCAACATTTGTCGCAAGTTTGACGGCAAGTGGGACCAGAAAACCAAGGGATTTAAGGTCATGCTAAGGTTTGATCGACAACAATGGGAACGAACAGCATGAAATGATTGCTTGGCAACCGGGTTCTGACTTGGAAAAGCAGGCGTGAACCGATCGTACTCAAGTGACCGTAAGGAGAAGCAACGTGCGCAAAACCCAAAACGTCCTGCCGCAGTTTTTGATGGTGCTGGTAGCCAGCATTCTTCCAGCATCCGCCCAAACCTCCTGGAAAGTCCTGAATACCTTCCATGTGGGTGGTCCCGGCGGATGGGATTACGTCACAGTGGATGCTCCGAACCATCGGTTGTTTGTCACCCGAAGCACGCATACGCAGGTGATCGACGAAAATACGGGCAAGGTGCTGGGCGATATTCCCGGGCAAATTCGTTCGCATGGCGTGGCTCTCGTCCCGGAGCTTAACCGCGGCTTTATCACCGACGGCGGTGGGCAGGGCGCAATCATCATCTTTGACCTGAACACCTATGCCGTGCTGGGCAAGATTGCAGCCATGCCTGACGCCGATGGAATCATTTATGACGCGAAGCAGAAAGTAGTTCTCGCGGTGTCGGGCGATGGCAACGCGCTGATGACGATCAAGCCCGATATCGACCCGAAGACCGGTCAGATCGATTCCCCCATTCAATTAGGCGGTGGACCTGAGTTTCTGGCTGCTGATGGCGCGGGCAACGTCTACATCAATCTCGAAGACAAAGACATGGTTGCGAGGGTTGACCTGAAGACGCGCAAGGTCGAGGCGCACTGGCCGGTTACTCCGGGCGGGCATCCGGTGGGCATGGCTATGGATACGGCCAAGCGCCTTTTATTCGTGGGCTGCCGCAACCCGCAGATGCTGGTGATCATGAACGCCGATACGGGTGCGGTGGTGGACTCGCTTCCGATCGGCAAGGGCGTGGATGCCACTAAGTTTGACGCGGGCGTGGCGTACGCCAGCGCGGGCGATGGCACTCTCACCACGGCGAGCATGCAAGGCGGCAAATGGGAGGTTGTGCAGATGGTGAAGACGGCGGCCTCGGCGCGCACCATGGGCGTTGACGAAATCACTCACAAGTCGTACCTGCCTGCGGCGGAGATGCTTCCCGCTGCGGGTAACGCCCGTCCACAGCCCAAACCGGATACATTCATGATCATCGAGGTTGGCCAGTGAGTGGTTTTCCGGCAAGCGAAAGCCCGCCGGAGGCTAAGTTGAAGCCGATTGCCTGCGTGACGTTAAGTCTTCATTCAGGGATTGATCCGCCACCCTTGGCATAAAGATCGCAGGAGCGGGATTGCGTGAGCGGACAGAACCGCGCTCGATTAAGGATGATGTCAATCTGAAAATGAAAGTACATGGAAAACGCGCAATTGTGGCCCTTGCGGCGATATTGCTGGCAGCGGCAAGGGGCTCCAGCGGTCAAGGGCCCGCTGGGCAGAGTAATCAAGCAGCGGCGCAGCCACCGGCGGTGATCACGCTTGAAGAGGCAATCCACCGGGCGCAGAGCAGCGAGGCGAACTACGCGGCGGCGGTGGCGGAGGGGCGTTCCGCGCGTCTAGATCGCAATATCGCCTATGCTGGTCTGCTACCCAGCGTGACGTACAACAATTCAGTTCTCTATACAGAGCCGCAGCGGCCCTACAGCAAGTCGTCGTCAGCGCCAGGATCTTCGGAACCCACCCCCATTTACATCGCCAACAACGCACCCCGTGAATACGTGAGCCAAGGTGCGGTTTCCGAGACGATTGGTCTGGCGAGCATAGCCAGCGCTCAACGCACTGCTGCACTGGCGGCGCAGGCCGCGGCGGAGCAGGAGATTGCGCGGCGCGGACTGGTGTCGGCCGTGGTTTCGCTCTTCTACGGCTCGCTGGCGGCCGATCACAAGCTGGCGGTCGCCGAGCGCGCGGGTCAAGAAGCTGCGGACTTCACGAAGCTGACCGGTCAGCGCGAGCAGGCTCGCGAATCGGCACATGCCGACGTGGTGAAGGCGCAGCTCCAGGAGCAATCACGACAGCGCGATTTGGGCGATGCGCGGATCGCAGCCGAAAAAGCGCGTCTGGAACTGGGTGTGCTGCTGTTTCCCGAACCGCGCACACCTTACACGCTGAGCGCTCCCGATGTTGCGCCTATGCTGGCTTCGCGCCAGGATATCGATCTGGCGGCTGCGAAAAACAATGCCGAGCTGAAGAGCGCCATGGAAGCGCTGCGGGCCAGCAACGCTGATGTGCTGGCGGCGCGAGCCGCGTATCTGCCCGATCTCGGATTGGAATACACCTACGGTATCGACGCCCCGCAATTTGCGACGACCGGGCCGGGGCCGGACCACATGAACAATCTCGGCTACTCAGCGAGCGTGACGCTCAACATTCCCGTCTGGGACTGGCTGAATACCCAACGGCGCGTAAAACAGAGCGAGATTCGGCGGCAATCGACGCAAGTGGCGTTGACGGCCAAGCAGCGGCAGCTGATCGCCAAACTGGACGAGGCGTACTCCGAAGCGGCAATGTCGCGAGACCAGCTCGCATCGCTGGATCTTAGCGTGAACACAGCTGCCGAGAGTTTGCGGCTCACCAAGCTTGCCTACCGGGGGGGCGAGGCAACCGTGCTGGAGATGGTGGACGCGCAGGGCGCGTACGTTGCCGCGCAGAACGCGCGTGAAGACGGCCGCGTGCGGTACGAAGCTGCGCTCGCCGATCTGCAAACGCTGACCGGAACAATGTAAGAGCGAGGGTTCTGGAATTCGAGAAGAGACCCTTAATCAGGATGAGCAAAACGATGAGCACGAATTTCAAGCGGAATGGAATTGCGCTGAGGCTGCTGGCGGTGGGCGCGCTGGCGCTTTCTTTGGTTCTGAGCGGCTGCAAGAAGGAAGCAGAGGTTCAGGCGCAGGTAACTGTGCAGGCAGAAAAGCCAGAACGCGGCGAGATCTCCGAGAAGATCTTGGCAGACGCGGTCCTGGCGCCGATTGCGCAGGCTGCCATCGAGCCGAAGATCGCTGCGCCGGTAAAGAAATTCTATGTCGAGCGGGGAGAGCACGTGAGGGCCGGCGAGCTTCTTGTTGTACTTGAGAACTCCGACCTGGCAGCGGCAGCTCAGGACAACCAGGGTGCGTATGAAGCGGCGCAGGCAACTTATGCCACGGCAACCAGGGCGCAGGTGCCCGAGGACCAGCTTAAGGCCGAAGCCGATGTAGCGCAGGCGAAAGCAAATCTCAATTTGAATGAGAGCATCGTGAACAGTCGCAAGCAGCTTTTTGCTGAGGGAGCGATCCCCGGCCGCGATCTTGACACGGCTCAGGCGGCGCTGGTGCAAGCACAGGTCGCTTTTGATGCTGCGTCCAAGCATCTGGAGTCGATGCGTGCGGTGACGCATGAGGCCGCACTCAAAGCTGCGCAGGGTGATCTAACTTCAGCCGAGGGCAAGCTGAAGGGCGCGCGGGCCCAGGTGAGCTTCACGCAGATTCGCAGTCCCATCGATGGATTTGTGACTGACCGGCCCCTCTTCGCAGGCGAAACTGCCGCGGCAGGGGCGCCGCTGATCACGGTTATGGAAACCAGTACGCTGCTGGCAAAGGAACACATCGCGCAGGCGCTGGCGCAGCGGTTGAAGGTGGGTTCCGATGCTGAGATTCAAGTGCCCGGCGCTGACAGCACCGTTCCGGCAAAGGTGGCCATGATTAGCCCCGCGCTTGACCCGGGAAGCACGACGGTGGAGGTGTGGCTGAAGATCGACAACCGCAGCGGCAAGCTAAGGGTGGGATCGCCGGTGAAGGTGGCTATCGCTGGCCGCATAGTTGAAAATGCGATGAAGATTCCAAAATCGGCGGTGCTTACGGGCGAAGATGGAAGCAAGACCGTGATGATCGTGGGGTCTGACAACACGGCCGTGAAGAAGAACGTCACGCTGGGCATCACGAATGGCGACGATATTCAGGTCTTGACCGGACTTGATGGCTCAGAGCGGGTGATCACGACCGGCTCGTACGGAATCGATCCTGGCACAAAGGTGAAGATCGGCAAGGCCGGCGACGACGCGGAGGACAAGCCCGCTGGGGCAGATAAGGGCGGAGACGGAAAGTGATGCCGAGCCAAGCCAAAGCACCCGAAAGCGGCGATCCGTCGTTCTGGCTGGCGCGGACCACCCGCACCGTCTTCTTCTTCGCCCTCATGTTCACCGCGGCGGGCGTCTATCTCGCGTTCAAGGTGCCTATCTCCGTCTTCCCGGAGACCAATTTTCCACGCGTCATCATCGCGGTGGACAACGGCGTGATGCCGGTGGAACAAATGGAGGTGACGATCACGCGTCCCATCGAGGATGCGGTCAACTCCGTGCCCGGCCTTGAAACCGTTCGCTCCACAACCAGCCGCGGTTCCGCCGAGGTAAGCCTTTTCTTCGATTGGAACGTGGACATGATCACGGAGCTGCAGCTCGTGGATGCGGCGCTGTCGATGGTGCAGCAGACGCTGCCTTCGACGGTGCATATCTCCACCAAGCGGCTCACATTCGCAAGTTTTCCGATCCTGGGTTATAGCCTTACTTCGGATACGGTGCCCATGACCCGCCTCTGGGAGATTGCCAACTACGATCTGAAGCCTCCCCTCAATCGGACCTCGGGCGTGAGCACGGTGTTGGTGCAGGGAGGCCAGGTGCCGGAGTTTCACGTAGTCCCGAATCTCGCTCAGATGCAGAATGCGGGCGTGACCATACCCGATTTGGCGAGCGCGATCGAGGCTTCGAATATCGTGGACTCGCCCGGTCTCTATGAGGCGAACCATCAGCTCATCCTCGGATTGGTCGGCGCGCAAGTGCACGATCTCGATGGCATCCGCAACCTGGTGGTGAAGACCACGCCCGCGGGAGCTCCCGTGCATGTGAGCGATGTGGCCACAGTGGAAGACGGCACCCTGCCGGTCTACACCACGGTGACAGCCAACGGAAAGACCGCTGTGCTACTGAGCCTGATGCGTCAGCCGACGAGCAACACGGTGGCGGTGGCCGATGCCGTGGCCGCGCAAGTGGCGCAGTTGCGCAAGACTTTGCCGCCGGGCGTGAAGCTGGAGCCGTTTTACGATCAATCTCAGCTTGTGCGCAACGCCATTGGCAGCGTGCGCGACGCGATCTTCATCGGGCTGGTCCTGGCCTGTATCATCCTGTTTCTGTTCCTGCGCGACTGGACATCGTCCCTGATTGCCGGCCTCGTGATTCCGGTCACGATTGCCATTACCATCGGCGTGCTGTGGCTCATGGGCGAGAGCTTCAACCTGATGACGCTGGGCGGGCTGGCGGCGGCCATCGGCCTTGTCATCGACGACGCGATCGTGGTGGTCGAGAACATCGTGATGCACCGCGACGCAGGTGAATCACGCGCCGAGGCGGTGCGCAAGGCATTCCGCGAACTCACCGTCCCGCTGATCGGGTCAACCATCACGCCGGTAGTGGTATTCCTCCCGTTGGTTTCAGTCAGCGGGGTGACAGGACTGTTCTTCCGGGCGCTGGCAGTGACGATGACAGCGGCGCTCCTGACGTCGCTGGCGCTGGCGCTTACCTGGACCCCCGGGTTGAGCTATGTCCTGTTGAAAGAAGAACGCGGTGGTCCACGAAACGACAGCCACGATCTTCACAGCACAGGCAAGTTCATGAACGCGGTGCTCAATACGCATCACAGGGTACTCGATTGGGCACTCGCCAAGCCGCTGTGGGTGGGGGGCATCTGCGTGTTGCTGGCCGCAGGCACCTGGTTTGGCTACCAGTCGCTCGGCAGCGATCTGCTCCCGCAGATGGACGAAGGCGGATTTATTCTCGATTACTTCACGCCGGCGGGTAGTTCGCTGGCTGAAACCAACCGCATCCTGG
>CAZLMY010000082.1:0-25015 GCA_964560845.1 uncultured Occallatibacter sp. | reverse complement strand
CTCGTTGATGCGCTCGTCCACGCCCTCGTAGCGGCCGCAGATCATCACCACGCGATCGAGCTTGGCGATTTTGCGGGCCAGCGCCTGGGTAAATGGCCGCCCCTGTGCCGAGAGCAGAACCACCTCCGGTGGGGCTGACTGCGCTTGCGCGCGGACAGCTTTGGGTTCGACGCCCAACGAAGCCAGCGCCTCGGCCAATGGCCCCGGCTTGAGCACCATGCCTTCGCCGCCGCCGAAAGGCCTGTCGTCCACGGTGCGGTGACGGTCGTGGGTGAAGGCGCGGAGGTCGTGGACATCCACGCTTACCAACCCCTCGGCCAGCGCTCGGCGCAGAATGCCGTTCTCAAGAAAGCCGGAAAAGAAGCCGGGAAAGATGGTGACCACGTCGAAGCGCATATCCCGATTTTAACCACCTGCGGTGGGGCTGGCTGCCTTCGGCCACCTGCTCAAAGGGCAATCGCATCAAGATCTTGAGACTACAAAATCGGTGGTTTGAAAGGGCACGGTTTTAGCCGCGCCGCAAGCGTGGTCCCAAAAGTTCCGGCTCTAGCCCCCGACGGACGCTCTTGGGCCATCTCGAACCTTCCCTCAGGGGCTGAAGCCCGGCGTTTTTCCGGCAACTCTGCGGCACGGCGACCCAGAGGGTTCCCCGGCCGTGCCCTTTCAAAACAGCTTCATGAGATTGCCCTGCACCTGCTCAAAGTTTGTAGGGATAACTGCACTCCTCGTCTGGATGTGCTTTACTGTTGGGCAACAGTTATGGCAGACATCGATGCGTTGCTAAATCGCTGGCAAACGGCCGGCGTCCTGGATCCGGCGGGGGCAAGCCGCATCCGTGCTTATGAGTCGGAACGGGCGCAGCCCTCCGGCTTGCGCTGGCAGGGGATGGTGGCGCTCATACTCGGAGCTCTTTTGCTGGCCTGCGGGGTGGTGCTGTTTGTCTCGGCCCACTGGGACCAGATGGGTCCCGGCGCGCGCTACCTGCTGGTGCTGGGCATGGTGGCCGTCTTCCACCTGGGCGGGGGCTGGGCGGGTGCGCGCTATCGCGGGCTTTCAACCGCTCTGCACGCCGTGGGAACCATCTCCACGGGCGCGGCCATTGCGCTGGTGGGCCAGATCTTCAACATCCAGGAGCACTGGCCGGCGGCCATCCTCTTGTGGGCCATTGCCGCCGCAGCCGGGTGGATGCTGCTGCGCGACGAGGCACAACAGGTGCTGACGCTGCTGCTGTTTCCGGCATGGGTTCTTTCGGAGTTCGAGTTTGCCGCCGATGGCCACGTCGGTCAGGATGTTTACCTCGGCCGCTTCCTGATGGTTTGGGCGGTTCTTTATCTGACCGTCTTTCTGGGATCGAAGCGCAAGATCGCTCAGGGCATTCTGTTCGCCGTCGCGGCCATCGCCTCGTTGGTTGGGGTGGTCCTGATGGTGGGGAGCTGGAATTCCTGGGGAAGCCAGGCAGCGCTTCCCTTCCACCTGCAAGTCTGGGGTTGGGTCGATATTGCCGTTCTGCCGCTGGCCTTCTGCTTCTTCAAGCTGCGCAAGACTCTGGTTCCGGTAGGCACGGCAGTTGTCTTCAGCCTTGCACTGCCCTGGTGTGTACGGACCTGGACCGAGCGCGGAGATTTCTGCTGTTCCTATACTCACCAGGAGCCAGGCATTGCCGCCCACGCATTGGTGGCCGTCTTCTGTGTCTTCGCCATTTGGTGGGCCGTGCGTCAGGGCTCGAAGGCGCTGGTGAACCTGGGCGTGGTGGGGTTCGCCATCACCGTGGCCTGGTTCTACTTCAGCGATATCATGGACAAATTCAGCCGGTCGCTGGGGCTCATCGGCCTCGGGGTGCTGTTTCTGGCCGGCGGCTGGGCCCTGGAGAAGATGCGCCGCAGGCTACTGACGCGCATGAAGGACGAAGCCACGGCTCCCAAGGAGGCACGATGAAGCTGAGCAAAGCCTCTATTGCCCTGCTGCTGATTCAACTGGCCATTGTTTCGGCCGTCGCCGCCAAATATCTCTACCAGCGCTGGACCAGCCCCCGCGTGTGGACGCGCACGGTGGCTTACGATCCGGAACTGGTGATGCGCGGCCGTTATCTCAGAGTGCAACTGATTGTGGACGGCTGCCAGAGCACACTGCCCTCGGCGAAACAGGCGGCTCTACCCCGCAATCAGGAAGGGGTGCCGACCGGCGGCGCCTTCTCGATCCAGGGCGGACAAACTGTGTATTTCCCCGCGCAGCTCAAGGTGCAGGGAAACAAACTGGTGGCCATTCGGATTCCGGAAAATGAGAACAGCACGAGTGGGCAGACGGTGGCTGCCTTGCCCGGTTCCCCTTGCGCCGAACTTCGCCTCAATGTGCCGGTCGACTTCTACCTTCCGGAACATGCGACGAATCCAGCGTTCAGCGGCCAGGGCCATGAACTTTGGATCGAAGTCACCGTCCCGTCCAAAGGTCCGCCGCGGCCGATTCAGTTGGCGGTGAAACAAGGCGGGGCCTGGAGACCACTGGCGTTTCAATAGGAAGTGCAAAGGCCGGATGGGCAAAAACAGATAGGTCGGGGTTTCAACCCCGACAAACAGAGCCATGCACGGATCGGGGCTTCAGCCCCTGAGGCTTGCTTTTTCAGACCATACGCCCTTTGTTCCGCTCTTTTCCTCAGACTGCAGATCACGTGAGGGAAAAGCGGCTATGCCTACGTATGCTCTCACAACCACCACTTTTCAACGGCGCGCGCTCTTTTTGAGAATCGCAAATGCTGAGCTCTTGGTGAAGATGCTCTTCCACTGTCGCGATCGGGGGCGTTACCGGCTTCACGGGTTCGCGGTGATGCCGGAGCACTTGCACGTCTTGCTGACCCCAGCGCCAGGCCAGACCATCGAGCGCTGCGCCCAATGCATCAAGAGTGGGTACTCTCATGAATTGCGGAAGCAATTTGGGGGCGAGGTATGGCAGGCGGGATTTCACGAGCATCGGATTCGGGACGGCGACGATTTTCGCAATCAGCTCGCCTATATTACGGCGAATCCACAACGGAGTTGGCTACGGGACGGCGTGTTCGTCCAGATGAACTTTCTCGACCGGATCGATCCGATGCCGGGGGAATTCGAAGGGATGTAGCGTTGGCGCGGTGAGCCGAAGCAGCATGCCTCAGGGGCTAAAGCCCAGTCAACTGTTGTCTCGAATTGTCGGGGTTGAAACCCCGACCTACCTATTCTTGCCTTCTCGTCAAGACAGAGTTCCGACGGCACGAGCTACCCTTTTCCCGGTGCATTCAATTCGATCAGGCCGGCGGGCAGAGCCATTTCCACGCGCTTGGCGGCGATGTCGATCGACCGAAGATAGCTCTTGGCGAAGGGGACCAACACCTCTCCTGCCGCGCCCGCGACCACCAGTAAGGCAACCGGGCCTGCGGTGCGGTCGACTTCTTCAATTTCGCCCACGCTCACCGGTTCAGCGCCGGCCACGTCGAACAGCGTGCAGCCGATCAGATCGGCGATATAGACCTCGTCTTCGCTGAGCGGAGCGCGTTGTTCGCGGGGAATGGCTACAATCTGGCCGGCCAGAGCTTCAGCCGTAGAGATGGAGTCGGACCCGGCAAAGTGGAGCACGATGCCGCCCTTGTGAAGCCAGTGGGCGGTAAGTTCCACTTCGCGCGGAGCCTTGGCGGACGCTGCTGCGGCTGAGCCGGCAGCGGTCCCTTCGGCCAGCAGCCAGAGGCGGCGGCGTTCGGCAAATTTGTCGGGGAAATCGGTCAGGATGTCGGCGAAGACTTCGCCCTTGCGGCCCTGGGAGCGGCGAATGCGGGCCAACCAGGCCCATTGTTCTTCCGTGGTCATTGCTGCCTCCGGCGTCCGCCGGGTGCGTCGGCAGTCACCCTAGAGCGGTTCCACAATTCACGTGCCCGGTGCGACGATGCGGCGGGTAGCTTTTCTTGAGGGAAAAGCGACTTGAGGGCAGTGGCTCCTGGGTAGACTCATTGTGGAACCGCTTTAGTCGTCTTCTTCCAGAATGTCCAGCGTGTAGCGGTGATGGAGCTTCATGCTCACGGCGCCCAGGATGGTGCGCACCGATCGCGCCGTGCGTCCCTGCTTGCCGATCACCTTGCCCACATCCTGAGGCGCAACGCGCAGCCGCAGAACGGTGTTGTCGTCCTTGCCAACAGACTCCACTTGAACAGCCGCTGGCTCATCCACCAAAGCCCGCGCAATTTCGCGGACCAGTTCTTCCACTTCGACCATATCGTTTTGGGTCATGCTCGTGCCCCTGACCGGATGGGTTCAAGAATAGGCAACCCGATCTTCGCTACTTGAACCGGTGCGCGCATCGTATCAGCACACACCCGTCGCCGTCAGCAATTGTACGCGCGCAGGCCAAAAAGGCCCGCGCACACACCCGAAAACGCCCATGGGGGAAAGAGTGGGAAGGCCTAGGCTACGGCTGGGACGGCGGCCGGGGCGGGATTCTTGTTGATCAGCTTTTCCACGATGGGGGAAAGCTGGGCGCCCACGCCGCGCCAGTAGGCAACGCGCTCGTGCTTCAGATCCACGGTGGCCGGGTTGGTGCGGGGGTTGTAGGTGCCGACGACCTCGATCGAACGGCCATTGCGGGCGCGGTCCTTCTCGATGGCCACAATGCGGTAGTAGGGCTGCTTGCGGGCGCCGAAACGCGCCAAACGAATCATCACCACGGCGATACGGTTCCTTTCAGATTCCTGTGCTCTGTTGCTGTCTCTTCCACCCCTCGGACGAAGACCTGTCCGTGGGGACCCCGGGTCTCTTGGGGGTCTTCCCGGCTGGCGGCAAACAGTTCAAGCTCACCCTGCCAAATTAATGGCCGGACAAGAGTGCCCAGCCGCGCAAGACACAACACCTAAGTATCGCCGAGAAAGGGCATTTGAGGCAAATGCGACGATGGTAGTTGAATCTCCACGCATCAAGGCTACGAGTCGGCGCCCTCTACACTTCTACCTCCTCGGCCGATGCGCTGCTGGCATACCAGTCGTCGCGGGTCAGCGGCAGGCGGCTTTCGCCGCGGTCGGGACGGCTGAACAGCACCTGGTAGACCCCGATGTCTCCACGCCTGAAAGCGGCGGCCGATCCGGCCATGTATAGCAGCCAGATGCGGTAGGTGAGCTTCGATACGTGCTTGAGAACCGTGTCGGCGTTGTGGCGCAGGCCCTCTACCCAGCGGCGCAGGGTCAGTTCGTAGTGCTCGCGCAGATTCTCCACGTCGCGCACTTCGAGGCCCTGGCTTTCCGCGGCGGTAATGGCCTCGGAGAGCGTGACCAGGTGCCCGTCGGGAAAGACGTAGCGATCGATGAACGATTTGGCCGGCACCTTGGCGGTGGCCGAGCGGGCGATGCCGTGATTCAGAAATACCCCGCCGGGGCGCAGCATCCGGTAAGCAACGCCAAAGTACTGTGGCAGGTTCTTGAGGCCCACATGCTCGAACATGCCCACGCTGGCGATCTTGTCGAAGGGCACGCAGGCGTCCTCCAGATTCCGGTAGTCGCGCAGTTCCACGGCGCAACTCTGCCTGAGACCGGCCTGCTCGATGCGCCGATTCGCGGTACCCTCCTGTTCGCGGCTGAGGGTTACGCCATAAGCCTGGGCGCCGAACTTGCCTGCGGCGTGCAGCAGCAGGCTGCCCCACCCGCAACCGATGTCGAGAAAGCGCTCGAAGGGCTGCAGGCGCAGCTTCTGGCAGATCAGCTCCAGCTTGCGCGCCTGGGCCACCTCCAGAGAATCTTCGGGACTGCGGAAGTAGGCGCAGGAGTAGGCGAACGAAGAGCCCAGCCATGGCTCGAAAAACGCCGCAGGCTGGTCGTAGTGGTACTCGATGGAAGCGCGGTCGCGGCTCAGGGAGTGCATGGGGCCGTGGCGCAGCCATTGGGCCAGCCCGAAGCAGGCTGCCGCGGCCTTCTGGACGATTTGGCGGCGCAGGTTCTGGGGGCGATGGAACAGATGGGCGGCCATGGAGAAAACGGAGAAAAGATCGCCTTCCACGTCCAGCTCTCCGTGAATGAAAGCTTCTCCGAGCGTCACTTCGTCCGGGGCCACCATCAGTGCCTCAAGCACCCCGGGGTTCCGCAGCACGATGGTACAGGCTGGTTTCCGGCCCTCCGAGCTGGACCACCGCGAACCATCCCAAAAGCGCAGGGCAAAGACAGGTCCCTGGTATCCCTCAAAGAGGCTACCCAACATGGATTTTCTTTCTGACTCAACAGAAGGGCCCATGGCTCTCAAGTCCTTTCCTGTGGGATGCAGATGACTTATGAGTTAGAGCGGGTCCACAATTCATGAGCCTTGAGTAATTGGGCGGAAGGTAGCTTCTTCTTGAGGGATAAGCTACTTGAGAACAGCGACTCCTGGGCAGAGCAATTGTGAACCCTCTGTAGCCGTGCCTTCCGATAACATAGGGGCCCAGGGAAGGCCGCGATTGTTTTCCCCGACAGCATACCATTATTCGCATTTTTGTCGAGGCTTTTTCAGGCCGCGCCGTTACTTCCGCGCAGGGAACAGAAACTTCAGCATCGGCCCCACGCGATTGGCCCAACTGGCCTCGTCGTGCGTTCCGCCGGCGATGCGCTCGAAGTGGAGCGTCTCGCCGGAACGCCATCCGTTGGCTTGCAATCGCCGGGCCAGCTGCTCCACATCCTGCAAGGTGCGCCGGCCCTCGCGGTCGCCCACGTCGAGCCACAGCCGTGGGCGCTCCCAAAGATCCGGCGCACGCTCGTTCAGATAGCCCAGGATGCTCTTGCGGGCCCACCACACGCTGGGGGACAACACCGCCAGCTTGCCGAACCGCTCCCCATAGCGCAATCCCAGGTAGAGCGTCACCAGGCCGCCCAGCGACGAGCCACCCAGACCGGTCGACTCCCGATCCTGGCTGACCCTATACTGCCCGGCAATCCACGGCATGAGCTCTTGCGTCATCATTTGCCCGTACGCCTCTGCCTCGCCGCCGCCAAACTTCAGGTCGGGCTCGTGGGTATATTCGGCCATCCGCCGCTCGCCGGTGTTGTAGATGCCCACGATCACCAGCGGTTCCACATACCCCGCGGCCATGGCGGCGTCGGCCTGTTCGCGAACCGCCCAGGTACGGCCCGGCACAAACGAGGTACGCCCGTCGAAGAGATTCTGCCCGTCATGCAGATAAAGCACCGGATAGATCCGGTCGGGATTCCGGTCATAACCGGGCGGCAGATAGACGATAAGGTCTCGCTTGTCCGGCAAGATCCGGCTGGGAAAAGCGCGATGCAGGCGAAGCCTGGGGTGCACGGCGGTCTCGCCCGCTCCGGGCAAGCCGTCCGCGCCCGGCAGACATGGTTGGGAATCCGGAATCAACCTTTGCGACCCTCGATCCTTGTTTTTTCAGCTTGTTTTTTCAAAAGAAGAATACCGTTTGAAACAGCGGCCCAGCTTGTTACAGTAGCAAGAATCCCGCGGTTCTCCAAAGCCTGTCTCAATCCCCTGCCCGCGCGGCGCGGTTCGCTTGCGATCGGGTGGAGGCTTTCCATGCTGTTGCGACGCGGCGGGCAGCCGATCATTACCCAAAGTGGGGCGATTTGGCGGGAACGGCTTGTCCCAGGCAAAATGCTGGATAATCAGCAAGAGATTGTCTCAAGACTCTTTGGTTGGCGCAGCGGGCGCGAGCCGGAACAAGCAGAAACTCCGCGGAGCCTCTATCGATGGTTCGTGAGTACCACAAGTGGCATTCGATTTCGCTGGGCAGGGAGATGGAACTTCTGGTCTTCGGCCACGGCGGCGTGCCTGTGATCGTCTTTCCCACCTCCGGCGGACGCTTCTTCGAGTTTGAAGACCGCGGCATGGTGGCGGCGTTGGCGGGAAAGATCGATGCCGGCCAGGTGCAGCTTTTTTGCGTCGATTCAGTCGATTTGGAGAGCTGGTACAACAAGCAGGTGGGTTCGCGATGGCGCATCGCCCGCCACATGCAGTATGAGGATTACCTGCTCAACGAGGTGGTGCCCTTCATTCTGCCGAAGAACCGCGATCCTCACCTGGTGGCCCTGGGCTGCAGTTTCGGCGGCTACCATGCGGTCAACGTCGCGTTGCGCCATCCCGGCGTCTTCAGCGGCTTCCTGGCCATGTCCGGCGCCTTCGATCTCACCCGGTTTCTGAATGGCTACTACGACGAAGACTGCTACTTCAACCTGCCCACGCATTACCTGCCCAACATGACCGACCCGTGGTATTTCGAGCAATTCCAGCGCAATACCTATGTGTTGGCGACCGGTTGGGACGACCAGTGCCTGGATCAGAACCAGAACCTGGACCGGATCATGACCGAAAAGGGAATTCCGCACAGATTCTATATTTGGGACTCCCATAACTCGCATGACTGGCCCACCTGGCAGCGCATGGTCCAGGAGTATTTATGAACGGACAGGGATTGGAAGCAAACGTCGAGCAGCCGCGGCAGGCATCGCCATGGAGCCGTCTTGAGATCGTCGCGGCCTGGGTCGTCCTGCTCACGCTTGCATTGGGCCTTCGCATCGGCCTTGCCATCCACTTCCCCAACACCTTTCATCCCGACGAAGTGTTTCAAACCCTGGAACCTGCGCACCGGTTGGCCTATGGCTATGGCGTCGTCACCTGGGAGTGGCGCGAGGGCATTCGCTCCTGGGTGTTCCCTGCCTTTCTGGCCGGCGTGATGCGCGCCACCGGATGGATGAGTTCAGGCAGCAGCGGCTACATCGACGGGATTATCGTGGTTCTCTCGCTTGCGTCCTTGTCCAACGTGTGGTTTGGCTATGCCTGGGCCAAACGGGTTTGCGGCAGCGAAGCTGCGGCGATCGCAGCGGTGGCCTGCGCACTCTACTTCGAGCTGATCTATTTCGGCCCCAAGGCGCTCACTGAAGTAGCGGCCACCAATTTCTTGCTCCCCGGCCTCTACCTGGGAGCATTCGCGGGCCAGAAGCGCGAGAGGACACGGCTGTTTGCCGCGGGGATCTTGTGCGGAATCGCGGCGTCTCTGCGCATCCAGCTGATCCCGGCGATCGCCTTTGCCGCGGTCTACTTTTGTTACCCGCACTGGCGGCGCAGAATACCCGCAGTGGCTGCCGGGCTCTCCATTCCCGTTCTTGTCTTCGGACTTGTGGACAAGTTCACCTGGTCTTATCCCTGGCAGTCGTTTATCCGCAACTTTCAGGTCAATGTGTTGGAAGGTCGCAGCAAGATCTATGGCGTGGAGCCGTGGTACTGGTATCTTCCGCTGGTGTTGACTCTGATTGGGCCTGTCATCTTTTTTGTCGTCCAGGGCGCTGTGCGCAGCCCCTTTCTGGCTGCTGTCGCGCTCATCATTCTCGGTTCGCACTCGGTGCTGGCCCACAAGGAGGTCCGCTTCATGTACCCCTTGTTGCCGATGGTGCTTACCCTGGCGGCAATCGGATTTGTGGAGATGGTGAAATGGGCCAAACCCGGTGTGCCGAGGCCGGGCTTCTCAAAGAAGCTGTTGGTCTCGGGGGTGATCTTCTTCGTCCTTTCCTCCGGCTTCGAGACTCTGATGCTGAGCCACTGGCTCAAGGTTGACAGCCCCAAGCTGCTGAACGACCAACTCAGCAGCGACACAAGCCTCTGCGGAATCGGGTTCTATGTGACCGACTGGATTGGCGTGCTGGGATATAGCCATCTTCATCGCGATGTTCCCATGGTCACAATCAGGAGCGGCGACGATCTGGCCCGGCAAGCTCCAACCTTCAACGTCCTCGTGGTGGCCGATAAACCCGAGGTGAACCATTCAGGATTTGAGCGGGCAGCTTGCCTGCGTGGAGTTTGCGTTTACCGTCGCGCGGGCGCTTGCCAGGCGCCGCTACCGGAAGACACAATCAATCCATATCTGCAGGCAACCGGGCGGTAAATACCCCGGGAGGACGGCTCCCCGGCGATCTTGAAGCCATGGGCGCGGAAGGAATGTCTAACGCGCCGGACCACCATAACTCCCATGACTGGCCCACCCGGCAGCACATGGACCAGGAGTATCTGTGAGCAAGCAGGGCACAGCAGACAGCGCCGGGCAATCGGGGCAAGGGTCGAAACAGAAACGTATTCAGATCGCCACCGCCTGGATCGCCCTGCTGACGCTTGCGCTGGGGCTTCGCATTGGTCTGGCTCTTCGCTTTCCCAGCATCAACCATCCCGACGAGATCTTTCAAACGCTGGAACCGGCGCACCGGCTGGCCTATGGTTACGGCGTGAGTTCATGGGAGTGGCGCGAGGGCATTCGCTCCTGGGTATTCCCGACTTTTCTGGCCGGCGCGATGCGCGCCACCGGGTGGATGGGCGGCGGCAGCGCCGGTTACCTTGCCGGCATCGTCGTGGTACTGTCGCTGGCTTCGCTTTCCACCGTCTGGTTTGGCTTTGCGTGGGCGAGGCGAATCCGCGGCAACGAGGCAGCGGCCATTGCCGCGGGAGCGTGCGCCCTCCACTTCGCGCTGATTTATTTTGCCCCCAAGGCGCTTACGGAAGTGGCCGCTACCAATGTCCTGCTGCCCGGGCTCTACCTGGGCGCGTTCGCTGGCCAGAAAAATGAGCTGAAGCGGCTGTTCGCGGCGGGCATTCTGTGCGGTCTTGCCGCGTCCTTGCGCATCCAGCTAATCCCGCCGGTGGTGTTTGCGGCAGCCTACTTCTGCTATCCGAACTGGCGCCGCAGGCTGCCCGTAGTGGCGGCTGGGCTCGCCATCCCCGTGTTGGCGTTCGGACTGGTAGACAAGTTGACGTGGTCCTATCCCTGGCAGTCGTTCTTGCTCAACTTTCAGGTCAATGTCTTCCAGGGGCGCAGCCAGTTGTACGGAGTGGAGCCATGGTACTGGTATTTGCCAGTGCTGTTTGTTCTGCTGGGTCCCACTTTGCCCTTTATCGCGCAGGGTGCGCGGCGCACTCCTTTTCTGGCAGCGGTGGCGGCCATCGTCGTGGGTTCCCATTCCCTGCTGGCCCACAAGGATCCGCGCTTCATGATTCCCGTCGTGCCGCTGGTGCTTGTTTTGGGGGCGATCGGATTTGTGGAGACAGCGGCCTCTTCGAAGCCCGGCGGCACACTGCTGGGGTTTTCAAAGAAGCGGGTAGCTGCCGGTGTGCTCTTCTTTGCCGTTGCGCAGGCTTACGGGGTTTTGATGTTCGCGGGCTGGTGGAAGACGCCGGGAACCCTGCTTGCCATCGATCGGCTAAGCCGGGAGCCCGGTCTGTGCGGGGTTGGCACCTATGTCGCCGAATGGACCGCCTTCTCGGGATATTCCCACCTGCACCAAAACGTTCCCGTGATCGCTATTGGGAACGGGGACGATTTTGCCCGGCAGGTTCCAACCTTCAACGTGCTGGTGGCCGCCGATGGGGCGGCCGCGATGCGAGCGGGTTTTGCGAAAGGCGAATGCTGGAATGGGATTTGCATCTATCGTCGCCCGGGCGCTTGCAAAGCCCCGCAAGCAGAAGACACAATGGACGGGTATCTGCAGAAAACAGGACAGTGAATTCCCCCCAGGAGGTTGCCTCATGAGTGTTCTGAACCCCTATGCAAAGTATCTGGATGGACGGCCAGTGGAGGCCATTCTCGGTGCGACTCCTGCACAGATTGCGCGCCGGCTTGAGGCCATAGGCGCGGAGAAGGTCTCGACTCCGCCGGCGCCCGGCCGTTGGAGTGCAGCCGAGATTGTGTGCCACCTGGCCGACTGCGAACTGGTGTTTGCCTTTCGCCTGCGCCAGACGCTGGCTGAAGATGGCCCCACGCTGCAACCGTTCGATCAGGAGAAGTGGGCTGCGGTTTACTCGACTCTCTCTGCCACCCAGGCCCTCGACGTCTTCACCGCCATGCGCGGCTGGAACCTTCGTCTCATCGGCCTGGCGCTACCGGAAGCGGCAACCCGGCCGGTGACACACCCGGAGCGCGGTACGATGACTTTTCTCGATATCGTCGAGACCATGGCAGGCCACGACCTGAACCACCTGGCTCAATTGGAGAAGATAGCCGGCGCGCCGACCGCGACCTGAAGGAACCTTTACAGTGTTTCTGGCCCTGCCCGTTCGGGTCGCGGGGAAGCGTTTCGCGGGCAAATCGACCGATCTGCCCACTGGGTTATTGGATGCAGCATCCGGTTGCCTGGTTGGATGTGTTTTTTCGGTTACAACGCTGTGTCTCGTTCTGTAGAATCCTGGCCATGAAGGGCAATCCGAAGGTCATCGAGATCCTGAATCGTGCGCTTCGCGAGGAGCTCACCGCCATCAACCAGTACTTTCTCCATGCGGAAATGTGCGAGAACTGGGGCTACGACCGCCTGTCGAAGTACATCAAAATGCAGTCCATCGGCGAGATGAAACACGCCGAATCGCTGATGGAGCGCATCCTGTTTCTCGACGGCCTGCCCAGCATGGAACCGCTTTCGCTCTCGATAGGCGGCAACGTGAAGGCCATGATCGAGGCCGACCTGAAGCTGGAAATCGAGGCCGTAGCCATGTATAACGATTCGGTCCGCATCGCTACGGAAGAAAAGGACAACGGCTCCCGCGATCTCTTCGTCGCCCTGCTCAAGGACGAGGAAGACCACGTGGACTGGCTTGAAGCCCAGGCGCACCAGATCAGCGAGATAGGTTACGAGCGCTACCTGAGCATGCAGACCAGCAAGGGCGAGTGACCGCGAAGACCATGGCGCAGCCAGGCCACACGAAACGGGTGCCCCATCCATGGCGCGTTCTTTGCGCCACGGGTGGGAACCACTCTCCCCTTTCGTCGCTTCGATCGATCCCGCTATTTGCCCGACTTGCCCTTCTTGCCGCCTACCTTGGCCGCAGCCTGCTTGGACTGCTCGCCGCCATGGTGGCGATTGTGGTGCGCGAGAGCTTTGGCGACTGCTTCGGGTGAGAGCTTGCTCGGGCTTCCCAAGTGCAAAACATCGTTCTGAATGGCGTTGTCGGTTTTGGTCGATTCCATCGTTTTCTCCTCATGCAAGACAGGGCGCATCGTCTGCCGGGTCGAACGGTCGCAGGCAAGTGCCGGCTTGGCGGAAGACCCTCAGCGGCGCAGGGAATGCGCTCTGAGGCAGGCAGGGCTGGTCCGGAACATCCGCCTCGACCACCCTGGAGAGAACCGCCATTCGAAGCGGTTCTCCTGAACAGAATAGTCTCATTCCGCACCCCGGGCCAGGCTGCTTTCTATTGCTCAGCGTCAGCCGGCGATCTTCTTCAACAGCCAGGCCATGTTCAGACCCAGGTTTTTCATGGTTCGGATGCCCTCGGCATCGTTCTCCACGTCTCCCTTTTCAAGTCCGTATCCGATGTTCCAATAGCTGGAGCCGGGGACGATCATCTCGCTGATCAGGAAGAAGTGATTCATGGTATCGAAGACGTGAATGCCTCCCGCACGGCGCACCGCGACCACGGCCGCCCCCACTTTGTGGCGAAGCAAGCCTCCGTTCGACATGGAGACCAGGCAGGCGCGGTCCATCAGCGCCTTGATCTCCGGCGAGACGTCGGCGACATAGGTAGGCGAGCCCAGCAGAATGCCGTCGGCCGCCTCCATTTTGGCGATCAGTTCATTGCCCATGTCTCCGGTCTGTCCGCAGCGATGGTCCTTCTTTCTGGAGCACTCGCGGCAGGCGCGGCATCCGTGAATCTCCATCCCGGCCATCTCCACCAGTTCGGTTTCGATGCCTTCCTGTTCCAGTTCTTTCAAGACATATCCAAGCAAAATGGCAGTATTGCCGCCCTTGCGGGCGCTTCCGTTGAAGGCAACAACCTTGGTGCGTTTTCCGTTCATTCGTAGCTCTCCCCTTGCGCGCCGAGACAGAATGGTGCCGGAAAGGCGCGAGTTCCGGACCTTTCATTTTGCTCCAGCGGCGAAGCCGAGTGCTGTGCAACCGGGCACAAGGCAGGGCCGAATCCACGTTTCGCCGCGGATGCCGAAGAAGCCAGGCGCCGAAGGCACAGTTGGCCCCACCGCAGGTGGCCGAAGGCGCAGTTGGCCCCACCGCAGGTGGCCGCAGGCGCAGGTGGCCCCACCGCAGGTGGCCGAAGGCGCAGTTGGCCCCACCGCAGGTGGCGGGAACCATTTTCGGGTTGGCGGGGTCCAAGGATGTAGCATCCCTTTGTTGGTCCGAGGAGGACCCTATGCGTCGCAGTCTTCTTTTCGTCTGTCTTGCTGCCATGTCGATCACTCTTGCGGCGCAGTCTCCGGCCGCTGCCAACACCAAACCAAAGTCAAAGTTGACCCCACCGCAGGTGGCGCAGGTGGCCGCACAGCAGGTGGCGACTGCCGCCATAAAAGACCTTCCGGTCCGCAAGGTGGTGCTTTACAAGAACGGCGTGGGGTATTTTGAACATGCCGGGTCGGTGAACGGCAACCAGCGCGTGGCCATCGATTTCACCTCGCCGCAGTTGAACGATGTGTTGCAGTCGCTGACGGTGCTGGACGAGGGCGGCGGGCGCATCGGCGGGGTCAACTACAACTCGACCACGCCGCTGGCCGAGCAGTTGAAGTCGCTTTCGCTGGGCATGGGCGACGATCCGACGTCCACCGAGCTGTTTCAGGCGCTGCGCGGGCAGCGGGTCGAGGTCACCGGCGGGCCCGGGGGCACCATCGTCGGGCGGCTGATGTCCATCGAGTCGCGCAACGAAAAGGCCGGGAAGGACGACAGCGCGGACGGCGCCACGGTGGACAAGTTCTTTCTCACCCTGGTGGCCAGTTCGGGCGCGGTGCGGGTGATCGAACTGACCCCGGCGCTGAGCGTGCGTCCGCTGGACGCCAACCTGCAGGGCCAGCTTGACCGGTATCTGGAACTGTTGAGTACGACACACTCCACCGGGCTGCGCCACCTGACGCTGGATACCTTGGGCCAGGGGCAACGGCAACTGCGCGTGAGTTACATCAGCGAAGTGCCGGTGTGGAAGTCGACTTACCGGATCGTCTTCCCGCGCACGGGAACATCGAGCGAGCCGGGCGCGAGCGCCATCCTGCAAGGCTGGGCGGTGGTGGATAACACCGTGGGCGCGGACTGGGACAACGTGCAGTTGTCGCTGGTGGCCGGAGCGCCGCAGAGCTTCATTCAGCCGCTGTCGCAGCCCATTTACACGCGGCGTCCGGAGATTCCTATTGCCACCGAGGAGCAGACTACGCCGCAGACGCATGAGGCGGCGGAAGATAAGCAATACGACAGGATCGAACTTGCAGCGAAGGTCTTTGAGCCGCCGCCCGCTGCCGCGCCTCGGCGCGTAGTTCCCAAATCCGTAAGAATGGCCAGTGAAAGGGAGGCTCCTCCCACTGCCAGCTACGGCGTTGCAGGGATGGAAGGGCTTGGCGGCGGAGGTGTTCCAGGAGCGTTCGCTGCGATGGGCCGCAGCAAAGACGCCGACGGTGTCGACCGCCCCACCGACGCCATCCAGCCCGGCGACGTTTCCACCAATGCCTTCGACGACTTCTTCGAATATGCGCTGGCCCAGCCGGTCACCATCCACAAGAACGAGTCGGCCATGGTGCCCATTCTGCAGCAGGAACTGCCCGCCGAGCACGTCACCCTGTGGAGCGAAAAAGAGAACACCCCGTTGCGCGCCATCTGGCTTGAAAACAAGTCCAAGCTGACCCTGGACTCGGGCAGCTTCTCCATCTTCGAGAGCGGCGAGTTTGCCGGCGAGGGACTGCTGGATCCCATCCATCCCGGCGAAAAGCGGCTGCTCTCCTACGCCGCCGATCAGGCCGTCAGGGTGCATCGGGGCGGCTTTGCCGACACCCGCACGCTGCACCACATTGCCATCCACGACGGCGTGCTGGTGGAGCAGACCACGGACGTCACCGAGAGCACCTACACGGTGACCAACGCCGCCGACGAAGACCGCACGGTGATTGTGGAGCACGCCCGCCACGGCAACGCGGTGCTGGACTCCGAGCCGCAGCCGGCCGAGACCACCGCAACCGCCTACCGCTTCCGCGTGGCCGTGAAGCCGCACGAGTCGGTCAACCTGCATGTGGGTGAGAAAGCCGTGTTGAAAGAACGGGTGCAGATCAATCCCGACAGCGCCCGCGGCGAGTTCCTGGTCAGCATTGGCAAATACACTCCCGAACTGGAAGAGAAACTGAAGCCGGTGGTGGAGGCGGCGGCGGTGCTGAGCAAGCTGAACTACCGGATCGACGAGATTTCGGGAAGGCTGAAAACGCTGGCCGACGACGAGGCGCGGGACCGCGAGAATCTGACTGCGCTCAAGGGGAACGATGCCGCCAAGCGCTTTGTGGACGAGCTGAACCGGGCTGAAGACGAAATTGACGCCGATCGCAAGAAGCAGGCGGATCTGGAGACCGAACGCGACAACGCGCGGGCCCACCTGGCTGTGCTGATTGCCGCGCTTTCGTTCGACGCAGACCTGTCGATCGTCACCCAGAGCAACCAGTACGGCGATCGGCCGCCGCGGAGGTAGAGAGGCAGGGGCCAGGGATTAGGGATCAGGGAATTGAGGCGCGACGGGCAGCTGGGCATTTGTTCGGTGGCGATCCGCGGAGTCGAGGTTTCCCAGGTCCCAGAATCGGGACCTGGGGCACCCAGGTTTTGTTCGGGTCCGACCCTGAACCCTTTTCCCTGTTCCTTGTTCCCTGGTCCCTGTTCCCTGCTTTTGTCACACCGTCGCGCCCATGGCGGCTACGATGACACGGGCAGTCTCGTCCTCGTCCATCCTGGAAGAGATCATCAGGTCATAGAGGTGCAGGTTGCACCAGCTCTTGCCGTAGAACTCCTGCAGGTACTTGGCGCGCTCGGCGTCCACGGTGCGGATGCGCTGCTCGATGTCGGCGCCTTTCTCCAGGCGGAGTTGCAGGCGCTGAAGCCGCTGTTTCAAGGGCGCGTAGACAAAGGCATGGAAGACGTCGGGCTTGTGCTGCAACACGCATTGCGAGCCGCGGCCCACTATCACGCAGTTTCCCTGCGACCAGGCTTCTTCAATGATCTTCTGGGAGACTTTCACCATCTCCTCGGCGTCGAAGACCGAGTTCTCGCCCAGTTCCAGTCCTGCGGCCAGGGCGGCCGAGCGCATGGCCTGCTGGTTGAGGCGGCGCAGCCACCCGTCCACATGCTCATCGTATTTCTTCACCACCTTGGTATCCACATGGGATGCGTAGGCGATGGCGTCGATAATGTCGCGATCCAGCAACTTCCAGCCCAGCCACTTGGCGATGGTCTGGGCGATGCGGCCTCCGCCGCTGCCAAACTCCCTGTTTACAGTCAAAACGCGGTATTTCATCTCTGCCTCCGCAAACTCAAACTCCGGCCCGTGAAGAACGATCAGCGGTGTCCTGTTGCTGCCAGCCAAAACTGGAACTCCGCCCGATCCGATTCTATTTCAACGGTTGCCGATTATAGCGCACCAGCGGCGGAGGGTCTGTGAGGTGCGGAGGATTACGAAAGGAACCGCAGAAAAGCCCCTATCAAAAGCCCCTAACAAAAAGCAACCCGCACGAAGTTCGTGCGGGTTGCCGATGTGCCCAAGCAGCGGGAGTTTTAGTAAACGACCTTGAGACCGAACTGGATAATGCGCGGCTCAAAGGTGCCGGTGACCGCGCCGCCGCCGGTGGGGGCGTTCTGTGTGAAATTGCCTACCGTGCCCGAAATGGTGGAAGGCAAGTAAAGGTTGGTGTGGTTGAAGACGTTGTAGGCTTCGGCGCGGAACTCGACCTTCAGATTATCGACCGGAGTGGAAAAGCGCTTGTTGAAGTCGAGATCGGTTTGGAAGAAGTTGGGCGTGCGGCCGGGGTTGCGTGGCGCGTTGCCGAAGGGGCTGGCAATGTTGGCATTCGACGCCACGGTAGACGAGGCCGTGTAGATCGAGGGCAGCGTGAAGGCGCTCAGGTTGACGTACTGGATGCTGCCGTTGGTGGCCACGCGGTCGGCCAGGCAGGAATGTCCGGAGTGGCAAAGGACCGGATCGGCTCCAGCGACGCGGTTGGGGCGATATTCGTTGGCGCCGCGATAAGTGGCCGAGATCTGCGGCGACACCACGTTGGCCGAGTTGGGCGAGTAGGTGAGGTTGAAGGGCGTGCCGGCCTGCGCAGTGTTCACCGCGCTGACCTGCCAGCCGCCGAGAACCGACTCCACCACCGGGTTGGCGCTGGAAAGGAACGTACGCCCATGTCCCACCGGTACGTCGTAGACCAGGCTGGTGATGTTGGCCACGGGCAAGTTGTAGTCCGACTGCGCATAATCGGCGCGCAGGTTGTTGGCGTCCTGCGGCGAGGGCGTGTTGCCTTCGAGCGAAGCGCTGGCATTATCCAGCGAGTGCTCCCAGGTGAAGGAGTTCAGCAAGGTGAGCCCGGCGACAAAGCGCTGCTCATAGCGAACCTGCAGCGCGTCGAAGTGGGAGTAGAAGCCGTTGAGGGCCTGCGTGATATCGCCGTAGGTAAAGTTGGTGCTGTTGATTGCGTAACCGCCCCAGGTGGGATAGGGGCGGACAAATCCTGCTCCCAGAGCAGCGTTCGTCGGGTTGGCGACGCCCAGTGCCGGGTTGCCCTGGTTGGCGTTGTCGAAGCCCTGCAGTTTGACTCCATGGTTGCCGATGAAGGCCAGGTCAAGCAGCGTGTTCTTGCCCAAGGATTTCTGCACGCTGAGGAAGTAGCTCTCGACGTAGCTGTCCTTGGTGTTTTTGGGGATATAGGTGACGTTGTCGGTGCCCGGGGTGAAGGTGTTGGCCAAGCCCGTGGTATACCCCTGATCGAGCGTGCGATAGCCGGCCGCAGTCGCGGTGCCCGGCTGCGTGACGGAGACAAACAGTGCGCTGGGTGCGTTGATGGGCAGAATGTCGCCCGAACCGGCGCGGGTGTAGTGGACAAAGCTGGTGCCGTATCCGGCGCGGATGGCGATGGTCGGCGTGGCCGCGTAGGCAAATCCCAGACGGGGCGCGTAGTCGCCCAGCGAGGGGTTCACCAGCGACTTGCCATAGGTGCCGCTGCCGCTATAGGGAGTAATGAACTGCGAAGCAGTGGCGCCCGGAGTCAGCGTCAGCATGGTCAGCGTGGTGGGGTCGAAGTTGGATAGGTTGCTGTTGGCTTCAGAGTAGGGCGAACCGTACTCCCAGCGAAGACCCAGGTTCAAGGTCAGCTTTGACGACACCTTCCAGTCGTCCTGGGCATACAGGTTGTCCATGGTCTGCAGCAGGTGGGCCTTGAAATAGGTGGCCAGCGCGTAGTTGTTGGTGGTGCCGAAGATCAGATCGGCCCAATAGGTGTCGGCAGCCGCGGCGGTATTGGCGCAGGCGCTGCCGGCCGAAGCCGGGCACACGCTGTAGCCCTTGCCGTAGGTGAAGGAGCCGAAGAGCGGGTTGGAGTCCTGCACCTGCATCCAGATGTGCTCGTACTCGTAGCCGAACTTCAGGCTGTGCTTGCCCTTTACCCAGGAAAAGTTGACTTTGGGATCGAGCAGCGAAGGGTACTGCCACTGGGGGTTGGTGCTCTGGCGGCCAAAGGCGCTGAAGCCGCCGGAAACACTGGTGGAGGGCAGGCCGCCGGCGACCGTGGTGTCGGTGGGCAGTCCGGGGATCACGATGGCGTTGTCGCCGATCGAGAGCGTGTATTTGCCGGCGCGAGTTGCCGAGAGGCCAAGCCGTGCATCCAGCACCTTGTTGGCGCTCACCAGCCGCGTGTAACCCAGCGCCGCCTGCTGGTCGAGAATCTTGATGCGGCCGTTGGTTTGCCCATCCAGCGGCAAAGGCAGCGTGGGGAAGTTGATGCCCGTCTCTTTGCGGTCGCTGACCTTCAGGAACCAGGAGCTCTTGTCGTTCTGCTGAAAGTCCACGCGCAGATCGCCCTTGTCGGCGTTGTCGGTGAAGGGCGCGTTGGTGGCGCAATCGTTGGTGTCCACACCGGTGGAGGCGTTGATGCCTGCCGTCCCTGGCGCTACCTGGCATTGCGACGGAAGCTTTCCGAAGAATCCCAGGATCTGCTTGGCAATGGGGCTGGCGTCGGGCGAGTTCAAGATCGAAGTGCCCGCCTTGTAATAGGTGCCCGGCTTGAAGGGGTCCTGCACGTCCACGGCCAGAATGCCGTTGATTTCATTTTGCGTGGGGACTGTCAACACCACGGTGGGCGTCAGTTTCTGCCGGAATCCTTCGTAATCCAGGAAGTAGAAGAGCTTGTTCTTGACGATCGGCCCGCCGAAGTCCGCGCCGAACTGGTTGCGATTGAAGCCCGGCTTGGGAAAGGTGTGGGTGCCGCTCTGGGCCTTGATGTAACCGAAGGCATTCAAATCGGTGTTGCGGATGAACTCGTAAAGCGTGGTGTGGAAGCGGTTCGAGCCGCTGCGCGAGGAGACGTTGATGGTGGCGCCGGCCGAGCGGCCGTACTCCGCGCTCTCATTGTTGGTGACAACCTGAAACTGGTTGATGGAGTCCGGCGGGGGCTGGATGATCTGGTTGTCAAATCCCTGGTTGCTCTCGCCGTAGGCATTGTTGTCCATGCCGTCGAGCAGAAAGTTGTTGAACATGCTGCGCAGACCGTTCACGTTGTAGGAACCGGCACGGACCAGGCTGGTGACCGCCGTGGTGGTGGCTGCGGTGGGAGCCTGGCGCGATCCGGGCACCAGGGCCAGCAGATCGGAGTAGTTGCGGCTGACCAGGGGCAGCGATTCAGTCTGATATTCCGAAACCGTCAGGCCGCGCTCGCTGGTTTCGGTCTCGATCTGCAGGGCCACATCGCTGACTTCGACGGTCGTCGCGCCTGCGCCCACCTTCAGCGTCAGGTCGATGTGTTGGCGTCCGGCGACGGAAATGGTGATGTTCTTGGCCTCGGCAGGCGCAAATCCCGGAGCGGTGGCCTCAATGTTATAGACGCCCGCGCGCAGGGAGGGGACATCGTAATCGCCTGTCCCATTTGCAGTTGTCTTGATGGCGATCCCCGTGTTCACATTGGTGACGGTGACGGAAGCCGTACCAACCGCCGCACCGGTAGCGTCGTGAATGGAGCCGATCAGGCTGCCATCCTCATACTGCGCCCTTGCCGATAAGCAACAGCTTGCGATCAAAAGGCCAGTGAATACAAGAGTCCTGCAGATTTTTTGTATTTTTCTCATGGTGCGAGGCTACAGAGGGACATTCACGGTTCCATGAACGTGGGTTTAACGGAAGATGAATCGAAACGGCACACCAGTCGGCGTGCCCCGGGCTACGATCTCCGATCCCTGGTCCCCGATCTCTGGTCCCTGATCTCTGGTCCCTGATCTCCGATCTCCGATAACTGGCTTACACTGGACGGGATCCTATCCGGCGGCCTATGGTAGCCTGCCGGGCATCCCTTCGGAGGGCGACGCGCGATGAAGAAGATCGGCATCCTGTTCGGCATGGAAAACAGCTTTCCCGGCGCTTTGGTGGAGCACATCAACGCCCGCAACCTCGACGGCATCGAGGCCGAATTCGTCGAAACCGGGGCCGTCGCCCTGGACAAGGCCCCGCACTACGCCGTGATCGTCGACCGCATCTCCCACGACATCCCCTTCTACCGCGCCTATCTGAAGCACGCCGCCATCAACGGCACGGTGATCGTCAACAACCCCTTCTGGTGGTCGGCCGACGACAAGTTCTTCAACTACACGCTGGCCACCAAGCTGGGCGTGGCCGTGCCCCCCACCGTGATCCTGCCCCACAAGGAGCTACCCGAGGGCACCACCAACCGCTCCATGCGCAACCTTGAGTTTCCCCTGGACTGGGACGGCGTATTTGCCTACGTGGGCGAAAACGGCTTTCTGAAGCCGGTCGACGGCGGCGGCTGGCGCGATGTGTACCACGTGCACGACCGCCCGGAGTTCTTTGCCGCTTACGACCGGTCGCGCGACCTGTGCATGACTTACCAGAAGACGGTCGACTTTACCGAGTATTTCCGCTGCTACGTGGTGGGCCAGAAGAAGGTGCACATCATGGCCTACGACCCGCGCAAGCCGCACGCCGAGCGCTATCTGCAGGACCCGCCCGCCTACGACAAGAAGCTGCTGAAGCGCGTTGAGAAGGACGCGCTGACGCTGTGCCGCGCCTTGGGCTACGACCTGAACACGGTGGAGTTTGCGGTGGAGAATGGCGTCCCCTATGCCATCGACTTCATGAACCCCGCGCCGGACGCGGACTTGCAATCGGTGGGCCAGGCCAACTTCGACTGGATTGTGAAGGAAGTGGCGGACCTGGCTATCGCAAAAGCAAAGCTTGCGCCGCATGTGCCGGAACTGCGCTGGGCGGCGCTGCTAGGCGGAGCTACCGAGCCAGTGCCCAAGAAGGGGAAGAAGAAGGCTGCAACGGCGAAGAAGGCGGCGAAGTTGGGCAGGAAGGTCAAGGCCTGAGGCTTCCCCGGTCTCAAGTTCGAGCCCCTGGGGCACCTGGCGTGCTTCGGCATTTCCGGTGTTACTGTTCTTGGATGAAATCGAAGAGACCTTTTTGGATGCCAACCAGGTTCGGATGCTGGTTGATGATCTTTGTCGGTAGTCTCCTACTCACAGTAGGTCTCGTTTCTGCAGTCCACACGGTCCGATTTCTTCGCCGAAGTATAGCCGCCCCGGGCACCGTCGTTCGCTTGAAGACAGGGCACCACACAGATGATGGTTCGCCAGATTACGCGCCTGTGTTTTCGTTTACAGCCTCCAACGGACAAAGGTATGTTTTGGAATCGAACAACTACAGCAGACCTCCCGAGTTTTCGGTTGGTCAGAATGTGAAAGTGTTGTACGAGAGCGACCTCCCGGAACACGCTAGGGTTGACACGAACTGGCAAATCTGGGCAATCGAAGAGGTCTTATTTCTTGTTGGCGGGCTGTTTGTTGCGTTTGGTCTGGGCTTTCTGAAGTTCCTTGGCTGGAGGGACAGACGGCGCTTGTCCCAAATGGCTTCTGACCCAGCGTTCGTGCCGCGCTAATTGGAGTTCGATGAGTTAAGAGCCCCCGTTTGACAACATGTAGCCTGCGGGATACAGTAAGATGATCGAAGTTCGGCAGACTGAAGTGGGCCACGCCGTCAACGAACTGCGGATTTCCCACGGACCCGGGTATCGGGTCTACTTTGTGATGCGGAGGAAGGTCATGGTTCTGCTGCTTTGCGGGGGAGACAAGAGCAGCCAGGCTGCGGACATTGCCAAGGCGCACGCGATGGCTGATGGATTGGAGGATGAAGTATGGCTTTGAAGACTTTCCCGTTCGACGCGGCCGAATACCTCGAAGACGATGAGGCTATTGCCGAATACCTCGAAGAAGCGATGAAGATCGCGACGGAAGACTCCGATCCTTCTTTCCTTGCCGTCGCATTGGGCACAGTGGCGCGTGCGCGGGGCATGTCGCAGATCGCGAAAGATGCGGGTCTCTCCCGCGAGAGTCTCTACAAAGCCCTGGGAGCGGAAGGAAATCCGGAGTTTGGAACCGTGCTCAAGGTGCTGCAGGCCCTGGGGATGAAACTGTCCATCAAGCCCCGCGATGAGGCCGCTTGAGGCGTAGTCGCTTGAGGCTTCCAAAGGGCTAAAATCGAGAGCCATCGATAAGCTCAGGACAGGACAGGCCCTCGGGCACTCGGACTTTCGGTTCGGATCCCCGACGCTATTCCCTATCCGCTGTTCCCTGTTCCCTATTCCCTGCCCCCTGCCTTTCTCCCAAACTTCACAGAATGTGTTCCTTTCCGCCCACAAACTCCTGGGGTCAGGTTGTAGGCTTGATTTGTGCTTCGGGCACAGTTCGGGATCGAGTCGAACGGATGCCAGTAACTCCATGATTGCAAGTCGCTTGACCGCGCAACTTGCAACAGGCATCCCGGCGACGATCTCACGAATGGGCGCACCGACGACACGGAGGAATCGACCATGAAGCTGTCTCAAATCGCTCTGCCGGTGCTTGCTCTCGCACTGGGAGCACCCGCATTTCTCACCGCCCACGCCCAGTACCCGGACCAGGGGCGCGGCGGCTGGGACGCCCCCCCACAGGAATTCCGCGCCGTGCAGCGGCAAGGCTTTCACGACGGCCTTGAGGCCGCGCGCAGAGATATGGAAGCCCGCCGCCCGGCCAATGTCGAGGCGCACGAAGAACTCCGCCATCCGCCCGTCGATCGGGAACTGCGCGACGACTATCGCGACGGTTTCCGCCGCGGCTATGAGAAGGCCTTTGCCCACGCCCGGGAGATGATGGAGCACCCGCCCATGCCTATGGCGCCGCCCCCGCCGGCTCAGTACCAGGAGCGCGCCTGGGACATGCCGCCGCAAGAATTCCGCGAGTTCCAGCGGACTGGATTCCACGATGGCATCGAAGCCGCCCGCCGCGACTTTGCCGACCACCGCGAACCCGAAGTGGAAGCGAAACGGGAGTTCCGCGAGCCGCCGGTTCCCCGCGAAGCGCGCGACGACTATCGCGATGCCTTCCGCCGTGGGTACGTCATGGCCTTCAAGCACTTCAGAGAAGAGCGCCGCTAACTTCAACCGGCGTCCCAGGTCTCGCTCTGTGAGCCCTGGGACGGCCCCTGACTCAACCATCGGCGAGTTCAAAACCTTCCCTCCGCCCCGCCGTTCCCCAGTCCCTAATCCCTGGTCCCTGGTCCCTAGTCCGCGCTTTCCGTCTACAATTGCGGCAAAGCTTTTCCCCAGGAGCTTGCCATGCGCCCATCCTTCTCGCTCGGCATTGAAGAGGAGTACCAGACCGTCAACCCGGTCACGCGCGACCTGCGCTCCCACATCGAAACCGAAATGCTCGAGCAGGGCAAACTGCGCCTGCAAGAGCGCGTCAAGGCCGAGATGCACACCTCCGTGGTCGAGGTCGGCACGCGCGTTTGCCGCAACATCCACGAGGCGCAGGAAGATATCTACGAGTTGCGCCGGGAGATGATCAAGCTGGCCACCGAGCATGGGCTCGTGCTGGTTGCCGGGGCCACGCATCCCTTTGCCGACTGGCGCACGCAGGAGATCTATCCCGACCCGCGCTACCACCAGGTGGTGAAGGACCTGCAACTGGTGGCCCGCGCCAACCTGATCTTCGGCCTGCATGTGCATGTGGGCATCGAAGACCGCGAGGCGGCCATCCGCATCATGAACTCGATGC
>CAZLMY010000081.1:0-25346 GCA_964560845.1 uncultured Occallatibacter sp. | reverse complement strand
ATCCGGCAGGAATATTATCGCATAGATGTAAATACTTAAATTAGAACCGCTCTAATTGTCTGCAATTCCGACAAGTCAATCATTACCGGAGTCTGTTTCCAACTATTCATGCTGTTTCTGACTATTTCATTCAGAAGGTTCCCACAGACCTTTGGCCCATGTTCAATGCGGCAATTGCACACGGCCTCTCAGGACGGATCGACGCGTGTAGTCGCCTTCTCCTCAATTGCGCAGAAGGGAGAGATGATGATGCCGAGTGGGCAAGGAAAATCAAAACAGATGCAAACCAATTAGCGATTCTAATCAAGGATCAGGAACGATTTCGAGGTTTGATCTCCGAGAGGGTACAGCAGACGCGTGAGTTGCAGAAACTTCCAGATCGAATTGCAGTCGATTTCGCTGAAAATCGTGCGCCAGATGCGCCAGTTTGCGTTTGACGCCTGAATCACCGGCTAACCGGAGGTTTGAAAAAAACAACCGCAGATCCTTCGCTACGCTCAGGATGACAGCCGTGAAGGGTGAATCGTTGGTGTATCAAGCTCGCTACTACGACTTTCTGGTGCATAACGAAGAGAAACGCGCCGAGAAACTTCGCTCCATGCACCGCAACCCCGGGGTCGAGGGGCGCGTGGAGGTCGAATCGGAATGGACCGCGACGCGGCGAGGCAATCAGCTGCCGAAACATCTGCGTCAGGCGGCAAAGCCCGGTTAAGGTCTGAGGTTTCCCAGGTGCCCAAAAGCGAGGCACCGGGGGCACCCAGCGTTCGCGGCTATTTGAAGGGGCATCCATCCGTGACAGAATTGGCTGTGACGCGATGGACGGCTGCGGGCCTTTCGCCTGCGGCTCAGGATGAAATCTACATTTGTGGTAGTTGTCGAGTGGCCGGCTGGAGCGATTCCAGAATAGGTGCGCCCTATCTTGCATCGTGCAGGGTCGCCGCTCCTTGGGGTCGCGTCGACTTGAACGCTGCGGTTCCTGGGTAGAGTCATTCTGGAATCGCTATAACGCCAGCCCCACCGCAGGTGGCGCAGGGGTGTGGTTAAGCGCGGCGGCGGAGGGCCAGTTCCACCACACGAAGCATCTCGGTCTCGGGAGCGGGCTTGCCGGTCCAGATTTCGAATTGGCGGGCGCCTTGCTGGGCGAACATTTCCAGCCCGCTCACCGTGGGAATGCCACGTTCCGCCGCCAGCTTCAGCAGCGGCGTTTCCAGCGGGTTATAGACCATGTCAAAGACCAGGCCCACGTTGAGCTCGTTCTCGGCCACGGGCAGAGCCTCTTTGCTGCCGGCCATGCCGCAGGGGGTGGAGTTGATGAGCACGTCGAAGCGGCCTCGGGCGAAGGCATCGTGCTTGAGGGCATGGGCTTTCACCTCGTGAGCCAGCGCCACGGCAGAGTCGTGTGTGCGATTGACGATGAAAACCTCGGCTCCCTGCTCAACCAGCCCAAACACTGCGGCCCGCGCCGCGCCGCCCGCGCCCAGCACCACGATGCGCGCGTCCTTGAGCTTGAGACGCTTTTCGAGGGGACGCACCACCCCGGCAACGTCGGTATTGAAGCCGTAGAGCTTGCCGTCTGCGCCGCGGCGGAGCGTGTTGCAGGCGCCAATGCGCGCGGTCAGGGGGTCCATGTTGGCCAGGTAGGGCAGCACCTCGCGCTTCAGCGGCATGGTGACGGCGACACCGCTCAGGGGCAGCTCCTGGACCAGGGTGAGCAGGTCGGCGAGGGCCTTTACGCGGAGCGGCAGCATGACGGCATTGACGCTCTCGCGCCGGAAGGCCGTGTTCTGCATCAGCGGAGAGAGCGAGTGGCCGATGGGGTTGCCGGCCACGCCAAAGATGCGCGTCGCCTGGTCGAGATGCTCCAGGCGATAGAGGTCGTTCAAGGTGCGTGCCGTTACCTGGCCGGGAGCCGTCTCGGCGCCGTCGCCAAAGGAAGCAAAGGTGAAGGCGGCTCCGGCGCGCGGCCCCAGCACCCGGCTGACCAGCCCCTCTTCGCCCATGGCGATGCCCACCACCTGGGAGCTGAGCGAGCGGTCTTCAATGAGGCGCAAAACGGCCAGGTTATCGGCCAGGGTGCGCGCAGTCGAGACCACCTTGACGAACTCCGGCGAGAAGGCCGCGATGCGGGCGGCAGCCTGTTCCAGGCCCTTGGTGCGGGTGAAGTCGTGGAAGCTGATCAGCAGGGAGGCGCCCTCGTCATGCAGCGCGGAGCGGAACTTGGCGAACTGCGTGGGTTTGGCTTCCTCGGCCGACTCCACTTCGAGATCCACAATCTGGCAGCCTGCCTCGGCAGCCTTCAACAACAGGTCCAACTCGGCAGTCAAAAGCCCTTCGAATTTGCCGCCGTGCTCGGTGCGGCGACAGGTGGCGATGGCCATCACTTCGCGATTTCCTGCCAGAAACTCTTGCAACGCCGGTAGTGCGGCGGCCGGCTTGGCCAAGGCGTCCAGGCGAAACTCGAGGAACTTGGAGTCCTTGAGAGCGGCCTCGGCCCGCTCCATCATGGCGGCGGCGGAATCGGCTTGAATGGCCACGCAGATCTTGCCGACGCGGAGCCGGGGCGCAGGGGTGGAGGGAACGGAATGAAGCTGCTTCGTCATGGGCGTCAATTGACGCATCTTAAAGGGCTTCCGCGCAGGATGCAACAACGAACCTCGGTCCCCACTCGATTACGAGCTATTCTCGCGCGGGAGCAGCGTTTGGAGGTACCGATTTTCGGGCCGAAGGCGGGGAACTTGAGGGCTTTGCGCGATTAAAAGCCACGGATTGTTCTTCCATCTGGCTTGGGAACCCTTTTGGAGTGCATTCGGCGGGAATCTTCTCCCTCGTCCCCTTTAACGGCTTAAACGTCCTCTAAACTGAATGATTGGAGGGTCCTGCCATCATGCCTGCTGAAATTCCAGCTACCGTTGCCGCCAATGAGCACTTTCACGCGTGGGAAGCGGGGGGAGCGGATGCTCCCGACGCTCTCACCGCCTGGGTAAGCGCGCGTATGGCGGACTATGAGGCAGCGGTGGCAGCATTGCTGGCCGTTGAGGGACCGCGGACGCCGGCGAATTCGCTGCGCCTGTATGACGAAGCCCTGGAACAGCTCAACCTGGCGGGGGCGCAAGCCTGCATCCTCAACATGGTTGCCGAAGACAAGGGAGTGCGGGACCAGGCGCAAACGGAGTCCCAGCGAGTATCTCAGGCAGGCAGCGCGTTGAGCCTCAATCGCGGTGTGTATGAGGCACTGGCGGCCATCGACATCGAGGGCGCGAGCCCGGCCACAAAGCATTTTATTCAGCGGACGCTGCTGGGTTATCGGCTGGCCGGCGTCGACAAGGATCAGGCCACGCGGGACCATCTGCAAGCCTTGCACGAAAAGGCCACCCGCCTCTCGCTGGAATTCAGCCGCAACATTCAGGAGGGCGCGAAGACCATCCAGGCCACGCCTGAGGAACTCGAGGGCCTGCCGCAGGATTATCTGACGCGGCACGTGGTGGGCGAGGACGGATTGGTTACGCTGACGACCGACCAGCCCGACATGCAGCCTGTGATGACTTTTGCGACGAGCCCGGCCTTGCGCGAGCGCCTGTTCCTGGCCTATAACACCCGGGCCTACCCGGCCAACAAGCAGATCCTCGAGGATTTGCTTGCCACCAGGGAGCAGATCGCCACGGTCCTGGGGTTCCGCAGTTGGGCCGATTTGGCCACCGCCGACCAGATGATGGGTTCCGCGGTCAATGCGCGCACCTTCTTGTCCAAACTGGACGAGGCCAGCCGGGACGGCGCCGTGCGCGAGCACGAGTTGATTCTGGAGTTTGCGCGCCAGCGCCAGCCCGGCCTGGAGGCCATCGACGTAACCAGCCGCGCTTACTGGTATGAGCAGTTCCGCCGCTCGGCCTTCGACTTCGACTCGCAATCGGTGCGCCCGTATTTCCCTTATGCCCAGGTAGAGGCCGGTGTGTTGAAGACAGCCGCCCGCCTGTTCAAGATAGAGTTCCGCCGTTCAACCGCTCCCGGCTGGCACCCCGATGTTTCGGTTTTCGACGTGATTGAAGGTGGGCAGCAAGTAGGACGTTTCTATCTCGACATGCACCCTCGCGAGGGCAAGGACAAGTGGTTTTCAGCGGCTAACGTGGTGACCGGCGCCCGGGACCGCGCCATGCCCGAGGCCGCGCTCCTGTGCAACTTCCCGGGGCCCACCAACGGACATTCCGGACAGGCGGAAGATCCTGGCCTGATGCAGTATTCCGATGTGGTGACCTTCTTCCATGAGTTCGGCCACCTGATGCACGCCATTCTGGGGGGGCTCACGGAGTGGGTGGGGCTCTCCGGTTTTGCCACGGAAGGCGACTTTGTCGAGGTCCCGTCGCAGATGCTGGAGGAGTTCTTCCGCGACGAAAAGCTTTTGCAGGACTTTGCCCGGCACTACGAAACCGGCGAGGTGCTGCCGCTGGAACTGATCAAGAACATGAAACGGGCCGGCTCCTTTGGCCGGGCGGACTGGGTGCGGTCGCAACTCTACTACGCTACCCTTTCGCTGGATCTGCATGACAACGATCCTGCCGGCCTCGACCTGGACGGGATCACCAGGCTGCTGCATGAGAGTTTGCAGCCCTGGACCTGGCTGGAGGGCAACCGCATGTATGCCAGCTTCGGCCATCTGACCGGTTACTCGTCGAATTACTACACGTATGCCTTCGACAAGGTGATAGCGCTGGACTTTTTTGCCCAGTTCGATCCCGCCGATCTTTTGGGCTGCGATGCCGGCCGCCGCTACCGCGAGACGGTGCTGGAGCAAGGCGGCTCCAAGCCCGGCCGCCAGATGGTGCGGGATTTCCTGGGGCGCGACGAGGGCTTTGAGGCGTTTTCAAAATGGCTCAACGAGGAATTTTCCGGCGAGTCGATTGTCGCCGGGGCATAGCAATGGTGTAGGTATGACCGCATCCGACTTTCGCCGCATTGCTCTGAGCTTCGATGGCTCTGAAGAGGGCTCCCACATGGGCGCTGCCGATTTTCGCGTGGGCGGGCGGATCTTTGCCACATTGGCCGCTGAAAAACGCGGGTTCGGCAACCTGATGCTGACTCCGGAGATCCAGGCCGCGTTCATCGCCGAGCAGCCGGAGCTGTTTCTGCCTGTCGCCGGTGGCTGGGGACGCAACGGCGCGACGCATATTCGCCTGGCTGCGGCCCCCGAAGATGTGCTGGCCGGTGCGCTGCGCACTGCATGGAAACTGCGCCTGGAAAAGAACCGCGAGGCGGGCCGGAAAAACCCGCCGGGGCACGTCAAGCGGCGAGCCCTTCGAAACCCCGTTGACTGAAAGCTCCCATTGGCTACAATCGTTCGCAAAGGGGGGCGGAATGAAGATTGGCGTTCTAGGATCGGGCGATGTGGCCAAAGTGCTGGGTAGCGGCTTTCTCAAACATGGTCATGCGGTGAGGGTGGGGAGCCGTTCGCCGGAGAAGCTGACCGAATGGGCTGCGCAGAATCCCAAAGGGTCGATCGGCACCTTTGCCGAGGCGGCAGCTTTTGGCGAGTTGCTTGTGTTGGCGGTGAAGGGTAATGCGGCCATGGGCGCCCTGGGCCTGGCGGGTGCGGCGAACCTGGCGGGGAAGGTCGTGATCGACGCCACCAACCCCATTGTGGACGGGCCGCCAAACAACGGGGTGCTGCCGTTCTTTACGAGTTTCGATGAGTCCCTGATGGAGCAGTTGCAGCGCGAGTTTGCCGGTGCGCACTTTGTAAAGGCATTCAACTCGGTGGGCAATGCGCGCATGGTGAATCCGCATTTCGAAGACGGCAAGCCCACCATGTTTATCTGCGGCAACAGCGAGGCCGCTAAACTGACGGTGAGCAGCATCCTGGATGAGTTTGGCTGGGAGACGGCGGACATGGGCGGCGCGGAAGCGGCACGGGCCATTGAGCCCCTGTGCATGTTGTGGTGCATTCCCGGTTTCCTGCACAACGAGTGGACGCACGCTTTCAAGCTGCTGAAGAAGTGACGGGAAGGCAGGGAGCAGAGACGAGGGATCAGTTGGGGCGGCCGCCTGAGTTGCTGCGGCGGCGGAAGCGGTCGTCTACGGGCTGACGGCCTTGATAGCCGGATTCGACGGTATGCCAGTGTTCAATGGTTGGCTCGCCCATGCGCCAGCAGAGCAGAACTACCTGATCTTCAAGGCGGCAGGGGAAATCCAACAGCCCGGCATCGAAGTCCTTGACCTGAACGCCGATGGAATCGATCTCGGCGATGGTTTCGCGAACTTTTTGCAGATGGGACTCCATCTCGGCGCGCTGCTTGGCGATCTTGGTCACGTCGATGCGCATGCCGCCGGAGAGATAGATGCGGCGGGCCAGTTCGGAGAGCCCGGTCTCGACTTCCTCGGCGGACTGCTTGCCTTCCATCGCCCGTTTCAGCAGCGACTCGAGCACCGGGAGCAAGGATTGAGCTTCGTCAAGCGTGAAGGTTTTCATGGGGAAATGCCCTTTATAAATAGGATACTGCAAAACAGGGAACAGGGAACGAGAGGGACGACCTACAATTTCGGCATGGAGAAAATGCCCTTCGACCGTCCCTGCCCGGAATGCGGGGCCAAACCCGGTGAAACATGCAAGGATAAAGCCGGATTTGTGATTCGCGGGGTGCATTCTGCGCGCTGGCCCAAGAAGCACTAACCGCAATTCGAACGATGGTGCGGTTCCCCGATCCCTGATCCCTGTTCCCTGCGTTTACCCCAACTCCAACATGCGATCGAGCGCCACCTTGGCCCACTTCCTCACCGAGGGACGCACCTGGATGCGGTTGACCACGCGGCCCTCGACCAGGTTGTCCAAGGCCCAGGCAAGATGGTGCGGACTGATGCGGTACATGGTGGTGCAGAGGCAGCCGGTGTCGTCCAGGGTGATGATGCGCTTGCCTTCGGCCTCAAAGCGTCGGGCCATGCGGTTCACCAGGTGGATCTCGGTGCCGACGGCAAACATCTGCCCTGCGGGGGCCTTTTCGACAAGGGCGATGAGCCGCTCGGTCGAGCCCAGGGCGTCGGCCTTCTGGCAGACTTCCCAGCGGCACTCGGGATGCACGATGACCTGGATGCCGGGATATTTGGCGCGCACCTGGTCTACATGGCTGGGCAAAAAGCGCTGGTGAACGGCGCAGTGGCCTTTCCAGAGCAGGATGCGGCTGGAGTCGAGCTTCTGCCGGCTCTGGCCGCCCTGGCTTTGACCGATCTGCGTGGCCCAAGGATCCCAGACCGTCATTTCGTCGAGGGGAATGCCCATGGCATAGCCGGTGTTGCGGCCCAGGTGCTGGTCGGGCAGAAAGAGAATCCGCTTGCCCCTTGCGAAGGCCCAAGCAAAGGCCGCGTCGGCGTTCGAGGAGGTGCAGACCAAGCCGCCGTGTTCTCCGCAAAAGGCCTTGATGGCGGCGGTGGAATTCATGTAGGTCAGCGGCACGGTGTCGGCGGCGAGGCCGAGGGCCTCGAGCGACTCCCAGCAGGCTTCGACTTGGGAGATTTCCGCCATGTCGGCCATGGAGCAGCCGGCATTGAGGTCGGGCAAGATGACTTGCTGGCCTTGGTGGCCGAGCACGTCGGCGCTCTCCGCCATGAAGTGCACGCCGCAGAAAACAATGTATTTGGCGTCGGTCTCGGCGGCGATGCGGGAAAGCTTGTAGCTGTCGCCTGTAAAGTCGGCGAAGCGGATGACTTCGTCGCGCTGGTAGTGGTGGCCGAGCAGGATGGTGGATGCGCCCAACTTGGCGCGCGCCGCTGCGATGCGCCCGTCCATGGAGTGGTCGGGAAGGGCCAGATAGTTTTCGAGACTGCAAGCATTGGCAGGCTCCGGCGTGACCGCCGTCAGATCGTCAAGGACCAGGTTCACTCTATTCCGCCTTCAGTCCTGCCAACCCCAAAATGAGATGGAGCAGCGGACGGGGATGTTGAAAGCTAACGCGGCTGCAGTGGATGCGCTGACGTTGCAGACGATAACGGCGTGCTCGCCGATTTCATCTGCAAATCCCCACCCACGGGGTTGTTGCAGCCCTTTCACCTTTAGACTCGGTCGAGAGCCGCTGGATTCGAGAAATCCAGAGCAGCCCGAGACCGCCTCATGTTCAGATAGTGTAACGCAGGGTCAACAATTGACCCAAATTGTCGGCAGCCAGGGCATACCCGGTCCAAGGATTGAGGACAGGGAAGCTTCTCTACTGGGAATCTCAATCGAGGAGGGAATCGTGAGCGAACTAGAACTGGTTCTGGCCGGAGATAGCGCCGCTGCGCCACCTACCTTCATCCTGGAGCGACTTGACGGCGAGGCCGCCCATCGGGCCGTCGCGGGTGCTCCCCGCACCATCTATGAGGAGCTTTGGCACATCGTGTTCTGGCAGCAGATGACGCTGGACTGGGTTCAGGATATCGAGACCGCGTATCCGGAGCACGCATCGGCCGGATTCCCGACGGATCGGGACCGCGCCGGGGAAGGCTGGGACCAGTTGCGGGTGCGTTTCTTTCGCGGCAACCGCTCGGCGGTAGCGCTGGCGCGCGAAGCGAGCCGCCTCGATCACACGGTGCGCTGCCCCTCCCGGCCGGGCCTTCCCGTCCGGCTGATGACGGTTCGGGAGCAGCTTGAGAGCCTGGGCGCCCACAACGCCTACCATTTCGGACGCATCGTTTTGTTGCGGCAGATGTTGGGCGCCTGGCCGCCGCCTTCGGGAGGATTCAGTTGGTAAGCCGCGTTTTCAGTGTTACGCGATTGTGACCGCCTTGTGCGGGCAGGTATCATTGCTGTCAATGGGGATAACGCCAACAATCGAGATGGCCAACCTGGGAATGGCGGATTCGCTGATCCTGATGGTGCTGGCCCTGGTGGTGTTCGGGCCGCGGCGGCTGCCGCAGATTGGCCGCCAGATCGGCAAGCTGATGTACGAGTTCCGCAAAGCCTCAAACGACTTCAAGTATCAGATGGAAGAGGAGCTGCGCAGCGCCGAGGAAAGCGACCGGCGCAAGAAGGAAGAAGAGCGGCTGCGCGCGCTGGCGTTGAATCCGCCCACGCAGCCGACGTTGGAGGCTCAGGTTACCCAAATCAATCCGGGTGCGCTGGGCGACCTGATCGGCGCATCGAGCCCCTATTCGGGCGAAGAGGTTTATCCCCCGGTTATCGTGCCTGACGGCCAGTTTCCGGATCCTGCGCCGGTGATTCAGCCGCCCTCGATCGGAGAGCAGATTCCTGCGGCGCGGCCGGGGAGTTCGGCGGTTCCGGCGGCAGAACCGGCCACCGGCGACAGCGTTCCCGATGCGACGGGTGTGAGCGATGCCGAGCCTGCAACGGCGGTGCAAGGTGCCCCTGCGGCTGAAGACGCATCGGCTTCGGAAGAGGGTGCCTCGACACAGGCCGCCTCGGAGCAAGTGACCCATGGTGGTTGATCCCGCAGACGCAATAGGCAAGGCACGGCAAGCGGTGGCGCAGCGCGCGGACCTGCCCGGCATGAGCCTGATGGAGCACCTGGACGAGTTGCGTCGGCGCATTGTGCGTTCGGCCATCTTCCTCGGCCTGGGCTTTTTGTCCGTCTGGGCCTTTCACGACCGCTTTGTGGGATTCATCCAAGCGCCGCTGAACCACATCGGCAAGACGCTGGTTTTCACCCATCCCATGGATCCGCTGAACCTGGATCTGCAGGTTTCGCTGGTGGGCGGAGCCATTGTGGCCTCGCCATTTGTGCTGTTCCAGGTGTGGATGTTCATCGCCCCGGGGCTCTATCAGAAGGAGCGGCGCTTTGTGGTGCCCTTCATGCTGGCCACGGTGGGGCTGTTTCTGGGCGGTGCTTCGTTCGGCTACTACTACGTGCTGCCCGGCGCGCTCAAGATCCTGATCGTGGACTTCGGCCATAACTTCACGTCGATGGTCACCATCGAGGAGTATTCCAGCTTCTTTCTGTCCATCATTCTGGGCCTGGGCATCAGCTTCGAGATGCCGATTCTGATCTTCTTTCTGGCCATGTTCGGCATCGTCAGCCCCAAGTTTCTGTGGAACAACATCCGTTACGCGATTCTGGCCATTTTTCTGGTGGCGGCCATCATCACTCCCAGCCCCGATCCATGGACCATGTGCATCTACGCCATCCCCATGCTTTCGCTTTATCTGATCGGGATCGGCGTGGCGTGGTGGGTGCATCCCTCGCGGCGCAAGGCCAAGGAAGCCAAGAAGATCGCTGGGTAGTGGGGCCGAGGTATGCAAGAAGCCGTTGTCTGGAAGAGGCAAAACGGGAAGGTTTGGGCTGAAAGGGCTGGGGAAAAGAGGACGAATCGGGCAAGACCGTCCGAATTGCATACCTCAGGGGGCTAAAGCCCATTGATTTCATTGCCTTTTTTGTCGGGGATAAATCCCCGAACTGCCAGTCCCGGTCTACTTCAGGAATGAGTTTTTCCGGAGCCCGTAGAACCCATGTTTTGACGGGTAACAATATCAGCGGGGCGATGGGCCCTGCGGGAATGGGTCTGCACGATGTTGTTATCTTCTTTTTTGAAGCGGCGCGCCACTCAAAGCCGAGTGTTCAAGGTCCAGGGTCTGCAGCGGCTGCCCTTGCTAGCCGTCCTGCTGCTCGTAGCCCCTCTTGCTAGTCCCGCGCAAACCCACTTCAACGGGGCCAAGGCCTATGAGTACGCGCGGCAGTTTGTGGCTATCGGGCCGCGCTGGCCCACCAGCCAGGGCCACCTCAAAGCCGAGGCTTACCTGCGCAACCAGTTCAAGCACGACCAACTGGAAGAGGACGTTTTTACCGCCAATACGCCTATCGGGCCGGTGGCCATGCGCAACTTCATCGTGCGCTTTCCAGGCAAGAAGAACGGCGCGATCGTGCTCGGCACGCACTACGAGACCAACTACCCGCTCAAGAACATCAACTTTGTGGGCGCCAACGACGGGGCGTCGACCACGGGCCTGTTGCTGGCCATCGCCGACCAGTTGCGGGGCAAGACGCTGGAGGGCTACTCGGTCTGGCTGGTGTTCTTTGACGGCGAGGAAGCCATTCAAAGCTGGTCGGCGTCCGACTCGACGTATGGCAGCCGCCACCTGGCCGCCAAGTGGGGCCGGGACGGCACGCTGGGGCGCATCAAGGCTTTCATGCTGGCCGACATGATTGGCGACAAGGACCTGGATATTCAGCGCGAGACGCGATCGACCGACTGGCTGGTGGAACTGGTGCGTCAGGCGGCGCACAAGTTCGGCTACGACAGGTATTTTTTTCAGACCGAGGAACCGGTCGAAGACGATCACATGGCGTTTGTGCAGCGCGGTGTGCCCTCGATCGACGTGATCGATCTGGACTACGGCCCCAACAATGCGTACCACCACACCGCGCAGGACACACTGGACAAGATCAGCGTGCGCAGTCTGACCATCGACGGGGATGTGTTCATGGAGACCATTCGGCTGGTCGGGCAGCGGTGAGAAGGGCAGGGATCAGGGATCAGGGGTCAGGGATCAGGGACTGGATGCGCGGTGGTGCAGTTTCCGCATTCTGCATCAATCTAACTTCTTGCATCATTCTGGGAAGTGATGCATACTGTCGCCATGAGAACCAGCGTCACACTCGATCAGGATGTCTACGAACTGGCGATGCTTTGTGCCAGGGGCCGTGGAATCACGCTTGGCAAGGCCATTGGGGAGCTTGTGCGGAAAGGCCAGCAAGCGAGAAGCTCCGAGTCCATTTCACCCGGTTTGATGCGGGCGCCCAACGGGATGCTGGTATTCAAGCCGCAAGGCAGGGTCATTACCGATGAGATGGTGAAAGCCGCTTTGGAAGAGGAAGACGATTGAGCGAGCTGAAATACCTGCTTGACGTAAATGTTTTGATCGCCCTTTCAGAGATGGAGCACGTGCATCACCAGTTGGCAGCCAAATGGTTCGATTCGCCTGGCCTCGATTGGGGCCTTTGTGCATTTTCAGAGGCGGGCTTTCTGCGGGTTACAGCCAATCCCAGGTCGGGCGGCCATCCGATTGCAGAATCGGCCGACGTACTGGCAGCACTGGCTGTGCGTCCCGGCTACCGATACTGGCCGATTACCGCTAGTTGGGCAACGCTGTCCGCACCTTTTCAGGAACGTATTCACGGGCACCAACAGATCACAGATGCTTTCATGCTTGGGCTAGCCGTGAAGGAAGACGGCGTTTTGGTGACCCTGGACAAGGCGATGCGCTCTCTTGCCGGGCCGCAGTACAGCAAGCATGTGCTGGTTCTGGAGTAACCCGATGGACAAGAGATGATTCAGAGACTTGTGCTGCTGCCAGGGATGCATGGAACCGGAGAGCTTTTCTCCGAATTCATGAAAATGATCCCGGAGCCAAAGCACATCGAAGCGCTCCACTATCCGACGGATGTTAGCCCTTCTTACAGTCAGTTGCTGGGAGCCGTGGAGTTCTTTGTCCCCGCTTCTGAGGACTTTGTCCTTCTTGCCGAGTCTTACTCAACTCCTCTGGCCATTCAATTCGCAGCAACCGATCCCCCAAACCTGAAAGGCTTGATTCTCTGCGCAGGCTTCGCGGCGAGCCCCATTCGTGGATGGAGAAAATTGCTTGCTTGGGTGATTGCCCCTTTGGTTTTCCGGCTCCCCTGCCGAAGATTGCTTTGTCTGTCTTTCTAGTCGGAATGGATGCACCAGAGTCCCTTCATGCGGCTGTTCGCGCGGCCATTCGGTCAGTCAAGCCAGCAGTTCTCACCGAGCGCCTGCGCCAGGTCTTGACAGTCGACGCTCGGCTCGCACTCAGTAAAGTCTCAGTGCCCATTCTTCTTATTCAGGCCCAGCAAGATCGGTTGGTTGGTCAATCCTGTCTCGACGACATTGAGAGAATCAAGCCGCAGATCAAAGTCGCACAAATCAGAGGGCCTCACCTCATCCTCCAACGAGAGCCGCAACGAACCGCGGACATTGTTGCAGAGTTCATGCACAGCCTGAAGAGTGTCTGACAACCGAAAACCGACAACTGACTGCTCGCTTCTAGTAGCATCCAAAGATGATCGCTGGCGTTTCGTGGGTCTGGTGGGTGGGGTTTCATGCGGTGGTGGCTGCGCTTTTGGTGGCCGACTCACGGCTCCCCGGCCATCGCAGCGAGACGCGGCATCCGCAGGCCTTTGCCTGGCTGGGAACCGGGACGTTTGTGCTTGTGGCTGCGGGCTTTGCGGGCTGGGTAGCCTTGACCCTGGGCGACCACGCGGCGCTGGAGTGGGTGGGCGGGTACGCCGTTGAGCTCTCACTCAGCGTGGACAATCTGTTCGTCTTTCTGGTCATTTTTCAGGGTTTCAAAATCAGTCCGCATCGCCAACACAACGCCCTGCTGTGGGGCGTGGCGGGCGCGGTGGTGCTGCGCGGGCTGTTTATCGCGGCGGGTGTCACGCTGATTGAACGGTTCGACTGGATTAACTGGATCTTCGGGCTATTCCTGCTGTACGCGGCATTTCGTCTGGTGCGGGGCGGTTCGGCGAAAGCGGCCATCCCTGGGTGGATTCGCAAGATGCAGCCGGCCACGGGGTCGCTCTTGCCGGTGATTCTGGCGGTTGAGTTCACAGACGTGCTCTTTGCGGTGGACTCGATTCCGGCGGTGCTGGCCATCAGCCACAATCCCTTTGTGGTGTACACGTCGAACATTGCGGCGGTGCTGGGGCTGCGCTCGCTTTACTTCGCTCTGGCCTCGTTGCTCGATCGATTCCGCTACCTGCACTACGGATTGGGTGCGCTTCTGGCTTTTGTAGCGCTGAAGATGCTGGGGGCGCGCTGGATCGAGGTGCCGATCACGCTCTCTCTGGCGGTGATGGGCGGGATTCTTGGCCTGTGTGCGGTGGTTTCCTGGCTGGCGCCGGGAAGGCTGGGACTGAGGGACCAGGAACTAAGGGACTGAGGGATTCGTTTCTCTGCATTCGAGTTTTGCACGCAATACAGCAGGTTAGCTTCCGCTGCGCGGAGACCGCAAGTTAGCAAGTTAGCGCGGCCCAGAGGCGGGTCAAGATACCGGTGCCTGTTCATCGTATCTGTAACTCGCCGCCCGAGCCAGCCGGCTCAGGGTGACAGAGGCTTTTATGGAGCCATTTGAGAGCGGTCCACTTTGGTTCTGGCTTGGGTCAGGGACTAAGGGCCTGCTTGGGCGCGATCGAGACTTGTGGTTTTCCACTCTCTCCTTCGGGTGGCACCGCGGCGCCAATCTCTGTGTTACTGCTTCGAAAGGAGAATTCCCTTGACGGCAAAGTCGGCTCCGTAGGCTGAGAGATGGCGTTGATCTGCGTAGAACATGTGGTCGCCTTCTCGATACAGGCATTGCGATCCAGATGGGCAAAAGGTTGGACTCGGATCGAATAGAAGCGCAGTGCCACCCGATTGATTAATAGCCTTCTTGAGCAGCGAGTTGGTTTGAGCGGTCAAATCGACGTCGGCCCGAGCATCCATGCCAGAATCCACGCCTTCGGGAGAGTTCATCCATTTTGCCATGGCGAGACGGGCTGGAATATATTTCGCCTTCGTTCTGTCGAGCGGATCGAAGTCAAAGCCAGGGACATCGGTGACGATAATGACCTGCTTTCCGGCCGATTGAAGGTTTTGAATGGTGTTCTTGAGAGACTCGACAAAGACTTGGGAATCCGGCCCGACCGCGACCGGACTTCTGGAATCGAGGACCAGTCGATTTGGAAACGCAGTATTCCAGTTACTTGTGAGAATCACAGTTTGAATATGTGAGTCACCTCGAAGGATATCGAGGACTCGACGATTGAAGGACGAGCACTCCTGCGCAGCCAAGGGAAAACCAGGAACCGCATTCGCCGCTCCGATCAGAGGGATGCAGTTTCCCTTTGCAAATTGCGCAAACCCATCGCCTTGATTCTGGGCGATCTTTCGCACGCCCGGAGCGAGCGCAGTCGAGTGACTATCTCCCCAAAGCGCGATGGAAGGCCGCGCGTTCGAAGGCAGATAACAGGAGGTGCCCTGGTTTGGTATCTGGTGCTTAACCAGGCATGGATTCAACTCGAGTTCCCCGGCCGTGCGCTCGATTCCATCGAGAACCGGATAACGAGAAGGCATCCCCTTCGTGAGCCATACGACAGCACACACAGAAAGCGCACAGAAACTTACCATGCCATAGCGCAGCAGAAGCGGCGCAGCGCTACGAGGGGAACGCCGGAATCGCTGCTCGATAAGGTAGTAAGAGGCCACGGCAAGAATAAATGAGATGGCCACGGCAAGAATCGTCGCACTCGCAGGAATTCGTTCCGGGGAAGCAATATGCAGGAAAGCGAACAGTGGCCAATGCCACAGGTACCAAGAGTATGAAATTCGCCCAATAAACACCATGGGAGGGGACGACAACACAAATCGGTTGAGAAGATTACCGGGCGTCGCAATGACCAGCACAGTGCCGAGAATTGTTGGGAGCAATGCCGGGCCAAGGTAAGTTATTTCAGGCTTAAACAAGAACAACGGGGCAGCAACAAGTATCCAGCCTGCAATGCCCATGGAATTCGGTATGGCCAGGCCTTTTCCGGCCGCTTTTGTTTCCAAAATTGCCAGAATAGACCCGGCGCCAAGCTCCCATCCGCGCGCCGGAAGCAGGTAGAAGCTCATCATCGGATTGCGATGGACCTCGAACCATGCAAACAGGAACGATAGAGTGCAGAGAAGTCCCACGGCGGGTATCAGCCAGTTTCGGCGCCGTGCCAGGATTGCAATCAACACAATCGGAACGAAGATATAGAACTGCTCTTCAACTCCGAGCGACCAGGTCATCAGGAGGGGGTTGAAACTGCTGGCGTGAGCGAAGTAGCCGTTGAAATGCCAAAACACAATGTTGGAAACAGAGAGGACAGTGGCTACAGCCGATCGTCCGAGTTCGGCGTTCTCCGCCGGCGACAGCAGGACGTATCCTCCGACCAGAGTGCAGGCAAGGACAACGTAGAGAGCAGGGAGAATTCTCTTTGCGCGGCGGCGGTAGAACTCCAGGAAGCTGAAACTCCCCTTAGTGGCCTCGGAGAAGATCTGACCGCCAATGAGGTAACCGGAGATGACGAAGAACATGTCCACTCCGGCGAATCCGCCCGAAAGCAGAGGGACGCCCGCATGAAAGAGAACGACACTCAAGATTGCAACCGCCCGCAACCCATCGATGTCTGCACGATAGCCTTTGGAATTTGGCCGTGCCCTCACATCGCTCACTAGGGAAATATCCTTTTATTGGAGTGTTAAAACGCAAAGGCAGAGCCGGGGGAAATCCCGGTAGTTTAGGGCGAGTATAGCTGACCGAATTCTGGTATGCAAGAAAGGCCCGTCCATGGCGTCCGCCCATGAGCATCTCTGGAAATCGTCTGAGACGTCGTAAACAGCAAGTTAGCTTCCGCTGCGCGGAGATCGCAAGTTAGCAAGTTAGCGCGTCCCGGAGTCAGGTCGAGAGACCGGCGCCTGCGAACTTACCACTTCTCGAAGACCACTTGGCCATCGCTCTTCAGAACCGAGTGCTTGCGGAAGTTCCGGTCGTCGCGGCGGGGGAAGTCGTTGCGGAAATGGGCGCCGCGGCTTTCTGTCCGGGCCAGGGCGGTTCGCAGAATGGCTTGGGCCACCCGGCTCATGGCTCGCGCTTCTGCCAGCCGACGGCTTGTTTTTCCCTGTTGCGTGAATGGAGCCAGATCTGCGGCGCACTGTGCTTGAGCGGCGAGGCCTTCGATCAGCGTGGATTCCTGGCGGAGCAGACCTGCCTTGGCCCACATGGATGCTTGCAGGCTGGCGATGAGGTCTTCAACCACTTTGTCCTCGGTGGTTGAAAGGGGTGCAATCGGTGGCTCAGGCTGGTCCGCAACAACCAGCGGCAACGCGTCGGCCAGCATGGCTTGCGCGGCGCGGCCGCCGAAGACCAGCCCTTCCAGCAGGGAGTTGGAAGCCAGTCGGTTGGCGCCGTGGACGCCGGTGCAGGCGGCCTCTCCAGCGGCATAGAGCCCGCGCAGCGTGGTGCGGCCGTCGAGGTCGGTCTTGATGCCGCCCATCATGTAATGAGCAGCGGGGCGCACCGGGATCAGGTCGCTGGCGATGTCCAGGCCATTCTTAGCCAGAAACGCGCCGATGCCCGGGAAACGGTGGTGCAGGTCGATGTTCTCGATGTGGCGCAGGTCGAGATATACCGGGCGTGGGCCGGCATCTTCGTCCAAGCCCTCGCGAGCGATGGCGCGGGCAACCACATCGCGGGGGGCCAGTTCGAGGCCCGGGTGGTAGCGCTCCATGAATCGCTCGCCGCGGTCGTTGCGCAGCCAGGCGCCCTCGCCGCGCAGGGCTTCAGACAGCAGAAATCGAGGCACGCCGGGTAGAGACAGGGCGGTGGGGTGGAACTGATAGAACTCCATGTCGGCGAGGTCTGCCCCTGCTTCAGAGGCCAAGGCAACGCCGTCTCCGGTGGCTACCGCGGGGTTGGTGGTGTCGGAGTAAACCTGACCCGCCCCTCCGGCTGCAATCAGCACTGCACGCGTGGAGATGCGCTGACTGGGCTGGTTGCCGGCGTAGGGAATGGCACCGGCGAGGTCGGCGGCGATCACACGGCCGTCGGCTACCACCAGGCCGGTGACCATGGTCCACTCGGCGAAGCGGATGCGTGGATGGGCGCGGGCAAAGGCCACCAGCGAACGGCTGATCTCCGCCCCGGTGGCGTCGCCGTTGGCGTGCAGGATGCGAGGGTGGGAGTGCGCGGCTTCGCGGGTGCGCAGCAGGTGGCCGGAGACGCTATCGCCCTCGCGGTCGAAGGCCGCGCCCCACTCGATCAACTCGGCCACGCGCAGCGGGCCTTCGGTCACCAAAGCTTGGGCGGCGGGGCGATGAACAAGGCCGTCGCCGGCGTTGACGGTGTCTTCCAGATGCAGCGCGACGTCCTCGTCGCCCTCCATGGCGACGGCGATGCCACCCTGCGCATAGTGGGTATTGGACTCGCTCAGCGACTCCTTGGTGACGACGAGAACGTCTCCGTGGTTTGCCAACTCGACGGCCGCGCGCAGCCCAGCCACGCCCGCGCCCATTACCAGAAAATCAACCTGAGACGGCTTTTCCATGAACGATTAGGCTACCACCGCAGGACCGGTCAGTGTCTTCAGTGACTGTGTCCGCAGCCTCATTTGATGGGATGAGACGGCTGCCCCGATGAGCCATGCCTTGCGCGCCTCTAAACCTGAAACATGGCCCTTCTCCGCAGCTCGTTTAGCTGCTGAGAATTGTTTTGGGATTCTTTCGGCTGCCGAATCGCAAAACAAGCCTTGTTCGAAGAGTGCTTACGACGCAACAGGGTTCGCTGGCCGCTGAACCCGATTTGCCATCCAAACGCCCACCAGCACAAGCACTCCTCCTGCGACCTGCAAGCGGCTCATGCGCTCGGCAAATATCGTGAGGGCCAGCAGTGCGGTGAGCGGCGCAGTTGCCAGCAGCGTCAGGGATACAACAGTCTGAAAGAACCGAATGGACCAAAGGGCCATGGCAGCGAACAACACGCGATAGAACGCCGAGGCAACCCCGGGCATATGGGTCCACCGCACAAAGATGGCTGACCACGAAATTGCGAGGATGCCGGCCGTGAGCGCCAGGTAAGCGAGTCTTCGATCTGCCTCCGGCATGAGCCATGATTACATACGCTTGGCGGGTAATGCGCCGGATTGAAACGCCTCCTGTTATACTTCTTCCACCTCTCACATAGGAAAAACATGCGGCATCTCGGAAGAATCTTCTTCAGTACTCTTCTGCTGGCTTGCGCGTCCGCGCGGATTCAGGCACAGCTTCAGACACCCACCGCCGAAGAACTCGAGATGACCTCCGACCCGAAGGCGCCGGGCGCTGCGGCTGTTTACCTCTTTATAGAGGAAAAGACCGACGACACCTATCATTTCCATTCGTACTATGCGCGCATCAAGGTGTTGACCGAAAAAGGGAAAGAGCTGGCCACTGTCAGCGTTCCTTACGAAAAGGGCCAGTTTGAGGTCAAGGCCATCGAGGGCCGCACCATCCACTCGGACGGCACCATTGTTCCGCTCAAGGCCAAGCCTGCGGACCTTATGGCCTATCGCGGCGGCGGGCACCAGTACAACCAGATGACTTTCAATCTCCCTAGCGTGGAAGTGGGCAGCATTCTGGAATACAGGCTGCAGATTCGCTATAGCGAAAGCGTCATCTCATCCCCGGCGTGGCTTGTCCAGCAGCCCTATTTCGTTCACAAGGCGCATTACCTCTTTGTTCCCATTTTCAACGATGGGGAAGGGGCCGAAGACAAGCACGGTCACAGCGCCGATCGGCTGATGTGGGCGACGCGGATACGATCGGGCGAGTTGGTGTCGCGCGACATGCTTCGCCGATACACTTTCGACATCAACGACGTTCCTCCGCTGCCGAGCGGGGACTTTCTGCCCCCGTTGAACACCATCCGCGAGAGCGTCCTATTCTTCTACACGAATGCCAACTCGGGTCCGGAATTCTGGAATCGCGAAGCCATGTACTGGGCCAAGGACGCGGAGCGTTTTACCGCGGCATCCAGCGCGATCAAGAAGGCCGCTTTAGATTTAGTGGCTCCAGGCGACAACGACGAAAGCAAGGCGCGGAAGATTTACGCGGCGGTGATGAAGATCGATTCGCGCGATTTCGCCCCTCTCTCGCACGACGGGGAAATGCCGAAAGCCAGCAAGGATGCGGGCGGCGTCTGGAAGCAACAGCGTGGAACCCGCGACGAGATTGCGCTCCTCTTCGTGGCACTCGCCCGGGCAGCAGGACTGAAGGCCTGGCCGATGCAGGTGGTCAACCGCGATCGTGCGGTGTTTGAGCCAACCTATCTCTCCACAGACCAGCTCGACGACTACATTGCCGTTCTGCAAATCGATGGAAAAGACATCTACCTGGACCCTGGCGAGAAAATGTGCGCCTTCGGCATCCTGCATTGGAAGCACGAGCTGGCCAAGGGGTTTCGGTTGAGCGGAAACGGCGCGGCTATCGAAGAAACTCCGGCCGGACCACCCAAGGCCGCCGGAATCCGGCGGAAAGCCGACGTCTCCGTCGATGACCATGGAGGGATAACAGGCACAGGGAGCATTGTGCTGAACGGGCAGGAGGCGCTGTATTGGCGCCAGCGAGCCTTGCTCGAAGACCAGAGCGAGCTCAAGAAGAGTTTTATCGAGTATGTGGAGTCAAGCTTGCCGGACGGCGTGAACGCGGAGCTGGAAGGGCTCGACGGGCAAACGGAATATGAGTCCGATCTCACCGCCCGCCTGAAGCTCTCTGGAGTCCTGGGCTCCTCCAGCGGGAAGCACCTCACTTTGCCAGGGGCGCTTTTTGAGGCGCGGGAAAAGCACCTGTTTGTCGAGCAGGAAGCTCGCGAGGTGCCTGTGGATCTTCACTATGCCACGATGGAGCAGGATGAAGTGACTTACCACCTTCCATCCGGCTTGGATCTGCTCAGTTTGCCAACGGACCCCAATCTCGAGTGGACGGAGCGCATCAAGATGTCGATTACTGCGGCACCCGCGGATGGAGCCGTTTCGGTAAAGCGAACATTTGTCCGCACCTCGGCATTGCTCGATCCATCGCTCTATAGCACTCTCCGTTACATTTACCAGCGAATTGCGACGGCGGACCAGCAACCGATTGTCCTGGGCCGGACACCTGAAGTGGCTGTCGATTGAAGAGCTCCTTCGGCGGACGCTATTTCTCAAGGCCGGAATCGCCGGAAACTTCTTGGAGTTGTATACTTCTGGACGTACGTCGAAGGGGGCCTGACCGATGCGGATGACCGTTCTCGCACTTTTCCTGTGTCCTTGTGCTCTGGCTTTGGGCCAATCCGCTGCGCCTGTTCTCAGAGTCCCAGTCAAGTCCCCGGTGAACTCGCAAGACAGTCCGTTCCTGTCCGAGTGCAAGAAGCTCTCGCAGGATTTCTTGAATCCGAAATTGGAGTCGCCGGGAACGGAACGCCGGCCGGGCGCGCCAGTTACCTGGGTGTGGGAAAAGGGTCAAGCTGAGTCGGGGAGGGTACCCCAAGCGCCGGTCGCGAGTTCCCTGATTCAATCCTTCAGTGTGGTGGCGGCAAACAGAGAACCCGGCCCCTATTCATCGCTGTTCCGGCCGCGGCCCGGCGCAAACCTGGAACCGATTCCGACTCAGTGGCCCGATGCGAAACTGGAAGCAATTCCAACCCAGTGGCCAAATCTGAAAAGGATGCTCATAGAAGCCCCGCTGGGCGCGCCGGCGATGTCGCAAGCACGTTGAAATAGTCCAAGGTGGCCCGTTGCGGCGGATTCCTACCTCAGGGGCTAAAAAGGCCGCGGAAAAAGCATTGTTTGGGGTCAAAAGCCCGGAAAGCGTCCCCCGGGGCTAAAGCCCCAGTCATTTTATCGGCATTATCGGCACGCGACCCCGACCCTGAGGGCCCCCGGTGCCCCGGTCGTGCCCTGACGCACCGAGCCTTCCCGAAGAGCTTTTCCGCAGCCTGTAAAGCCCATTGGTTTCATTTCCTTCGTGTGTCAGTCAGGGCTGAAGCCCTGACCTACCAGCCCTGACCTGCCAGCCCTGACCTGCCACAAGCTGTTCGGCCCGAACCGATCGTTTCCGGCCGATTTAGAGAACCTCCACCTTGTGCAGCAGAGCCACCACGCCGGAAGTAAATCCGCTGCTCTTCTCCAAAATGGGCGCGGTGCAGATTTCCACGTTGACGACGTTGTGGCGGCGGTCGAGAATCCCCGCAATGCCCTTGCTGGGCTGGTCGAGCACCAGGCTGTGGCAATACTTCGTGGTGGTTTCAGACAGATACGACACCAGTGGCAAAACGTCCTCGAACGCCTCGCCCAGCATCTCTCCGGGCAGGAAGCCGAACAGATGCTCCGCCGCGGCATTCACGGTGCGGACAAAGCCCAAAGCGTCGGTCACGATCACCGCATCTTGCAGCGATGCCAAGACACTTTGGAGCCATGCGTGTTCCCGCTGCGCTTCTTCCTGGGCGCGATGGCTTTCGGTCACGTCCACGCTCACCACGCGCATGCCGACTGCGCGATCGGCGCCGTCGCGGATGACGCTGCGATGCAACTCGTACGTGCGGAATTCTCCCGAGGTGGTGAGAATGGGCCGGCGCGCCACGGGCAGTTCCTGGGTCGACTCCAATGCTTGAAAGAATGCAGCGCGGCTGAGCTGCTGCTCGTCAGAGGGCATCAGGTCCCAGGCGTGCTTGCCGATCAGGTCGCCTGCATGGCTGGGGTGCAAGGAATGCGACAGCCTGTTGGCGCGGACAATCACTCCATGGGCGTTCATCTCGACGTAGGCTACGGGCAGTTCGTCGAGTATCCCCAATTCGGCGTCTTCCTGGGGGTACGGCAAGGCCTCTAATTCCTGGGTCATCGGGTTCACCAATTGGTTGTGCGCATGGCCGCGAGCTTGAACAGGTCGTCGGCGTTGCGAAGCCGGTTGATAGGAGTCAGGTCGAAGGTGATGGGAAGACGCAGCATGATGTTGCGTCCACCAATGGTGACGTTGGTTTCTCGATTGGCCGCGGCGATGCGCTGCAATTGGGCGTTGAGGATGACCTCGTTGACCCGGTTTTCCAGAATGGCCAGCAGCGACGAGTCGCTCCAGTGATAGATGGTGTCTTCGTTTTGCAGGCTCTCGGTCAGGAACGCCGAAACGGCCATCAGGCAGTCCTGCACCGCCTCCGGGCCGAAGCGCTGGCTGATCACCTCAAGGCAACTGAGCCGGAAGACGGCGATGAAGCCCTTGCCGCCGCGGTCCATGATCTTTTGCAAATGCTCCACGGCTGCGCCGCCGCCCAATAACCCGGATGCATTGTCGTTTTCAGTGGAGCGATCAGGCTCCTTGAAGAAAGAGGGCTTGGGCGCCTTGACCTTGGGGTCGGTAGGATGCAGAAACTCCTGCAGCAGCATTTTGAAGTCATGCACATCCTCCACCGTCCTCAGGTCGACAAGCTTCTCGGCCATGGGCGCAACTTGAGGCGATGTAGAGGGAATGCCCAGCGTCGACAACAGCTCCAGCAGGAGCTTTTCCACCAGGCCCCGCCAGGCGCTCAGCCGTTCGCGGGCTGCGCGTTCCGAGCCATCGCGATAATTCTCAAACTCGTGAATAATCACCCGGATCAGCGCCAGTTTGTCGGCATCCGGGAGCCGGTCAGGGAGTTGCAGGGAAAGCCGGCTCAGGTTGGAGCGAAACTCCTTGTAAGTAGCGACATCCACTTCGGGGACATTGCGAGCCGCCCCATCCACCAGCATGGACAGGTATCGCTCAGGGTTTGGGAGGGGGATTTCATTCTTGCCCGTCAATTCAATCCCCCCCCAGCTAGTCTTCAGGGCCATCGGAGATGCTCCTCAACGCATTCATCGGACAGAACGTGGCTTTGATCTGGGTTCGATCCGGGTTTCCCATCGATTTTCGCTTGCCGAATCGAAACCGATGCGTTGTTTTGAGCCCCGGGACACGTGGATCCATGCCGTAACCCTCATCCGTCGCGCAATTTGGCCGAATTGGCCCGTTCCTCCTGTACACTGGAGTGTTTACAGCCATGAAAAACAAACTCCCAATCGGAATCCTCGGTGCGACCGGAATGGTCGGCCAACGCTATATTCAGCTTCTCGAGAACCACCCGTGGTTCGAAGTCACCTGGCTGGCGGCCAGCGACCGCTCCAGCGGCAAAACCTACGGCGAAGCCGCCAAGTGGCGTCTCGATACGCCGTTGCCCGAGCGCATCGCCAAGATGACCGTGGCCGCGGCCGAGCCCGAGGGCGCTCCCAAAATCGTCTTTGCGTCGGTGGATGCCGCCATTGCCCGTGAGATGGAACCGCGCTTTGCCGCGGCCGGATGCGCGGTGTTGTCCAACTCCAGCGCTTTCCGCATGACTCCCAATGTGCCCCTGGTTATCCCCGAGATCAACGCCGAGCACCTGCATCTGATCGAGGAGCAGCCCTGGCGCCAGCAGTCGGGCGGCTACATGGTCACCAATCCAAACTGCTCCACCATCGGCCTGGTGATGGCGCTCAAGCCGCTTCAGGAGCGCTTCGGCATCGAGCAGATCTTCGTCACCACCATGCAGGCGGTTTCAGGCGCCGGCTATCCCGGCGTGCCCTCCATGGACATCCTGGGCAACGTTGTCCCGTTCATCGGCAGCGAAGAAGAGAAGATGGAAGAAGAGACTCTCAAGCTGTTGGGCACGCTCGAAGGCCACGGCGTCACGCCGCTGGCCGCGCGCATCACCGCTCATTGCAACCGGGTGGCGGTCGAAGACGGCCACACCGAGTGCGTCAGCTTGAAGCTGACCAAAAAGGCTACGCGCGAAGAGATCCTGGCTGCCTGGGCCGAGTTCAATCCCCTGGCCGGGCAGGAACTGCCCACCGCGCCCAATCCCCCGGTTTATTACGCGCCCCAGAACGATCGCCCCCAGCCGCGTCTCGACCGCAATCGCGGCAATGGCATGGCGGTGACTGTCGGACGGTTGCGTCCCTGCGGCTTGCTGGACTGGAAGTTCGTGGCTCTTTCCCACAACACCATCCGCGGCGCTGCCGGTGCTACTATCTTGAACGCCGAACTGCTGGCGAGTTTGGGCAAGCTCTGAGAGCTTTTAGCCATTAGCTCTTAGCTTTTAGCTGGAAAGCGGCAGAAAACCGGGAGCAGGGTGAACCGCTGGAATCTCCAGCAAACAGAGCTAAGAGCTAATAGCTGACAGCTTTTAGCTGTCTTTAGGAAGAATCAAATGAGTGTTGTAGTGATGAAGTTTGGCGGCACGTCGGTGGAAGACCCGGCGGCCATCGGCCGTACCGCGGCCATCGTCGCGGGACGTGTGGCCCAGGGCAAGCAACCGGTCGTCGTCGTCAGCGCGATGGCCAAGGTCACCGATCAGTTGCTGCGCGCCGCTGCAGCTTCTTCGGTAGGCGACCGCACCGGCGCGCTGGCCATCAGTTCGCGCCTCCGCTCGCGCCATCGCGACACCGCCGCGATGTTGGTCAAGAATCCGGCCGATATTGCTGCGCTGGTGGAATTCATCGATCAGAAATTCGACTCGCTCGACGAGGTGCTGCGCGGCCTGGCTGCCATTCTGGAACTCACCCCGCGCATCTCCGACCTCATTGTCAGCTTCGGCGAGCGCATCTCCAGCCGCATCGTCGCCGCCGCCTTCCGCGAAATGGGCATCGACTCCGCCCACGTGGACGCCCGCGAAGTCATCATTACCGACTCGCAATTCCAGAAGGCCGTGCCCCAGGACGCGCTGATTGAGAAGCGCGCGGAAGAGAAGCTGCGTCCTCTGACCAGCCAGAACAAGGTCCCGGTCATGGGCGGCTTCATCGCCTCCAACGAGGCCGGCATTACCACCACGCTGGGCCGCGGCGGCTCCGACT
>CAZLMY010000080.1:0-25441 GCA_964560845.1 uncultured Occallatibacter sp. | reverse complement strand
TGCCTGTACCCGGCACGGTCAACTCCGTGCGGTCGCAAAAGCTCTTGAAGCCGAGAATATGGATTTTTTTTAGTTTCAGCATGTTCGCTCCGAATTCCTGGTTCTGGGTGCGGCCGTCCAGCACGGTTGCCGGCCGGTTTTCCGAGCGGCTCGGCCGGGGGAAATATTGCTTCCCGAATACCGACTTTACGGAGCCTGAGGGGCGGGGTCAACGCGGAAAAACAGGTATTTGTGGATAAGGCGGTCCGTAATTCACAATTGGTGAAAATAGCCGAAAAACAGTGGAAAACGGGGCTTTTTCACAGCGATTTGCAGGGGTTTTCCACAGGGCTCGGTACTGGACGTCGCTTGAAAAACGGTCGAGTGGCCCTATCAGCCATTACGGTTCAACTCCGTTGCCCTCCGCCAGACATTCGACCTCGATATTTGACTGACGAAGCCGACGTGGTACTACGCACTCAGTTTCTCAGGCGGCGTCCATCTCCATGGACAGCTGATCGACAAAAGGCTCCAGTCCGATAACCTGGAGCCTTTTGTATTGATGGAGCGAATCACCCTCGACGCACAATCTAAGCCGAAACCTCGTTGCCGACCGCCTGCCGGATCACCTTTTCCAGAGCGCGGAGCGCCTGGGGACGGGGGAAACCAGGCCTGCTGGCCAGACGGATGGTTCTGGAAGATTGCCCGGCCAAGGGCCGCAGAGCGATGCCGCGGTGGCCGAGCGACTCCGCCGCCAGGGCCGGGATGAGCGTGGCGCCATAGCCTGCCGCCACCAGGTTCACCAGCGTTTCCAGTGTCGCGGCCTGCATGGAGCCTTGCAGTCCGGTGCGAGGTGTCGAACGCTTGGTACCGCACGCCGCCAGAGCATGATTCACCAAGCAATGACCGTCAGCCAGCACCATCAATTCTTCCGACAAGTCCTCCTCGGTGACGAACTGGGCCGCCGCCAATCGGTGATCCAAGGGCAATGCAGCGAGCAAAGGCTCATCAAACAGGGGAATCTCGGTGATCTCAGGCGACTCGGCGGCTGTGGCCAGCAACGCCGCGTCCAGGCGATGATTGCGCAATCCGTCGATGAGCGACCGTGTTTGGTCTTCCCACAGCTCGATGGCCAACCCCGGATACTCCTGGCGCAAGGGGTTCAGAATCAAGGGCATCAGGTAGGGAGCCAGGGTGGGAATCACACCCAGCTTCAGAGATCCCACCAACGGATCGCGCGCCGCTCTCGCCACCGCCTCCATCTGCCCGGCCTCAGCCAGAGCCCGCTGCGCATGGATCAGGATCTGGGCACCCACCGGGGTCATCTCCACGCGCTTATTGGTGCGCTCGATCAGCATCACCCCCAACTCGTCTTCAAGCTTGCGAATCTGGCTGCTCAATGTCGGCTGGCTCACGTTGCAGGCATTGGCGGCGCGGCCAAAATGGCGATGCTCCGCCACGGCGTCGAGATAGCGAAGTTCCTGGAGATTCATGAGCGGTCCGGCTCCCTTTCTTTCGGTTTTATCATAGAGCTGGCGAATCGTCATTGTAGAAACAATCGATTTTACTTATGGACTTGGACGGCCTAGTTTGAACAGGTGAGCCGGTGTGTGCCTGCGGCCAAAGGGCCAAATCTCCCCTTCCAACCGGCTCTGCACGCAGGAACACGCGCGCCTCACAAGGAGATGCACATATGGCTGATCGCCTTACTACGACCTCCGGAGCACCGATTGCTGACAATCAGAATTCTCTGACTGCCGGGCCGCGCGGCCCGGTGATGCTGCAGGACCACCAACTGATTGAGAAACTGGCTGCGCAGAACCGCGAGCGCATTCCCGAGCGGGTTGTGCATGCCAAGGGCTGGGGGGCGTTCGGCACCCTGACCGTGACCCACGACATCACCCAATACACTCGCGCCAAGCTGTTCTCCGCTATCGGCAAACAGACCCCGTGCCTTTTCCGCTTCTCGACTGTGGCGGGCGAACAGGGCGCGGCGGACGCCGAGCGCGACGTGCGCGGCTTTGCCATGAAGTACTATACCGAGGAAGGGAACTGGGACCTGGTAGGCAACAACACCCCGGTTTTCTTTGTGCGGGACCCATTGAAGTTCCCCGACTTCATCCATACGCAGAAGCGGCATCCGCGTACCAATCTGCGGTCGAACACCGCCATGTGGGACTTCTGGTCTCTGTCACCAGAGAGCCTGCACCAGGTGACGATTCTGATGAGCGATCGCGGCCTGCCCCAGAGCCCGCGCTTCATGAACGGCTACGGCTCGCACACCTACAGCTTCTGGAACGACAAGGGCGAGCGCTTCTGGGTAAAATTCCACTTCAAGACCTCCCAGGGCCACAAGTTCTTCACCAATGCCGAGGCTTCCGAAGTGATCGGCAAGACCCGCGAGAGCTACCAGGAGGATCTCTACGGATCGATTGACCGGGGCGAGTTCCCACGCTGGAACCTGCAAATCCAGATCATGCCGGAGATGGACGCGGAGAAGACTTCTTACAACCCCTTCGATCTGACCAAGGTCTGGCCACATGCCGACTACCCCGTGATTCCGGTGGGCTACGTGGAACTGAACCGCAACCCCGATAACTACTTCGCGCAGATCGAGCAGGCGGCGTTCAGCCCGTCGAACTCGGTGCCGGGCATCGGCTTCTCGCCAGACAAGATGCTGCAGGCCCGGGTGTTCTCGTATGCCGACGCGCATCGGCACAGGCTGGGAACGCACTACGAGGCGCTGCCGGTGAACAGGCCTCTCTGCCCGGTGCACACCTATAACAAGGATGGCGCGATGCGCTTCTTTGACAACAACAGCGGCAACCCCGACGCCTACTACGAGCCCAACAGCTTCAACGGCCCGGCCCAGGACCCCGCGGTACTGGAGCCGCCGCTGCGCATTTCAGGCGACATGGCCCGCTATAACCATCGCGAGGGCAACGACGACTATACCCAGCCCGGCAACCTGTTCCGGCTGTTTACCGAGGAGCAGAAACAGCGGTTGTTCAGTAACATAGCCACGGCCATGAGCGGGGTTCCGGAGTTCATTGTGGAGCGGCAACTGGGCCACTTCGAGAAGGCCGATCCGGCGTATGCGGCCGGAGTGCGGGCGGCATTGGCGGCCAACAAGGCTGTTGCCGAGCCAGAACCTGTTTCCCCGGCGGAGCATTTGGAGGACGTTTCCAGCGGCTTCCTGGTCCGCTGACCGCGGGGGTCTGCTGTGTGCGTCGGCCGGCTGGGAGCGAGTGTGCGCTCCCAGCCGGAGCGATGTGAAATGGCAGGGACTGCAAGAGGCTCCGGGCTTTCTTCGCCAAGGATTGGCGGGCAGCCATTTCGCAGCCGGTAATGCAAACGGGTATGGTAGGGAAGTAGCAGAAAACAAGTTAGTTATAGTGAAGACAGGTTACTCCGCAGCTTCTTGAGAAGAATATCCAAGTGTTGGAACCCCGCTGCTTCCAAGGAACAATGGGACCCGAGGAGGGGATTGCTGCCACGAGAGGTAACTTCTCGTTTTCTACTATCGCGTCTTGGCCCAGGAATTGCCGATACGATTGGGGCCAATTCCAGTCCGGTACAAGAGGCGATTGTGGGGTGGACCGGTGTCTGCGAAATGAATTCATGGAAGGAACTGTGCAGATCACTGCGAAAGCGTAGATGCCTGCGATATGATCGCCGGTCATGAAAAGCCCACATTGTCTCGTCCTTAACTTCTGTTTTGTTGCTTTTGGAATTCTTACCGGCTGCGGTGGTTCATCGACGAGTAGCGTCGGAACGGCAACCACAACCCCTCCACCCACTGTGACCTCGATCAGTCCGACGACGGTCGTGGCGGGATCGGGACCGCTCACGCTGACGGTCAACGGGACAGGGTTTCAGAGCACGACGACCATCCAGGCCGGCGATGTGGCTGAAGTGACCAGCTATGTGAGCGCCACCCAGGTGTCGGCGACCCTGACGGCGGAGCAACTGGCGAGCGGGGCAGAGCTTCCGGTGATCGCGCTGAACGGAACGGCGAGCAGTGGGTCAGGCCCCGCCGTCAATCTGAGTGTGACGAACCCGGCGCCTGTGATTGCGGCGCTGACGCCGGCGGTGCTGCCGGCGGGAAGTGGTGCGTCAACATTGGCCGTGACGGGCTCAGGATTCGTTCCGACGACGGTCATCGACGTGAATGGCAGTGGGAGGGCGACGGTCTTTGAGAGCGCCACCCAGGTGGATGTGGCTTTGACAGCGGCGGACCTGGCCAGTGTGGGCAGCCTGGCGCTGACGGCGGTCAACGGAACGCCGGGCGGAGGAACTTCAGCGGCAGCGGCGCTTGCAATCAACAATCCTGCGCCCGGAACCGCAATTACGCTTTCTCCAAGCAATGCCCAGGTGGGCGCTGCCACGGCCACCAATGTCACTGTGACGGGTTCGAATTTCATCCCGGCGTCGACGGTTCAAGTGAATGGAGCGGCACGCACCACAACCTATGTCAGCGCGACGCAAGTGACCTTCCAACTCACGGTAGCGGACCAGGCGACGGCTCAACTGATTCCCGTCACTGTTGTGAATCCAGCACCGGGAGGCGGATCGACTTTGGCGACGACGCTTACCGTGGCCAATCCAGCGCCGGGATCGGCCGTTACGCTTGCGCCCGCCAGCGTAGCTGCGGGAACCCCAACACCGACAAGCATGACGGTGACGGGGACAGGCTTTGTTTCCTCGTCCTCGGTTCAGGTGAACGGAGCCGTTCGCGCGACGAGCTATGTGAGCGCGACGCAATTGACATTTCAACTGACGGTGAATGACGAGGCGATCGGGCAGCTTATTGCGGTAACGGTGACGAATCCGACGCCGGGCGGAGGAAGCTCTGGAAGCGCGAACCTCGCCATCAATAACCCGACGCCGACGATTTCGCAGCCGGTCCCGGCAACAGTCTTGCTGGGGGCAGTGTCCCCTGTGGTCACGCTGGCCGGCACAGGTTTTGTTCCAACGACGGTGATTGACGTAAACGGACAGGCGCGGTCGACGATTTATGTGAGCACGACGCAGGTTCAGGTGCTTTTGACCCCGGCCGATGTGGCCGCGACAGGAAGCCTGTCGTTGACGGCGGTGAATGGGACTCCGGGCGGAGGAGCGTCGGCCGCCACAACGATTGCGGTCGACAATCCACCGCCAGGAGGGCCGATCAGCCTTTCGCCCTCGATGATCGCGACCGGGGCCACGACTCCCACCACGATAACGGTCACGGGGACGAGATTCATTCCAACGTCGACGATTCAACTTGGCGGAACGGTACTCGGGAGCACCGCAGTGGCCGTTCCGACAACCTATGTGAGCGCGACACAGTTGACCTTTGCCCTCACAGCCGCTCAGCAGGCGACGGCACAACAATTCATGGTGAGTGTAGTAAATCCGGCTCCGGGCGGTGGCACGGTCGGCTATGGAATCCTGACACTCTATCAGCCGATGCCGGCGCCTGTGATTACGCAGGTCTCGCCGACGCAATTCCTGGTAGGATCGGGCGACACGACGATCATTGTGGCGGGTACGAACCTCTTCCCGCAAAGCGGTTCAACGCTCTCGTCATCGAGTCCGGCCATTCTGTGGAACGGTACGGCTCTGGCAAACCAAGAAGAATCCTACAGCTACAGCGGAGAGGCACTTGTAGCCACAGTCCCCGCAAGCTTGCTGACATCCGTGGGTACGGCGACCATTACGGTGAACAGCCCGGAGTCGAGCCCGGCGGTGTCGAATGCGATGACGGTGACTATCGTGAATCCTCCCGCGCCGACGCTGACATCGATCTCTCCGAGTGTGGGGCCGATCAACACTGCAGCGACGGTGACGCTGAATGGAACAGGTTTCACGTCGAGTTCAACGGTGGCGGTGAACGGAACCGACATTGCAGCGACATTTGTGAACTCGACGCAACTCACTGTGGCAGTTCCCGCTTCCAGCATAGCGCTGCCCGGCAATCTGAACTTCACGGTAACCACGCCGGCGCCGGGCGGGGGAACGACAGCGCCGCTGCCGTACACCGCCTATGTGGGCATTCCCAACAACAGCATGGTGTATAACCCCGTGAATGGGCTGCTCTACGTCTCGGTGCCGAGCGCGGCAGGCGCGCCATACGGCAACTCGGTGGTGTCGGTGGATCCAGAGACCGGAGCCCTGGGGACGCCGATTCCGGTGGGCAGCGAACCGAACCGGCTGGCAATCTCTTCCGATGGCACCATTCTGTGGGTGGGGCTCGACGCCGCATCAGCCGTGCGCCAGGTGAATTTGACAACGGGGACGGCTGGGTTGCAGTTCTCGCTCGGTGGCAACGGCGGTCTCTACGAAAATCCTCAAACGGCGTTGGCGCTCGCCGTGCTACCTGGAACGGACAATTCCATTGTGGTGGGGACCAGCGGGGGCTCTCTGGCCATCTGGGACAGCGGGGTTCTCCGCGGTGCCGCAATGTCCTTTTCTACGTATGCACTGCAAACCAATGGGACAACGAATGAAATCTATGCGGGAGGATATGGGGCATACGCGGTCTTCACTTACACTGCGAGCGGGCTCACTCAGAAGGGCAGCACCGCGTATAACGGGAGCTACGCGGGCTACTCCAGCGACGACATGCAGTTAGTTGGCGGGAAAACCTATACGGACTTTGAATCGGTGTACGATGCGGAGGCTGGCGCGCTGCTTGGAACCTTCTATCTGACAGGAACGACGGCAGCGCAGGGACCCACGGTGGCCGACCCGACACTCGGGCTGGTATTCGTTCTCGATGACTCGCAGGCCTACAGCTACGGCAGCTATAACCAGATTCAGGCCTTCAGTTTGTCCTCATTCACTTCGGCGGGTAGCGCAGTCATTTCTGTGTCCGTGCCTTCCGCGACAAGTTACTCCTCCACGCCGGCTACGCATCTCACCCGCTGGGGGACCAACGGTCTTGCGTTCCGTACCGGCCTCGGAGTGGTCAGCCTGCGCTCCAACCTGGTGAAGGACCTCTCGACGGTGAACGCGGACCTTGGCGTAACCCTGACTGCAAGCGGTGGCACGACGACCGGAACCAACACTACCTATACCGCGACCATTACCGATGCAGGCCCGTCCAACTCAACCAACGTAGCGCTGACAGCCATGCTTCCGTCCACAGGAGTTCTGGTCTCGGTGACGCCATCTTCGGGCACGTGCTCGACGGGCAGCGTCATCTCGTGCGATCTGGGTGGGATCGGCAACGGAAACACCAGCGCCGTCACGTTGGTGGTGGAACAAACGAGCGCGGGAACCGCGAACATGACGGTGCAGGTCAGCGGCTCGGAGACGGATCCCAACACAGCAAACAACCAGGCAACGGCGGCGGTGACTGTAACCGGCTCAACCTACAACGTGGCGCCGAGTTTGAGCGGGATCAGCCCGGCAACGATCGAAGCCGGCTCCAACGATACGGTCATGACGCTAACCGGCACAGGCTTCACCAGCGCGTCGAGTGTTCTATTGGGAAGCACGGCGCTTAGCACCAGCTACACGAGCAGCACTTCGTTGACGGCAACGGTACCGGCCGCGCAGTTGGCAAACCTGGGGTGGGCGGCAATCACGGTGTCGAACCCTGCCCCAGGGGGCGGAACATCGGGCTCCCTGCCGTTGTCGGTTTTCAGCGTTATAACGCTGGGGGCGAACCACATTCTGTACGATCCGTATTCCCAGAACATCATGGCCAGCGTCGGCTCGGGGTCCTCTTCGGTAGCGGGTAACTCGATTGTAGCCATCGCGCCGGCAACCGCGACGGTGGGAACTCCGGTGGCAATCGGCAGCCAACCGGAGAACCTGGCTCTGACCTCGGATGGGCAGGTACTGTACACGCTGCTTGCAGGCAGCCAAAGCGTGGCGGTGTTCAACATGCTCACGCAGACAGCAGAGTACACCTACGCAATTCAACCTGGGACGGGCACAGATAACAGCCCGGCTCCACGCGGCATTGCAACACAGCCGGGAACCGAAAACATGGTTGCAATCGACCTTGGATCGTGGGCAGGCAACGCGATTTACCAGTTTGACCCAACCCATAAAACTGCAGCAATGATCGGTCAGGCATCTGGACCTTACAGCGGGTCGTGCATTTCCTTCCTGGACGCAGGCGACATGCTGGCATTCGATACCGATACAAGCGGCGCTACGTTCGATCACTACACTGTGACCTCGGCAGGCTTCACGTACTACGACTACTCGCAGTACACCGAGTCTACTTTGAACGGCTTCGGCTGCTTCAAGATCAGCGGCGGATTGGCCACTGCCAATGCAGGCGGGGTCGCAAATCCGGCGACCGTTCCCGCTAAACAGATCGGCGTCTACCCGGTAAGCGGAGGCGGTGAATTCAACGCGAATCTCTCTTTTGCTCCGGACGCCTCGCTCAGGAGCGCTTTCTACCTAGTCAACACGCAGTCAGCAAGCGACAATGGCTACACCACCGTGGATGGCATCGAATCGTTCAACCAAAACACCTTCCTGCCAACTGCCAGCGTATTCCTCGACATGGAAACCATCGAGGGCAACACATCGTACACAGGCGTGGACATGGTTCGCTGGGGACAGGATGGTCTTGCCGTGCTGACCAGCGGCGGCCATATCTATCTGCTGCGCGGCGCGTTTGTGGTTCCGCAGTTGCTGAACGCGAACTCGGCGGCAACTCTCGCATCGAGTTCGATTAGTTCGGTTGTGCATGGGGCAGGCAACACGCTCGTCACGCTTACCGGCAGCAACTTCATTCCTGGCGTAGCGGTGACATGGAACGGGAGCTATCGCACCACGACGATTATGGATTCGACACATGTCACGGTCGCCCTTCCGGCAAGTGACCTGGCGAGCGCGGGTACCGGGGCATTGGTTGCGAACAATCCGGGAGCGTCGGCATCGAACTCACTGACAGTTTCGATTAACTAGAAATGCTATCCGGCTCAAGTGTCCTGTCTCCCCATGCCGCGACCGTTGCGGCATGGGCGGCGAAGACGCCACCAGTACGGCCGACTGGGAGGCGCTACAGGTCGTCGATCTGGCCGTGAGAAGTGCAGGCCAATTGCCACCGGTTTTGGAGGCGGCCGGCTGCTTCACAAAAATGTGGTCAATGGCATAGAGGTTTTGCTTCCCGCCAATCTGGGCTACTCATAGCGAATCGCCTTCATGGGTTCGATTTCGGCGGCGCGGCGAGCCGGGACGGCGCAGGCAATTGCGGCCACCAGCAGTAACGTGGCCGTGGCCACCGCCAACAGCAGTGGATCGCGGGAGCTTGCATGACTATCCGCGGACCAGTGAGTCAGCACCGTGCTTAAGACTAAGCTGAGGACCAGGCCTGAAACCACGCCGATTCCAACACTTGCCACGGTCGATGCAAAGACAATCCGCAAGACATGGCTCCGAGGGGCGCCAAGCGCCATGCGGATGCCAAACTCGTTGGTTCGCTGCACCACGGCGTAGGATACAACGCTATAAAGCCCCACCGATGCTAGTGCCAACGCCAATGTGGCAAAGGTAGCGAACAGCCACGCAATCAGTCGACCGCGAGCCCATTCTGGCTGATGCGTGATCCAGTAATCGAGATCGTGAAGGTACCCACCGGTTTGCTGGTCGTGGTCCACGGTATTCACCGCTGCCCGGATCGAATGCAGCATCGTCAGCGGCGAAACCTCGGACCGAACCAGGATTTGAGTCCACATATGCATCCAAAGCGTGTACGGTACAAACACTTCCGGCAAAACAGGCTTGGCCAACCCGTCGTCGAGCTTGTCGCTGATCACACCGATGATGAGCAAAGGCCCATCTCCGCCAGGAGCTCTCAGGGTGTAGGGAGGTTCGTCGTTCAGGGCAGGGAACTTGATGGCATGGCCGATGGCATCGCCTGCAGGGAAGTAGCGCCGCGCAAACGTCTGGTTGACTACCACCATCGCTGCGCCGCGATGGTTCTCGTCCTGATCCCAGATGCGCCCTTGTGCCAGCGGAATGCGGAGGGACGGAAAGTACTCCGGGCTGACCAAATTGAGGCGCACTGGCTGTTCTTCCAGGCTTGGCTTGCCAACGATTTCGAATTTCTGTGTTGAACCGTTCGAAGGCGGAGTGGCATTGGTTGAAATCCCCGCAATGGTCACGCCGGGAACCTCTGCCACTTTGGTCCGAAGCTGCTCGAAATAAGCCACCCGTTCTGCCCAGGTCTTGTAGGTTCCATCGTGCACCGGTATTCCGACCGACATGACATTGTGCGGATCGTAGCCAAGATTGGTGTGCATCAGGTGAAGGAACCCCTCGATGGCCGCTCCCGCTCCCGCCATCATCAGCAGGGTGAGAGCGATCTGCCCCGCAATCAGCGTGGCATGGGTCCTTCGCCCTTTCACGTCGCTGGTTGTCTTGCGAGTTGAGGACTGCATCACCTGGCTGACTTCCGGGCGAGAGAGTTGCCAAGCCGGCCAAAGGCCGAAGAGAATCCCGGTCCCCACTGCGACGGCAATAGAGAACAAGAGCACCGGCACGTTGATCTGGATGGCCGCCTCATGGGGAAAGGAATCCTCGGGAAGGTTGGCCACAATGAAAGCCAGAGTCTTGTAGGCCAGAAGCAAGCCGAGCCCGGCGCCTGTGAGGGACAACATGAGCGCCTCGGTGAGCAGTTGACGGACGATGCGGCTGCGGCTGGCGCCGATGGCCGCCCGCACCGCAAACTCATGATTGCGGGCCGTGGCGCGCGCCAACAGCAGAATCGAGACATTGCTGCAACCGATAACCAGCAGCAGCGCGACCGCACCGAAGAGCAAATAGAGTGTTCCGCCCAGTTGCTTGATGAAGTCGTCGTTCAATCCCACCAACTTGAGCCGAAACTTGTCCAGTGGAAAGTGCTTCGGGGTCTCCTTGGCAAATTGCTCCATCAGCGGCTGCAAGGCCCCTTCCGCTGCCGTATGGGTGACGCCTGGCTTGAGCCGGATTCCAACATAATAGGTGCTGGTCGGGTCGTGGGTTATCTTCTGGGGAAGGTATACGTCACCGTCTTCCCAGGTGAAGCGCGGCGCGGCGATTCCCACAATGGCATAGTTCTTCCGGACCAATTGAAGAGTACGGCCCAGAACGGAAGGGTCGGAGTTGAAATGCCGCTGCCAGAACTTGTAGCCCAGCACCACGACTGGTTGCGGGTCCTGCCCATCAACCGCATCGGACGGTTGCAGGTTGCGGCCGAATGCCGGCGGCACTCCAAAGTAGTTGAAGCCATTCGAACTGAAGTAGACCCCTTGCACATCTTCCGGCAAATCGGAGCCGGTAACGGTCAAGCTCCAATCGTTCACCAACACCGCGTCTTCCACCACCGGGGATTTGCGGATTTGCTGCCATTGCCCTCCAGTCAGACCAAAACCGCGGGGGTCTCCGGATGGAAGGGCCAGGCGCATGTGCGCCATCCGATCCGGTGCCGCGTAGGGATAGGGATCCATCAGAATGGCGTAGATCACGCTGAATACGGCGGTTGTGGCTCCGATTCCCAGGGCCAAAGAAAGCACAGCAGTCAGCGTGAACCCCGGCATTTTTACCAGTTGCCGGAATCCGTAACGAATATCCTGGAACAGGCTCTGCATGGAGTGAGACCTCTCTGGTTCGGTCTGGGAAAGGCGCGATCGCAGGGGAGAACGACCACCACCAAAGCTCGAAGCACGCCAACGACCACGCGATTCTGTGTCCAACTTGTTGAAAACAGGAAGAGTCGTGCGCATCCTCGGGAAGACGAATGTCCGCTTTCGCAGTTGTCATGTTCAAAAATGGACAACGCTGGCTCTGTCCTCATTCCTCGCTCCATCCAACGGCTGCGAAACAGATGTGATTGGAATCACGATATACTCGGGGATGACTATGGCGACCGAAAAAACCTTCTATCTTGAAACCTTCGGATGCCAGATGAACGCCCATGACTCCGAAAAAGTGATTGGCACGCTCGAACATCAAGGTTACCGGCAAGTTGAAACCGAAGCTGAAGCCGGTCTGATCCTCTACAACACCTGCTCCATCCGTGACAAGGCGGAGCAGAAGGTCTTCAATCGCCTCAACGATTACAAGAAACTGCACAAGGCTGGCAAGCGGTTCGCGGTCCTGGGTTGCGTAGCCCAGCAAGAAGGCGAAAAGATCTTTGAGCGGGCGCCGTATGTCTCGCTGGTTTCAGGCTCCGCCTCCTACCGCAAGCTGCCCGAGATGCTCAGCCGCCTTGAAGCAGGCGAGAATCGCATCACGGGCCTCGATGACCGCCAGACCGACGAGACCTTCGAAACCGAATTCACAGCCCGCCAGAATCCCTACCGCGGCTACATCACCATCATTGAAGGCTGTGACAAATTCTGCGCCTACTGCGTGGTGCCATACACACGGGGCAAAGAGCGAAGCCGCACGGCTGCGTCGGTCCTGGAAGAGGCGCGCCGCATCGCTGACCGCGGCTACACCGAGATTCAACTCCTGGGCCAAAATGTCAACAGTTATCGGGACCCGGAAGGGAAGTTGAGCTTCGCGGAGTTGCTGGCAGCCGTTGGGCAGGTTGGTGGAATCCGCCGTGTTCGCTTTACAACCAGCCACCCTCGTGACTTTACCCGGGACATCGTAGAAGCGATCGACTCTGTTCCCACGCTTTGCGACCACGTGCACTTGCCGGTGCAATCGGGATCGGAGCGGATCCTGAAGCTTATGGCGAGGGAGTACACCCCGGATTGGTACCTGGAGCGGATTGGCTGGATCAAGGCCGCCCGGCGTCCCATCTCACTATCGACCGACATCATTGTCGGTTTTCCAGGCGAGACGGCGGACGACCTTATCCAGACCATGAATCTTCTTGACGAAGTCCAATACGATTGTGTTTTCGGTTTCAAGTACTCAGCCCGGCCCAACACGCCGGCGCTGACTATGATCGATTCCATCCCGGAAACCGAGAAGGCATCCCGACTTCAAGTGTTGCTTGATCGCCAGCGTGAAATCCAAAGGGTCAATTATGCCAAGCACTTGGGGCAAATTATGGAAGTGATGGTCGAGGGGCATCATCCTGCACGAGGCCAGGTGGCTGGCCGAAGCAGCCAAAACAAACCAGTCAACTTCACCTGTGCACAACCCATTGCCCCGGCACCCGGAAGCTATCTGCAGGTAAAAATCACTGCGACGCATCCAAACAGTCTAGCGGGCGAAAGCGTCTAAGATTGAAGTTGCAGGAGATCGGCTCGGAAGAGGCAACTGATGGAAATCGAGGTCAGAATACGCGGGCTCATGATGGACCCCGCCACAAATATGCCAATCGTCGTGCTGAAGGATGTAGCTTCAGAGACGGTGATGCCAATTTGGGTTGGGATCTTTGAAGCCAACGCCATCGCCATCGAGATTGAGAAGGTGAGCGCACCCCGTCCGATGACCCACGATTTGACCAGAAACCTGATCCGACACTTGAACGCTCAGTTGGAACGTGTTGTCATTACAGAACTTAAAGACGATACTTTCCTGGCGGTGTTGTGGCTTCGGCAGGGCGATGAACCTCTGACTATCGATGCGCGCCCCTCTGACGCCATTGCCTTGGCATTGCGCGCCGATTGTCCCATCTTTGTTTCAGAACAGGTATTGCAGTCCGCCAAACTGAATACGACGGGACCGCCGGAAGGGCCCACCGCCGAACAATTACGCGGATGGCTTGAGGGTTTGAACGACGAAGATCTCGGCCGCTACAAGATGTAGATTGTCTGGCTTCTGTCCCTCGCCCGAGGGTGCCTCAACCCTGCCAATATACCCCGGGACTGAGTAGCATTTGGCAGACTCAGAGTCCAAACGCAAAAAACCTGTTGCACTTTCGAGTGTCTTTTCCACAGCGTCCGGTACCTTGTTTCTCATGCCGAGTCAGCGCAAAACACCAGCAAATTTTGGCTTGATCGGACGATGCGGTGAACTCAGTTCGAGCGGGCTCCATGGGTCATGGTTTTGGTCTTTGAGCGGGTGGGAATACCGTGTTGATGGCAATCCGCGCATTTCACCCAGTGGATGTTGTGGGCGCTGTTGGGCGTGAAGAAGGTGGTATCCATCTTCTCCACGTCAATGCCGCAATGGGACATTTGCGGGTGGCAGGTCTTGCACGATGCACGCGCATTCTGGTTGTGCCCGTTGTGGCAGGAAAGGCAGCTGAGGCCCTCGTGAACACCCATCGGCGTGCGGTCGTCGCCTGAGCCCACCTGGCGGCCCCAGGCGTTGGCTGCGGCCTCGGTGCCGGCTTCCGGCATGCGCGGAGCGTGGCACTCGTAGCAGATTGAGGCACGCGGATCCTGGCTGACCAGAACTTCCCGGGCGCCATCGTGCATCACGGGAATCTTCAACGAAGCAGCGGTAAAGTGCATGCTTTCCCGGCGGTCGTAGAAGGCCAGGGAATCTTGCACTGGCTCGCCGGCCACGGAAATACGACCCCGCGGCCTGGACTCGGTGGGACCGACGCGATGGACCTGGTGGCAGGTCTGGCAGGGAATGGCCGGCTGATCGGCAAAGCCGGGCCGGACGATGGTCCACGGCCCTTGCGTATTGATGGGCTGCACCAATTCGCGGATGGAGCCATTGAAGTGCATTCCGTGGCAGCGCAGGCAGTCGTTCATCAGGTGTTGTTGCGAGTTCTGCTTGGGATTGGCGAAGATCTGACCGTATGTGGCGCTGTGAGGGCCGGCATGCCAGCTGGCGTATTCCTGACGGTGGCACTTCCGGCAATTCGGCACCATCTCCAGCACGTCCACATCGCGCAGGCGGATGGCCTCAGGCCATTTGCGCATCAGGTGGACCGTGGTGTGGCGCAGCTTGGTTCGCATGCTGGCGGTGTGGCAGTCCATGCAGGTGAGGTCGCGGTGCGGAGCGCCATGAACGGCGCTGACATATGCCGCCATCTCGTGGCAGCTTGCACAGCCCTGGCCACGTTGCGAGGTGTAGTACCAGGTGGCTCCGTAGACGCTGCAGCCAATGAGGATTGCGAGGGAACCAACGGCGATGGCCGTAACTTGCAGGAATCGCTTCATGACCGGAATCCCGTGCCCTTCCATTCACGAACCAGCGCGCCGGAAGCCATGTAAGCGATGGCCATGATGGTGAGCACCGGGTTGAAACCGCCGTTGTTGACGTGGACGCTGGAATCGATGACGAAGACGTTGTCGACATCGTGAATCTGACAGTTTTTGTTGACGACGGAACCTTTGGGATCGTTGCCCATGCGGCAGGTGCCGGCCTGATGCTGGCTGGCCGAGACAAGCTCGGGTTTGCCGGCCATGACGGAGGTGTGGATGGCGCCCGCCTCTTTGAGCCATGCTTCGGCGCGCTTGGCCTGAAGCTCGCCGATCTCAAAGGTGTGTGGATGGACGTTGCCGCTGAACCGCACCACCGGCATGCCCCACTTGTCTTTCACCGATTCGTCTACGGTCATGCGGCCTTCCGCGCTGGGAATCTGCTGGGTGGGTCCCATGATGACGATGCTGCGCTTGTGCCAGTCGCGCATGCCCTGCTTGTGGCCGAGGCCCCAGCGCGGGGTGCCGGCAGGCAGGCGGTCGACGTTGTGAATGGGCAGGCGGATGAACTCGTTGGCCAACATGCCGCCGCCGACCAGGCCGGGGGTACCGTGGTTGTAGTCGCTGATGGCGATGGTCGCGCCGGGGCCGACATCGTCGTAGGTGTCGAAGTCGAAGAAGCCCACCGCGCCGGTGTAGTGGTGGCCCTGCAGATTACGGCCAACCTGGTCGTTGCGATTGCCGAGACCGTTGGGAAAGAGGCGACTCTTTGAGTTCAGCAGGAGGCGCGCCGACTCGGTAGCGCAGCCGGAGACGATGACGATGTCGGAAAGCTGTTCCTGCAAGTGGCCGTCGGCGTCGAAGTAGGCGACCCCCCGTGCCCGGCCGCGGTCGTCGGTGAGAATCTCCTTGGCCATGCATTCTGTACGCAACTCGCAGTTTCCGGTGTTGAGCGCGATGGGGATGACTGTGTTCTGCGAGCCGTTTTTTGCATCCACCTCGCAGGCAAATCCCACACACCATCGGCAGCGCATGCAGGGGCCGCGGCCGTTGTAGGGAATGCTGTTGCGAGCCATGGGGATGTGGAATGGGTGCAGGCCGAGGCATTTGGCCGCGGGCTCCAATATGCCGAATTCGCGTCCCGGGGGAAGCGGCGGCATGGGCAGGGGACGGCGGCGAGGACCATGAAAGGGTGTGCCGGAATAGTCGCCGGAGACGCCGATCTCGTATTCGGCCTTCTCGTAAAAGGGCTCGAGGTCATCGTAGGTAAAAGGCCAGTCTTCAAGCGAACTGCCTTGGGGCGCGCCATACGTCGAGCGCATGACGAAATCCTGGGGCATGTAGCGCCAGGCCTGCGCGCCGTAGCTGAGCGTGCCACCGCCGACGCAGGCGGCGTTGTTTTGATAGCTGCCTTCGCTGGCCCGCGCCGTGTGCACCGTACCCTTGGGGTCGACCCAGACGCGGGGATTGCCCTCGTCTTCCGGTCCGAACGCATTGCCCAGCACGGTGGTGCGCTGATTGCGCAGATCGTCCTTGCGGCAGTCGTTGGCGGTGTACCATTTGCCGCGTTCCAGCAGCACCACGCTCAGACCCGCAACTGACAGTTCCTTGGCGACGATTCCGCCGGCAGCTCCAGCTCCTATGACAACCGCATTGACCCGCTTCATGAGGGAGATCCTTTTTTCAGGTCGTACTGGGCCCGTCCCAGCGGGGGTGGTTCCGCCAGGCCCAACATGCGCCAACTGACGGCGTCCCGGTTGCCGCCGTGGCGTGGGGAGCCGTAGAAGCCCTCCATGGTGTGGTCACGGACCAGTTCAAAGAACGATCGGCTCTGCTGCTCGATTTCCGTGACGATCTGCAACTGCTGCGGCTGGGTGAGGGAAGAGAGCGCCTGTCCGAAGCGTTTGCGGCTCAGGTCGTCGGCTAGTTTGAGACCGGCCTCGTAAGTTGGCTGGTGCCGCTTGTAGTGGCGAATGAGTTGACGGTCGATGTAGTCGAGCACCCCGGCCTGCGAGGCGCTGGGGAAATCGTCCGCGGGAATAATCTGGTCGCAAATGGCCTTGAGTGTCTCGGCCTGCTGGCCGGTCAGGAAGTCCCAATTGCACTGTGCGCCCGGGGCGCATCCCACGGCGAGAGCGGCCGTTCCCAATGCGCCGGATGCCACAAACCGGCGTCGCGTGATGCTGGGGTTTTGAATCGAGGTCATCGCGACTCCCTTGGGCTGCAAACGAATGCTCTGAAACCCAACGACACAACAATACAATCTCCGGCCGGAACTGTCTTCCTGTTCATCCTGGGACCTGGGAAAAGACAAGTTCTGTTCCCGAAATCACCTCATGTACCTCGATGCGAGCGCTCAAGAGGAGAAAAGTTACCACCGATACCGATATCGTTTCGACGACCTGACGGCGATAGCTGCGCGGGTCTATACTTGCGCATTCGATCCAATTGTTCTGAGAGAGTTCGCGCCGACAGGTTCGCGCCCTTGTGGCCATTGGATCGATGAAATGCCAATATCCAGTTCTCTTTCACTCGTGGGCCAAATCGTTGATGCCGCCCGTTCGTTCTGATCCGGAGCATGTTCTCCAGGGCTAACGCTTCACTGTTCCAAAAGGAGTCAGTCTTCATGAAATCCCAGTATCTTTTGATCGGCGCTGCATTTCTAACGCTCGTTGGCTGCGGGGGAGGAGGCGGAGGCACCACCACGACCCCGCCCACAGAGCCAGTCCTGGCCGCCCCCTTGTTCTCGCCGGCGCCCGGTACCTTTACGAGTGCCCAGACGGTGACCATTACAGACGGTGGGCCCGGCGCCACCATCTATTACACGACCGACGGGACAACGCCGACGTCCTCGTCCAAGACCTACACGGCCCCGATTGCAATCTCAGCGACCACTACGCTGAACGCCATTGCCGAGGAGAGCGGATACAACAGCAGCACGGTGGCTACAGCGACCTATACGATCACGCTGCCCACAGCGGCGACGCCGCAGTTCACTCCGGCGCCGGGCACTTTCACAAGCGCCCAGTCCGTATCCATTACCGACACAACGGCCGGCGTGACGGTCTATTACACCACCGACGGCTCCACGCCCACGACCTCATCCAAGGCGTACAGCGCTCCGATTACAATCTCCGCGACGACCACGATCAACGCGATCGCGGTAGCGACCGGATATACCAGCAGCACGGTGGCTACGGGCACCTACACTATCAATCTTCCCATGACGGCCACGCCGCAGTTCACTCCGGCGCCGGGACCGTATTCGAGCGCCCAGTCCGTGACCATTGCGGATAGCACAACTGGCGCAAACATCTACTACACGACCGACGGCACGGCCCCAACAGCGGCTTCGACGCTCTACAGCGGAGCCATCCCGGTCGCGGCAGACACCACGATCAAGGCCATCGCCGCTGCCAATGGGTATATTCCGAGCACCGTTGCAACCGGCGCGTATCTTATCACCGGCCCGTCTGTTTCGGCGGTGTTGAGCACTCCGGACAAGGCCAACCTGTTGGCTGCCCAGACGGGATTCACATTCACCACCACCACAGCCGGCGCCAACAAGGTGGTGGTCGACGAGACCCAGCAGTATCAATCCATCGAGGGTTTCGGCGCGGCATTTACCGATTCCGCCGCTTATCTGCTGGAAAAGGTGGTTCCAGCGGCCAACCTGAACGGCACGCTTAGCGACCTCTTCACGCGCAACGGCAACGGAATCGGTCTGAGCTTCATGCGCAACCCCATGGGCGCATCCGATATCGCCACGTCGGTGTATTCGTTCGACGATCTAACAGTGGGACAAACAGATCTTCCGCTGGCCAATTTCTCCGTAGCGCACGACCAGGGATACGTTCTCCCTCTCGTTCAGCAGGCCAAGGCGCTCAATCCGCAGATGAAGCTGATGGCCAATCCCTGGAGCCCTCCGGGCTGGATGAAGGACCCGGCTTCGATGAGTCCTGTCTCCATGCTAGGCGGCAGCCTGCTGACCACGCCCGCCAACGAAACGGCCTTCGCCAACTACTTCGTGAAATACCTGCAGGCCTACCAGACGGCTGGCGTTTCCATCGACTACATCTCGCTGCAGAACGAACCCTTGTACGTGACAACCAGCTATCCCAGCATGGGCATGGACGCACCGACGCAGTTGAATCTGTTGCAGAACTATGTTCTGCCTGCATTGCAGACAGCGAATCTCTCTACCAAGGTGTTGGTCTACGATCACAATTGGGATACCCCCACGTATCCGGCGACCGTCCTTGCCGGACTCTCCGCCACGCAATTGAACCAGATTGCCGGCGTGGCCTGGCATGGATACGGCGGAACGGCCGGGACGCAGCAGAACCTGCAGGATCTGTATCCGGCGTTGGGCCAATACATGACGGAACACTCGGGCGGCACCTGGGTAGGGAACCAGTTCACCTCGGACTTCCTGGAGATCGGCCAGGTGATGCGGAGCGCAGGCAAAGCGTATGTGAAGTGGAGCCTGGCCCTCAATGAGAACCTGGGGCCCGATCTCACGCAAAATGCGGCACTGGGCGGCTGCAACACATGCACCCCCATCGTGACCGTCAACAGCGTCACCGGTGCGGTCACCAAGGACATCGAGTACTACACGATGGGCCACTACAGCAAATATGTGCTGCCCGGCGCGGTTCGTGTTTACTCCAGCAACACACCTAGCATTGCCAGCACGGCGTTCATCAATACGGATGGATCGAAGGCTGTGGTTGCCTTCAACAGCTCTACCTCCAGTCAGCCCTTCCAGGTGCAATGGGGCAAGTACTCGTTCACCTACACGCTTCCTGCGAACGGAGCGGCAACTTTCACCTGGAGCGGCACGCAATCCGGAACCGCGACCGTGGCGGCCACTTCGCAGATCCAGGGCTCAAGCTACAACAGCGCAACCGGCCTGGTAACCGAGCAAACCAGCGACAAAACCGGTCAGTACGATCTAGGCTACATCTCCATTGGAGCCACCGCCATTTACAAAGGCGTGGACTTCGGTCCTTCGGTCAGCGGAGTCACTGTGCGCACTGCCAGCGGTGGTGGCGGCGGAACTGCGGAATTCCATCTGGACAGCGCAGCCGGGCCTCTGGTTGCCACTGCAACCTTGCCCATGACCGGCGGATGGCAAACCTGGCAGACCGTCTCGGCTACCGCCTCCGGAGCCTCGGGAGTGCATGACCTTTATGTCGTCTTCAAGGGAACTACGAGCAACAGCATCGCCAACTTCAATTGGTTCCAGTTCAATTAAACTCCCGAACGAATGATCCCGCTCGAAGTTCGGGCTCCAGGGCTTGATTCGATGACGGCCGATTCAAGAATCTCGCGACCAGAGCAACTCTCTTCTTAGAACCTATCCGCGTATGGCGATGATCTGGCTCCAGCAGGTCATCGCCATTCACGGATAAGTTCTAAATATCTCTCCATTGAGCTTCTGTTCCGTGGGGATGACCTGCTTGCCGAATTCAGTCAGGTGGCAATTGTAGCCATAGGCGATTTTCTGATGAGTCCTTGCAAGTGCAACCGCTCTCTGCCTTCCAGATGAGTTGGTCAAGAACATAGATTCCAGCCCCCGAATTCTGGAAATTCCTGTAAAACTGCCTCGAAGCCAGGAGTTGCTGCATGCCAAACGGCGCCAGCCACTCGCAAAGGCCGGGATCCCAGCCTGCCAGAGTCGTGACCAATGCAGCGGACAAGTCGGTTTCGAGGGTAAGTTCTTGATCCTCGGTGAAGACGGATTCGTACAGGAGAATATTCCTACGCCTGAGCCAACTGAGCCCGCTCCCTGCGCCCTTTTTGGTTACCTGCCCGCATTTGGCAGGGACGCGGCTCGAAGTGATAATGCCCAGCCAGCTCCAGAAGGCGGGGATTGAAATGGACCTGGCTGCCGTGTCGCTCCAGCACTGCCGACTTGAGATTGTCGTAGAGATGGATCTTGGCAACGCCGGAAAATGACTGGAAGGCATTGACATGGCCGCGCAGGAAGCTCTCCATCGTTTGATCGAAGAAGAACTCCAGATACAACGCCCGGGACCAGGACAAGGTCATCACGAAACAACTCAGCGCGCGCTTTGCACGGCCCACCATCACCGGGCCAAACGACGCCCAGTCCACCTGTGCCTGCTTGCCGGCAAAGACCTGCATACGCAGAAACGCCTCGTGGTGCTGCGGGCGCAGACGCGCCACCGCACGGCGCAAATTCCGCGCACTGCCCCTGTACCCACGCTCGCGAAGCATTTGCTCCAGACGCGTGGCGCACAGGCCAGGATGGGTTTCCAACGTCTGCCGAACGAACCCAACATAGGGATCGAGCTTCGACGGACGCAACTGCTCGGCGCGATGAAATCGCTCCACCTCGACGGCACGCCGCACCGTATCGGGATGAACTCCGAGCGCTTGGGCGATGGTGCCCACCTTCCAGTGCTCGGCATAAAAGTAGCGGCGGATCTTTACCCGCATCTCTGCATCGATCATCTCTGCTCACCTGCGATAACTTGTGCGCGGAAAAGGATCGACGAAGCGGCCGGCTCGGCCGCAGACCATGCAGCGCATCCATGAAACTCGCCGCTCACGCTGCTCAACACGCAACGTTGCAACCGCCGGCATCGTGACCGTTTCTCCACCCTCCGATGGTGGCGGAGAAATCTCTGTTTGGGAACCTTGATCCGTCACGCGGTGCGGAAACCGACGGCAACGATAGGCACGCTGGCGGTCGCGATGGTCCAGCCGACCCTCGACGCTCTGCTGATGCCGCCGCTTCCACCCCAGCGACGAAGACCTGTCCCTGGGGGCCCGGCGGTTAGCGGCACGATGTTGCCGACGCCGCACATGACTGCGGCACTCCGCGCTGCAATAACGCTGGCCGCAATCACAGCAGGTGCAAATCCAGAACATCGCCCGGCAATCGGAGTTGCGGCAAAACCTTTGCCGGAGAATAACTTCCCCGGGAACCGCCACACGCTTTTCCAGGCGGCCTTTGACAACGTCAGCGGTTCATACCAAGGTAAACCAACTCTGGGGTTGTCTTCGTTTTGGCATGAAGGCTACCTGCAACGAACCCCGCTGCTGGAACAGCGGGGTTCGTTTTTAACCGCCTTCTCCCGAAAACACCTTGCAACCTCCAGCCTCTGGACGATGATCGACCGATGACGCGCGCCTTCGGCGCGGATGATTTCAAGCGGCTAAATACCGGCAGCTGGCCAGAAAGCTCCGTTTTCCGATGACCGATGACAGAGGAGCATGCTCCATAAGCCCGGTTCAAAGAGAGCACTCTACTTTCGACCGCACCTGCACATTGGGTATATAGTTTCGGTGCACAGAATCCCTTGAGGAATTGAGGGATAATTTTCGACTGGAGGCGAAAATGAAAACATTTTCACGCCGCGACGTCCTCGTTTCTGGCTTGCTAGCCCCCGCCGTTGCCGCAACGGCCCACGCTCTTGGACCCATCGATCCCGCTGTCCACGCCGCAAGCGAAGTCTCTGGCCCCCTCAGTGCGCCCGCCACCCTCGCCTCTTCCACGCCCGGCGCTGGCCGCGAACGCCTCTTGCTCGATTTCGGATGGGCCTTCCACTTCGGGCACGCCGACGATCCGGCCAAGGACTTCGGCTACGGCAGCGCTGCAGCTGGAAACTTCCAGAAAACCGGGGGCTTCATGCCTGCCGGTTCCACCTCCTTTAGTGACGCGGACTGGCAGCGCATCGATCTGCCCCATGACTGGACCGTCGAACTCCCCTTCAAGAACGACCCCGACCTGCAAAGCAAGGGCTTTTATCCTCTCGGCCGCAAGTATCCCGAGAACAGCATCGGCTGGTACCGGCGCATCTTCGCGCTGCCCGCCGAGGATGCCGGCAAGCGGATTTCGATCGAGTTCGACGGCGCATACCGCGAGACCACTGTCGTGTTCAACGGCTTCTACATTGGTCAGCACAGCGGAGGTTACGATTCGTTCAGCTTTGACGTCTCCGACTTCGTCAACCCCGGCCTGCCAAATGTGCTCCTGGTGCGTGTGGACGCTACGGGAAGCGATGGGTGGTTCTACGAAGGTGCGGGTATCTATCGCCACGTGTGGCTGGTCAAAACGCACCCCGTGCACATCAAGCAGTGGGGTACCCTGGTTCGCTCAGAGATTCGCCCCAACGGAGCAAAGCTCTCGATTCTCAGCGAGGTCGAGAATAGCGGAAATGCCCCGGGCAACGTGCGCGTGATCTCCACCATCGTCGATCCTTCCGGCGCCGCCGTCGCAAAGGATGTTTCTCCCACTGCTACCGTAGCGGCCGCCGATCAGCGGGACTACCGGCAGGACATGCTCGTCAGCCACCCCATGTTATGGTCGCTCGAAGAACGCAACATGTATAAGCTCCTGACCGAAGTTCAGGTGGAAGGCAAGGCGGTCGATCGGTACGAAACGCCCTTTGGCATTCGCTCCGTCCAGTTCGATGCTCAGCGGGGATTTCTGCTCAACGGCGCGCCGGTCAAACTGAAGGGCACCTGCAACCATCAGGACCACGCCGGAATCGGCGTCGCATTGCCCGACGCGGTGCAGGTCTACCGCGTCCGCAAGCTGCAGGAGATGGGCTGCAACTCGATCCGCACCTCGCACAACCCGCCCACCCCCGAACTGCTCGATGCCTGCGACCAACTAGGCATGTTGGTGATGGACGAGACCCGCATGATGTCATCCAATCCCGAGGGTCTTAGCCAGTTTGCCGATCTCGTCCGGCGAGACCGCAATCATCCCAGCGTATTCATGTGGTCATTGGGCAATGAGGAGTCCACGGCTACCACCGCCAAAGGCGCCAACATCGTTACCGCCATGCAACAGGTTTCCACGCGGCACGACGGGTCGCGCCCCACTACCATTGACGGCATGATCAACGGGGAGGCGGCAGGCAGCGGGACCGGCGGCCTGGCGGTTTGCGACGTAATCGGATATCACTATGCCGACCCGCAGGCCGAAGCCTTCCACAAGGCGCATCCTGAAAAGCTGGTGCTGGGAACCGAGACCGTCAGCGCCGTCTGCACCCGCGGCATCTACATCACCGACAAATCCAAGGGCTTCGTCAGCTCTTACGATCCATACACCACCTCGGGTCGCGCCTCCGCCGAGGGTTGGTGGAGCTTTTGCAACACACGCCCCTGGCTTGGCGGCGGTTACGTGTGGACCGGCTTCGATTATCGCGGCGAGCCCTCGCCCAACGGCTGGCCCAACATCAGTTCGCAATACGGCATCATCGACATGTGCGGCTTTCCCAAGGACTCGTTCTTCTATTACCAGTCCTGGTGGACCGAGAAGCCTGTACTGCACCTGTTTCCGCACTGGAACTGGCCAGGCTACGAAGGCAAGAAGATCAGCGTGTGGGTCTACTCCAACCTGGACGAGGTCGAACTGTTTCTCAACGGTCAGAGCCTGGGCGCAAAGGATGTGAAGAGGGATTCGCACGTCGCGTGGGAGGTGGCCTATGCGCCGGGCTCCATCGAAGCGCGCGGGTCGAAAGATGGCCGCCAAGTCATGACCACGCGCCGCGACACCACCGGTCCCGCCGTTAAGCTGGTGCTTCGCCCCGACCGCGAATCCCTTTTCGCCGATGGCGAAGACGTGGCCATGTTTGCCGTTGAGTTGCAAGACGCAAACGGACGCACCGTCCCCGTCACCGACAACCTGGTTTCGTTCCGCATCACCGGGCCGGCCAAGCTCATCGGCGTAGGCAACGGAGACCCCACCGACCAGGCGCCTGACAAAGGCAACTCGCGCAAAGCGTTTTGCGGTCTCTGCATGGCTCTCGTGCAGACGGAGAAAACGCCCGGAAGCATCACGGTGGAGGCCACATCGCCAGGGTTAACGTCCGCCGCCGTGACAGTCTCCAGCAAGCAGATCGAACTCCGTCCGCAAGTTGCCGCCTGGCAGCGGCCCGTTCCCAAGGGTGCAGGCGTAACAGGCCTTTGGCGGCCAGCACCGGAATCCGGCGCCGGCATGGCGGCTTCGTTCCTGGGCTCCCCGCGCATCTTTACACTCACACAGCAGGGCGGAAAACTCACCGGGACCGTTGAAGGCCCAGGCGGCTGGTTCGGCGGCGACGACGCTCCAGTGGCGATCGTGGACGGCGTCGTCCAGGGAGACCGAGTAGCCTTCAAATCCGGTATCAATGTCTTCGAAGGCAAAATCAGAGGAGATCAGCTCGAACTCCAGCGCTCCGTCAACCTTCCATGGAGCGTGCCCACCCCCAAGAAGGAGGACCCCAACGGGCCGGCCATCGGTCCTGCGCCCAACGGTTCCGATCCCTCAATCGACTTTTCCGATTTCGGAGATGTCAGCAAGTCGATGCCGCTGCTGTTGAAGCGGTCAGAACGCTGAAGCACTCGGAGCGGCACCAAGGCCTGGAAATCCTCCGCAATGGCGGACTTGAACGAGGCCGCTGCGGCGGCGGACGCATCCGCGTGTGGCTGACCAGCCTTTGAGGCGGTCG
>CAZLMY010000079.1:0-25606 GCA_964560845.1 uncultured Occallatibacter sp. | reverse complement strand
GTGTAATATGTGATCGTTACAGCGAGCGACCCGGTTTTAGCCGGACACTACTGAGCCCTGTCAAGAGTTTCGTGACCGACACATAGCGCAACCCGCAGATACAAACAAGCTTATGAACATTCTTCCTTTGCGTAGAATATGTCCGGAATTGGCTAGCCTTTGAGATAGCCAGACAAGACGCGGATATGCTGTGCCGGGCGAATGAGTCCGCTCTTCCCGCTGCGAAGGGCGCCGGGGCGCGGGACCGTCCTTGTCTGCCGGGGAACAGCTCTCTGCCGGGCACCAGTCCGTAACCACGGCGGCGACTGGCAGAGAGCGGTCACGGACTTATCTTCGCCGAAAGCTTTTGAATCAGGTTTCGCAAACAAGGAGCGATTGGAATGAACCCTATCTCGAACATCTGGAACCATCCGCAGACGTCCGCGGCCGGTGTGTTGATTGCCGTTGTGACCGTCGCCGGCGTTCTGTCGCAGCAAGGCGTGACTCTGGGAACGGCCGGGACGAGCACCGTCGTCACCTTAGTAGGCGCTCTGGCCACTGCCCTGCTTGGCCTGTTGGCCAGGGATCCGGGAACATCGGCTCCTGGAAGCACAGCCAAGCTCGGTGTCTGGCTGCTGATCCTCATGCTTCTGCCATTGCCGTTTCAATGCGGCTGCTCAAGCACCACCGTGGCGCAAGACCTAGTGAACTGGACGCCGGCGCTCGAGAGCGCGGTGGCGACGGTGGATTCGACCGGAGCGCTGGTGGACCCGGCCGATGCGCCGATCTTCACGGCGGCAACTTTGGGGTTCGACGCAGCTTCGAATCTGCTTGTTGCCCAGGCCAAGGCCTATCTCGCCAACCCCTCGGCAAGCATGCTGGCACAGTTGCAGACTCAAGTAGTCGTGCTGCAGCAGCAGGTCAATACTGCCCTCTTGCAAACCGCAAAGATCGTCGATCCGGCCAGCATGAACCATGCGCTGGCAGCTCTTCAGGCCGTAGGGACGATCGTAAGTGCCATGTTGCTGTTGGTTCAGTCGGTTTCGACCAAGGCTGCAGTTGCGCGAATGGCTGCCGAATCCAGCGTCAAAATGGCAACCGTCCGTCAGTACATGGACGAAAACAAAGCCGCGAATTTGATTGCCAGTCATTATGGCGAGCCCGTTGAGCGGGCGTGGGGACAGGTTGGTCAATCCGAGCGGGACGAGGACCGGGAGGGCTTCTAGCCATTCAAAAATGCGGGCCGCCCATCGCTTGAGCGGCCCGCATAGGTTTCGGGAAGATCGATCGACGGTCAGAGTTTAGGTGTTCGACTCTCGAGCTTCGCCAAGAATCAGCTTCAGCGTGATTTGCCGGTGGCCGCGATAGATGGTGACGCTGACGGTGTCGCCGGCCTGGTGCTTGTCCATCAGAGCACTGATGTCTTGCGGATCGGTAACCTCCTGGCCGTCGATGCCGACAATCAGATCGCCTCCAAGCATGATGGGGGTATTGCCCACATAGGCCTGCTGGTTTCCGCCCCGGAGACCGGCCCGTTCCGCCGCACCGCCAGGTACAACTTTCTGGATCAAAACACCGGAGTCGGCTGCCAAACCCATCTGAGAAGCCAGATCGGGACCTATCGCATAGGAGACAATCCCCAACGAGGGCCGCTTGACGCGCCCATAGCGGGAGAGATCTGCCAGCACGGCCTTGGCGGTATTGATGGGAATGGCAAAGCCGATCCCCGAGCTCTGATCGGCGCCATTGGAAGCAATCATGGTGTTGATGCCGATGACCTCGCCTCGCGAATTGAGCAGCGGCCCGCCCGAGTTACCAGGGTTGATGGCTGCATCCGTCTGAATGGCGTCTTCGATGGGCGCGCCTTCCGCGCCGCGAATGGAGCGGATAGAGCTGATGATGCCGCGGGTCATGGTGCCGCTGAGACCGAAGGGATTGCCAATGGCGTAGACCTTCTGCCCAACGGAAAGGTCGGTGGAGTCCGCCAGCGTCACAGGTTGCAAGTTGGGCGCGTCGATTTGGAGCAGGGCCAGATCGTGTACCTTGTCGGTGCCCACCACTTTCGCCGAGTAACGACGCTTGTTGCTCAGCATCACCTCGATGCCCCGGTTCGCGCCCTCCACCACGTGATAGTTGGTCAGCACATGGCCGGTGCGGTCCAGCACGAATCCGGAACCTTGCCCGTGCTGCGGAACCACGCCCTCGAAAAAGTTGAACACCAGGGTGGTCGACGTGATGTTCACAACCGAGGGCAACACTCGTTTGTAAACGGCAATGTTGTTCTGCTCCTCGGCGTCGTAAGTCGGCGCGGCTTCTGCTTCGGTCAGCTCAAGCGCGGAGCTGTTGCCGTGGACGCCGAACAGGGAGAAGTGGCTCAGGTTGGACGGAAGATGGGTGGTGAGGTACCAGAATCCTCCCACCAGCAGAACAACCAAGAGTACGGGACGCAGTCGTTTCATGGCTCGTAAACCCGAATGACCTTCCTTGAAGTTGGTAATCATGTCTGGCAAATGTTCCGAGCTAAGTTGCTGCCCTAAACACATTGCCACTCACCACCATAACGAGGACGGCGCACCGAGGTTCCCGAGGAATGGCGCCGGCTCCTCTACCTATTGTAAAGACAAGTTCGCTGGATATTTGTTGCTCTCGGCCTTGAGACGCAGCCATAACGCCTCGACCTGAGCCCTCAAGGCCGTCGCATCTCCCCCGTTTTCCAGCACAAAATCCGCGCGGGCTGCCTTTTCCGCATCAGGAATCTGGTGCGCCAGGCGGCGACGGGCATCGGCTTCTGCAAGAGCGCGGGTCGTTCCAGCCGCGCCGATCCGGTCGGCATACCGGGCAATTTTCAGCTCGTCGGGCGCGGTCACCACCACCATGCGATCGATCCGCCGCCGCCAATCGGCGAGTAACCCCAGCGACGAAGACCTGTCGGTGGGGGCCCCTGCCAGCACCGTCTCGTTTTCGCCGCGTGCTCGTGCATCGCGCTCCACTTCGAAGATCAGGGCCGACTCGACCACGGCAACGGCCTTCGGATCGCGGGCGAACACCCCGTTCATCCACTCCCGCTGCGCCAGGATTACCGCCGGGTGAACGATGGCGTTCAACTCGTTCAATCGCCCTCCCTGAAAAGCCAGACCGGCCAGGCGTGCGCGGTCCAGACGGCCGTCCGGGCCCACGATCTCAGTGCCAAAGACCCGGACGATCTCCCAGAAGACCGGCTGCCCCGGCTCCATGAGCGCCCGGCCCAGCTCGTCGGCCTCAACGACCTTGGCGCCCAGCTCCCGCAGGTAGCCGGCGACCGTGCTCTTGCCGCTGCCCAGCCCACCAGTGAGACCGACTCTCAGCATCGATCAGAGCCCACGCCGCATCTTGGCGGCGCGCACCGTGTTGGCCATCAACATGGCGATGGTCAGCGGTCCCACGCCCCCGGGAACGGGCGTATAGGCTCCGGCCAACTCGAAGGCCTTGGGATGCACGTCGCCCACGATGGTCGAGCCGCGCTTGGCAAAGGCGGCCTCGCGTTTGGCGTTGCCGGCAAAGAAGCGGTCGAATTCCTCGCGGGTATTGATGCGGTTGATGCCCACATCGACGATGGTCGCGCCCGGCTTCACCATCTCCGGGGTGACGATGCCGGGTCGCCCGATGGCGGCAACCAGGATGTCGGCCTGCCGGGTGATCGCGCCAAGGTCGCGCGTCTTTGAATGGCAAATGGTCACCGTCGCGTTCTGGTGTAGAAGCAGCAAGGCAGCCGGCTTCCCGACACTGTCGCTGCGGCCCACCACTACGGCGTGTTGGCCGGCGATGGGAACGCCGCTGCGCTTCAGAATCTCGATGATCCCGGCAGGGGTGCAGGGAGCCAGCGCCGGGCGGCCGGCCTGCAATCTGCCTGCACTGATGGGGTGAAACCCGTCCACATCCTTCGACGGGGACACGGCATCGAGCAACGCCTTGGCGTCCACCTGCGAGGGAAGCGGCAGCTGAATAAGGATGCCGTCGATGTCGTCCCGATCGTTGAGACTGGCAACGAGGTCGAACATCTCCTCGGTGGTCACCGTGCCGGGCGGCGTGATCAGGTCGCTGTAAACGCCAAGATCGGCACAGGTCTGTACCTTGCTGCGGACATAAATCTCCGATGCCGGGTCATGGCCCACAAGCACCGCGGCCAACCCTGGCCGAATCCCCTGTGCTGCCAACCGTTTCACTTCTTCCGCGACTTCCAGTTTGATGGCAGCGGCTATTGCCGTCCCATCCAGAATTCTTGCCATGATCCGCTCCAAAATTCCATCGTACCGCTTCCGCGAGGAGCGGGGCATCTCGGCTAGAAGGACGCTGCATCCCTGGCACTGTCAAACAGAGCCGGTACAATGTTCATGAGCAGAATTCCAAAGGCCCCGGGGAAGCTCGGAACAGACTGGTGTTGCCGTGAACCGGCCACTGCCCGGAAGCGTAATTCCAGTGAATGCGAATCGGACTAGAGGAAAGCAGATCTCTTGCCGAAGTAATCCTTACCAGGTTGCAGGTGGCGGCAGTGCCTTTGACCCCGGGTCTGGCTGGTGGCTTTCAAGTCTCCGTGCCGGAAGCACAGAATTCTAAGAGAACGGAGACTCTGACGGTGCGGATCGAGAAACGAAAGGACGAGCTGGTCAACGTTCCATGGGCCCACTTGCGCCTTCCCCCATTCCCGCAGGTGGCTATCCGGGTCTTGCAACTCGCCAATAACGAGAATGTGCAGCTGCATCAACTAAGCGATTTGGTTTCTTCCGATCCCGCGTTTGCCAGTGAAGTTCTCACTATTGCGAATTCGGTTTTGTATTCCCCGCGTTACCCCGCCAGCAGCATTCTGCAGGCGATCGCGGTATTGGGCGCCAATCACCTTCAGGGAATGTGCTTGACCGTGGGTGTTCGTGCCTATCTTGGCAAGAATCTCAGCCATCCGGCCATGCAGGGTCTTTGGCGGCACAACCTGGGATGTGCGCTTATCGCCCAGCAGTTGGCCTCCGGCGGTTTCATGGACAAAGACATCGCCTATGCAGCCGGTGTCATGCATGACATTGGGCGTTTTGCCCTGGCCGTGATCAGGCCAAAGGAATATGCCGTCCTGCTCGGAACGCATTGTGGTACGGCTGACAGCATCCTCCAGGCCGAGAGGGAACTGTTTGGCTGGGATCATTGCGAGGTTGGCCATCAGCTCATTGTGGATTGGAAATTGCCGAGCGACTTTGAGCCGATCGTCTCCGAACACCATACGCCGCGGAGGACCGATGGCTCCTGGGGAATGGCTGAGTTGATGAAGGTGAGCTGCCGGATGGCAGACTGCGCCGGTTTCCCGGCGTTTCCAGGATGTGAGACGATGCCGTTCACCGAACTGATGGAGGAGGTACCAGAGCGGGAGCGCAAGTTCTTCCATACCGACTTGGAACAACTGACCGCCGACATCACCGAGAAGATCAAAGCGTTGGAAGCGGTCTAACCGGGCGTACCAGGAACAAGAAGATGGGGCAGCCAGGAGCGACGGTTTTAAACGTCGCTGCCACTTGGGCGTGTCCCATCTCTCCCATTCCTGCCCCACGCGGGAGGGGATTCGTCGGCATAGACCATGATGCCCCGATTCCGCTTCGCACGTAACGCGAACCGGCCCGCAAATCCCTAATTGCCTTCTATCTGCCGCGCGTTTGAGTTGCTATCCTTGGGGGCAACGCGGGGTTCTCGCCGATGGTCGAGTTGATTGCGCTTTATCTGGCCGGGTTGAGTTTCTTCTTTACAGGCGTCGAGGGCATTTCAGACAATCTGCGGCAACTAAGCGGCCGGCGCTTCCGGCGGATGCTGGTCCGCGCCACTCACAACCCAGTGGCGGCAGGGTTGCTGGGTGTGGGCTTGGGCGCCATTACCCAAAGCACATCGGTGGTTGCCTTCATCTTGTCTGGTATGGCCGCCAGCGGACTGCTGCCGATGAGCCGGGCGCTGGTGGTACTGGCCTGGTCGAACGTGGGCACGGCGTTGCTGGTCTTCATTGCGGCAATGGATCTGCACTTGCCGATCCTGTTCCTGATCGGCGCCAGCGGGTTGATTCTGGCATTCAAGCTCTTTAACCGGTGGAAGCCCGGGTTTGCAGGGCTGCTGTCGATCGGTCTGGTGTTCTTTGGACTGGACATGGCCAAACAGGCCTTCAAGCCGCTTACCTCGTCGCCGGGATTCACCGATGCAGCAAAGCTCTTCGACCTTTGGCCCGACGCCGCATTCTTTCTTGGGATTGCAATGCGCACGGTGGTGCATTCCTCCTCGGCGGCTGCGGCCGTGACCATCACCATCAACAAGGGCGGAATGCTGGGGGAGTTTCCGGCCATGATGTCGATTGCCGGCCTGGGACTGGGGACGGCGCTAGCCACCTATCTGCTTTCGAGCAACCTGCGGGGGGTGCCGCGGCAAATCGCGGTCTTCCAGTCCGCGGGCAACATTGTGGCCTGCTTGCTGGCCGCGGGCCTATTGCTGTTCGAGCGCTGGAGCGGGGAGCCGCTGCTGATGGCCATGACCCATCGGCTGAGTGCCACCACCTCAGGACGCATGGCTTACATGTATCTGGTGCTGAATCTGATGATTGTGTTTGCATCGCTGGCGAGTTTGCGTTGGGCGCCGAAGTGGCTGGCGTGGTGGTGCCCGCCCACACCGGACCAGGATTTGTCACGGCCCATGTATTTGCAGACGGAGGCGTTGAATTCGCCGGAGACAGCGCTCGATTTGGTAGCGCTGGAACAGCAGCGTTTGGTGCGCGCCGTGTCGCACTTTCTTGAGGCGGCGCGGGGAGACAAAGCCATTCGACTGAAGCTACTGCATGTGGCGGCGGGTCAGTTGGGGGGCGAGATTACCCATTTTCTGGAATCGCTGATGAGCCTGCCCATCGGCGTGGATCTGACGTCCCAGGTGATCGCATTCCAGCGCAAGGAAGAGACGTTGCGCGCTCTTGAGGAGAATGTGTTCCTGTTCGCGGAGGTGCTGCAAAACCAGGGCAACTTGCCGGAGATGGCCGGCCGGCTGGTGGAGGCGCTCGACACCCTTGTGCTGACGGCCATGGATGCCCTGGGGACGAAAGACATCACGGACATAACCCTGCTGGTGCAACTAACCGAAGACCGGGGAGGCATGATGGAGCGGCTGCGGGGACGGCTGCAGCTGGATGCGGGCCAGACGGCGGCCAGCATCGCCACGCTGCATTACGCAACAACGTTGTTCGAGCGCAACGTGTGGCTGCTGCGGCAACTGGCGCTTTGGCTGCGGGAAGACGCTCGCTTGAGTGCGGCCTAAACCTGGAAGGCCAGAAGCGAGAAATCGTCGTCGAAGTCGGGGCGCTGCTGCCAGCTTTGAACGGCGGTGACGGCGCGGTCAAGGGCGTCGGCATGGGGGGCAGCGGCGGCAAGGATATTTGAAAAGTCATTGAGGGTCATCATGGTTTCAGTGGGGTTGAAGACTTCATAGCATCCATCGCTATAGACAAACAGTCTGGAACCGGGAACGAGCGCGGAGGTGCAATCGCGGAAGATGGCGTCGGGAAAAGCACCGATCATGGTGCCGGTTGGACCGAGAGGGGTGATGGCGCCATCGGGAGAAACCAGGATGGCCGGCGGGTGAGCCCCTGACGCATAAACCAGTTCGCGGGTATGTGGATTCAGGACTCCGTACCACATGGTAAAGTATTTCCCGTTCTGCTCCTCCATGGGATAGGCGCGATTGAGGCCGGCCAGAACCTGCGAGGGAACGGCGAAGTCCGTATCCGGCAAGGTTCGGTTGCGGATGGTGTTGATGGCGGAGACGGAGAGCAGCGCGGATCCGACTCCATGGCCGCACACGTCGAGCAGATAGATGGCAAGCTGATCGGTGGAGAGCCAATGGTAGCCGAAGGAGTCGCCCCCCAGCGACGAAGAAGTGACGAAGCGCCAAGCGGCAGGCACCGTGCTTCCCGGTGGCATGGGCGCGGGCAGCAGCGAGCGGACATAAGCCGCGGCGTCGGCCAGTTCCTGAGACAGAATGCGCTGCTGCTCCTGCAGCGCCGCGAATGCCTCGTCGCGTTGCAGGCGGTGGATGTAGGCGGCGGAGTGATAACGGATGCGGGCGATCACTTCAAGCTTGTCAGGCAGTTTGACGAGATAGTCGTTGGCGCCCGCACTGAAGGCTTCTGCTTTGATCACCGGCTCTTCCTTTGAAGAGAGCACAATCAGCGGCGTGGAAGCGGTGGAGGGGTTGTGGCGGAAGGCGCGGACCATGTCGATGCCATCGATGCCGGGCATGATCAGATCCTGAAGAATCACCGTCGGGCGGAATTCGTCGGCGCGCGTGAGCGCTACGGCCGGATCGGAACAGAATAGGTATTCGAGGTCGGGGATATCGAGCAACATGCGGCGGATGGTTTCTCCGACGATGCGCTGGTCGTCCACAAGCAGGACCTTGATGTTGTGCTCGGTAAGGGCGATAGGGGCGGCAGCCGGATTTGTCATCTTGACCTCTGGAAATGCGCTCAATGTTCTATGAGTTCGTCGCCAGCGACGCCGGGGACAACGTCGCGGCCGGGATAGCGCTGCGGATTCGTGGGCCGATGGAGTCGAGGGGCAGGATTTCGACAGCGGCGAGCAAGTCCGCAGCGGCTTTGGGCATGCCGTAGACGACCGATGACCCGGCATCCTGGGCAATGGTCAACCAGCCGGCGTTGCGCAAGGCCAGCAGACCTTCCGCGCCGTCGCGGCCCATGCCGGTGAGCAGAACACCGATGCCGCCGGCGCGGCGTGCCTGGGCAAGGCTGGTAAAAAGCACATCCACGGACGGGCGATAGGCGGTCTCCCGAGGGATGGGGGTATAGCTCAGCACTCCCTCCCCCTCGAGTCGATCTTCGTAAATGAGGTGATCGCCGGATCCGGCAATCCACACCGTGCCGGGAGCTGCTCGGTCGCCGTTTGCCGCAATGCGAATGGGCAACGGCGAGTGGTGTTGCAGCCAGGCCGCCAACCCCGGAGCGAACTGCTCGTCGACATGCTGCGCCACCAGGATCGCCGCGGGAAGGTTTGCCGGGAGGGAGGAAAGGACTTGGGCGAGCGCCTGGGGCCCCCCGGTGGAACAGCCGATGGCGATGACCGGAAGGCTTGGCGCTTCCTGGATCTTGGACGACAAGTGCGGGATATGAACCGGGGTGCGAAGCGCAGGGTGTGCGCGAGGCGGCGAAACGAGCCGGGCCACAGTGCGCAATTTCTGTAGCAGCGGCTCGGCTCCGCTCATGTCGTCTGTGGGGCCAAGCCTGGGCGTGTTGACCGCATCGAGCGCTCCGTATCCCATTGCCTCAAACACCTGGTCGCGATTGCCGACGGTGGTAGCGGTGACCACGAGAATCACGCAAGGGGAGGACTGCATGATGCGCCGGGTGGTCTCCGCCCCATCGATGCCGGGCATTATGAGGTCCATCAAGACAATGTCAGGCCGCGAACTGGCGCAAAGCCGCAGGGCTTCCTCACCGGAGTAGGCAGTCCAGAGAAGATCGAATTCCGGCAGCTCCGCAACGATGCGGCGAAGCACTTCGGCGGCGGTTCTGGAGTCGTTAACGATGGCGACCTTCATGCCGTACTCCCTGAATCCTGCCGGTCTTGCGGGTATTTGGCGATCTCCCCGGCGCTGCCGGTCCCGTCGGGTGCAATCGGCTCCGCCGGGCCGATCAAGTCAACGACCGCCAGGCGGAACGCGTCATTCTGGAAGTCTCCCTTGGTCAAATAGAAGTCGGCTCCGGCTTCCAGGCCGCGTCGGCGGTCCTCTTCCCGGTCCTTGTACGACAAGATGATGACGGGGATGTGGGCCAGTCGGGGATTGTCGCGAACCTTGGTCACCAGTTCAATGCCACCCATCTGGGGCATGTCCACATCGCTGACCAGCAAATCGTAGTCGTTCAAACGCAGCAGATTCCAGGCCTCTTGGCCATTCTGCGCCGTGGTCACGGTATAGCCGGCGCGGACCAAAATGCGACGCTCCATCTCGCGAACGGTGTGGGAGTCGTCCACCACCAGGATGTGAGCTGCCAGCGACAAACCGCCGGCCGTTGCTGTCGTGGTGGATCGGCCGAGGGCGGTTTGGATGAGGTCTTCCACATCCAGAATCAGCAACGGCAAGCCATTCTCATCGAGGGATGCGGAACTGACGCCCGGGATCTTGCCGAGTCGTCGATCGAGGCGGCGCACCGAGAGCTCAACCTGGTCGACCAGCCGGTCGACGGCAAAGGCCACACCACCGGCAATCAGCATTGGGACCGGTTCTCCGGCGCGGGACGCGTTCGGCAGGGCGCTGCCGGTCAGGCCTAGAAGATGCCCTAGGTTGGCCACTGGCAGCTCCTTTCCGTCGAACTCCACCGTCAACGCCGGTGCACCGGAATCGCCTGGATTGGCGATGGGTTCAAGGTTGGCGACGCGGTCGATCCGCACCAGCGGGACCGCATAGAATTCGCCTTCCACCTGGAGCCGGATGACTTTGACGACGGAGCGGGTTACGGGCAGGGTGAGCCTAAAAACCGTGCCCACGCCCGGCTCGCTGGTCACCGTCACGGAGCCGCCTGCCTCTTGCACCATGGACTGCACGACGTTGAGCCCGACACCGCGGCCAGAGACGGTTGAGACCGACTCTCGCGTGCTGAATCCGGGCAGAAAAAGAAATTCGAAGAGTTCGTTGGGCGAAAGACCGGAAAGGGCTTCGGCCGGGACCAGATTTCGTTGCAGGATGCGACCGCGCAATTCGTCCAGGTGGATGCCGCGGCCGTCGTCGCGCACGGTAATCACCAGGCGGCCATTCTCGTGACGAGCATGGAGGCGAAGGTGTGCCTCGGCGGGCTTACCGGCGGCAACGCGATCCGTCGGCGCTTCAATGCCGTGGTCGATGGCGTTGGTGATGAGATGGGAGATGGGTGCTTCGAGGCGCTCCAGGATATCGCGGTCGACGCGGGTGCGCTCCCCGAGAACTTCAAGCCTGACCTGCTTTCCCAGATTGCGGGCGGTGTCGCGAACCAGGCGGGCAACGCCGGTGGCGCCCTCGGAAAAGGGTCGCAGGCGGCCGGCCAGAACCGCCCGGTAAAGCCTCTCGGAGGTGAGCTCATTGGCCTGGAAGATCAGGTTCAGCTCAGAGATGTGGGCGGCCAGGCTGGTGGTCTGGCGATCGATCTCGCGCTCCGACGCGGCGCGGGCGGCAGTGGTAGCCTCTGGGTCTTCGAGATTGTGCAAGGCTCGGGCGATGGAGCGCTGGTAGCGCTCAAAGAGCTCACTTTGCGCAGCGAGTTTGCGCGAGGCGACCAGCGTCTCGGATGCCAAGGATAGAATCTGATCAAAGCGGCCCGCCACGATGCGCACCGAGCGTTCCGATGAGGCTCGCTCTTGCGGCGATAGCTGAGCAAAGATTCCGTCTTCCTCTTCAACATGCGCCGGGGCGGTTTGCCGTGTGACCGGAGCCGCGGAAGGTTGCTGCGGGGAGATTTGCGGACTCGGCGGCGGTTCCACAGGAGTGGAAGCCTGCGACGCAGCACCGCCGGGGGCTGGATGGGGATCCGGAACCGGCTGACTTTGGGAGGGTTCGCCGACCATTGGCGGCTGTGAATGAGCGGCAAAGGTTGCGGCGAAGGCCTCGATGGCCGGGGTGTTTACTTCAAGCCAGGACGCTGTTTCCGCCTCCGACGTGGCTTGAAGACGGGCCAGCCAACCGGTGGCTGTCAACATGCGGTCGACGTCGGCCGAACTGAGGGTGTTGCCGGCTTGCGCCGCCACGAAGCGATCCTCCATGGCATGGGTCAGGTGCACAATGACGTCGAGGCCGATGATGCGGGCTGCCCCCTTGAGCGAGTGAGCAGCGCGCATCAGCGCCTCAAGACTGGCGGCCGTGGCTGTGCCGGATTCCACCTGGATGAGCTCGGCTTGCAAGACGCGCACTTGTTCCTCTGCTTCCATGCGGAAGAGGTCGAAGAGCGAAAAGTCTTCCAGTCCGTTGCTCATGGCAATTCCGAATGCCGGGTCTGTTCAGGCCGTGGCCAGAGTGATATTGCGAAAGAGAACCTCTTCGTCTAGTAGGACGAAAATCGGCACATTTTTGGGTGAAAGCGTGTCTTGAAAAACTCCTTTGATCCATTGCGCGGCCAAGGGCACCGGTTCGGACGACGGCTCGTCGGCTGCAATGCGAATGCCGAGAACTCCGTCGATGGGAACAGCCCATTGCCTGCCGGGAGCCTCGTCCAGAATCAGCGTGCGGGCAGAACCGGTTTGCGGATGCAGGGGCTCCTGTGGGATGTCGAGCAACCGTGCTAATGAGCAACAGGGCAGGATTTCGCCGCGGAAAGCAGCCAGGCCAAGCAGCACGGTGCCGCTGCGATGGGGAATGCGGGCGATATGCAGAACGGGCGAGACCGCGGAGGCAACGCGCGTAGGCAAAGCCAGGCGCAGTGCTCCCAATTGAAAGAGCAGGATCGAACCCGTCCGTCTGGGCGAAATCGCGGGCGGCTCAGCCAGCAAGGTCCGCAATTCGTCGCGGTAGCCGGGCGGCAACGGGCGGTCAAACAAGTTCGCTCGGGAAATTGGGGTGGCTGGCTGGCTCATGGAATGGCTCTCCATGCGGACGCGGGCATCTCATCTGCCCCGTCGGATGGATTGTGCGATGAGGAACCGGACGGAGCAGGCAAATCGAAGGGCGGGCGGTTGCGTTCGATGCGGGCCTGCAACGCGCTGCGGAGGCGAAGACTGGGATGGCGGATCCAGAGCGAGGCAAGCAACTCAAGCGCGGGAAGGAATCCCGGGTCGACGTAAAGCGCCTGACGGCAGTGCTTTTCAGACTTCCGGTAGTCGCCATGCTGTTGATCGAGAAGGGCGGCCTGGTAAAGGCTGACGGCTGGACCCGCGACCCCGGAGCGGCTGCCGTTTCGGGCCCCCGCTGCGGGGATCGATGGGGGCGCGTTGGGAGTAGTCGCGATCATGGGGGCCGGAGCAGAGGTCTGGGTCCGTGAGGTGGCGTTGAGCACCGCGGGAGCGGAAATAAGTTCCTCGCGATGGGTAAAGGCAAAGGACGCTGCCGGCTTGTGCGGTTGAAAGACCGCGCTTAGTTCGTCCACTCGGTCCGCGGTGCCGATCACCAGGCGACCGCCGGGGATTAGCGCCGAGTGCAGCGATTCGGCCAGCGCCGAGCGGGCCTGGGCGTGCAGGTAGATGAAGAGATTGCGGCACAAGATGAGGTGATAGCGGGATATCCCGCTGGTCCGCGGCACTCCCGGCAGCCTGTGCAATGCCTCTGGCTCTGCCAGGTTGCAGCGCTGAAAGTCGATCCGGGTCCGGAGCGCGTCGTGCATCTTCCATTGTTTGTTCTGGAGCGTTCCACAGGCCTGTCTGAACTCAGGGGAAGCGTTGCGCAGCGCGTCTTCGGGGTAGATTCCCGTTCGAGCAGTCGCAAGAGCGGTAGTTGAGATATCCAGTGCGTCGATGGTGAAGCGCTCCAATGGAATCCCCGCCAACTGAAGAGTCGCGGCGAGAGAGTAGGCTTCCTGGCCGGTGCTGCAGGGAGCTGAGAGGATGCGCAGCGGACCGGGAAACTGCTCGGCCATTTGCGGCAGCCAGAGGCGCAGGTGATGAAATACCGTGGGATCGCGAAAGAAGCGAGTCTCCTGAATCACGACAATGTCGATGAGGGCGTCAAGCTCGTCTCTGGAGCTGTTCAAGTGCTCGGCATAGGTGTTAGCGCTGTCGAGTTTCAGCTCGCGACAGCGTGCCTCGACAACCCACTGCAGCCGGTTGGCGTCGAGCGAGCGGGGATCGGCGCCGGCAGCGACGACCAGGTGGCGTGCGATCTGCGCAATCGATTGACCGTAGGTTGCGGAGGAATTCATACGCTGGGCACCGGGGTTGGGATCATGGAGCAGAGCATGGGCAGGTAGCTGTCGAGATCGACCGGGCTACAGGCGGAGTCGCCGGCGGCAACCGTGTCTGTTATGCCGGGGGCGAGCAGGCCTATGGATCGCGTAGGCGCTGAGTCCGGTGTCTCGAGCAACATGATCCGGCTGCCGAAGCGCTCGGGGGTCGGCTCGTCGCACAGCACGCGGTTGAGGTCGAAGACCGGTACCTGGCGGCCCTGGTAGGTTAGCCATCCGCGGAAGTAATCGTCTGCCTTGCCGGAGAGCGTGGCGTACCCGGCGAGGTGTTGAATGCGGTCGACCGGGATGGAACAAGGACCGGAGTGCATGGCAAGCCGGAGCGCGATGCGGCGATGAGCAGTGTTGTTCATGGCGTGCGCCTCCGGAGATGAGGGACTTGTTCGGGGGCTGTGGGTTCCCGGCCGTCTCTGGAAAGTAAACAGAAAGGACGGATGCGGAGCTTTCGCTGTTGCCTTAGACTTTCGTCGTGACTTTGAAAATCCGCTCTTTCAGGATGCGGACGGCCTGGTGGAGCTGGCGGCTTACATCGTTGAGGTCGTTGACGGAATCGGAGGCCTGGCGAGCAGTTTCGGTGAGCTGCCACATGGCCTCGGAAATCTGTTGTGCCCCTTCGGATTGGTTCTGCATGCCTTGCTGCACCGTCTCGTAGCGCGGAGCAATGGACTCGACCCGTTCGATGATCTCTCCGAACTGGCCGCGGATCACTTCGGCGGCGCCGATACCCCCCTGCACCGCTCCGGAGAGGTCGCGCATCTCTTCGACGCCGCTGGTGACAGCTTCCTGCATCTCTTCTACCATTTGCTCAATGTCGAGGGTAGCGATCGCGGACTGGTCGGCGAGCCGGCGGATCTCCCTGGCCACGACGGCGAACCCGGCCCCGGCCTCGCCGGCCTTCTCTGCCTCGATTGCGGCATTGAGCGACAGCAGATTGGTCTGGTCGGCAACCTTGGTGATGACGGTAACAACGGAGTTGATGCGCGCGGCCTTGCTGCGGATGGCGGTGAGCTTCGACGAGATGGAACCGGTGGCCGAGCTGAGGGTTTGCATGGAGGTCTCCATGCCCTTCAATCCCTGGCGGCCTTCCTTGGCCAAAACCGTGGTTTTCTCGGCGGCCTCGGCAATGTCGACCATGGCGCGAAGAAGCTCTTGCGAGGTGGCGGAGATCTCCTTCGCGGCCGCGGCAATCTGGTTGCTCGAGGCCATGAGGGTGGCGACGTTGGTTTGCTGATGTATGGCGCTGGAGGCGATCTGCGTAGCGTTGGAGGTGAGGTTGATGCTCATGTCCGCCATGGGGCCGGTAATGCGCCGCGAGATGAAATAAGCAAACACCGCGCTTATCCCCAGCGCAAAAAGGCCGCTGGCGATGCTCTGGTACAGAAGCGTTTGGAACTGCGACCGGACCCGCTCGATCGCACTCTGAAAGTCTCGCGTATCGGAAATAACGACCAGGACCCAGTCCCAGGGCTTGTAGTAGACATAACGCACAATGGCCGTGGCGCCAGTCTTGGGGTCCGTGGCGATGATGCCGCCGGTCTCTTTCCCCGCCAGCATGGGCCCTCTGGAGAGCGCCTCAGGCAACCAGACCTTCTCGGTGTCGGCGCCGATTCCAATCGGTGCGATCACCGACAGGCCATTGAATTTCTGGCTGTCTTTGCCATAGTAGATCGCGAGTTGGCTGTGGTCGCCACTCCTGGCCGCCTGGGTCAGCGCCTGGCGAAGACTGGCCATCCCCTCCTGCTTCACCCCTGCATAGAGCATCCCGATGTTCTTGCCCTTGGCGTCGAGAATCGGCTCGTAGGCAGTAATGTACCAGGCGTTCACCACGTAGGCACGGCCCCGGTACGTCTGGCCGGAGAGCACCGACTGAATGACGTTATTGGGTGCTCCGTCCGGCATGACCGCTGGAATAAAAGTTCCGATGGCCCGCATGCCGTCGCCCGCAACCACGCTGGTTGCCACCCGCAGCATGTCGCCCGCCTCGTTCACCCGTTGGAAGAGCGTAATGGTGTCCGAGGTCTGATCCGTGACGTTGTCGATGACCGGAATCCGCTTCTCGAAGCTTCGGTCGCCTTGAAGCGGCTGTCCCGCCAGGCTCCAGGTCGGCGCGGAGATTGTCTTTCTTTCCAGAGTGTATTGATTGGTCGCGTTCCAGGTCGTGGTCGTGGAGCTTACTTGGACGCCGCCCGCCTCTTTAAGCGCGCCACGGGCCACGTTCAGATTGGTGTTGACCGACTTCTGCATAAACTCCTGAGCCAGGTTGCAGGTGTTGTAGGTCTTCTCCGCACTGTGAGTGGTGCGCTCGATGATAAAGGAGTTCAGTTCGTCGTTCACATAGGCGCTGGCGCTCTGTTCATTGAGCAAAACAAGAATGGCCACCAGGACGGTAGCGAAAAGAGCCGCCAGAACCGCGAGAGCCGTGATCTGCTGGCGGAGAGAAAGCCTGATTCGGGTGAGGAAGGCGGGAAGCAGCTTAAGCCTCATGCGGCCGTCCCTTCAGAGCGCTTTCGCGATCGGGATATAGGTCCACCAGGGAAGGAAAGCCCGATATTTCAATCACTTCGAGAATGTGCGGCGGGGCGGCGAACAGCCCTATGCGCCCTTTTTGCGCCGCGGCGTGCTTGATGAGATAGAGGATCGAGCGCAGGCCCGCGCTGCTGATAAAGGTCACTTCAGAGAGGTCAAGCAAAATGCGCCGCCGGGGTTCTGCAAGGACGGCGGCAAGCTGGGTATCGAATGCGGGCGCGGTAACAGTGTCGAGGCGGCCGGACACCGTGACGATGGGAAGGTCGGCCACGTATTCAATGGCGGCTTTCATAGTAAAAGAACATACCATCAGGCAAATGCGGATGGGAACACTAAATCACAGGAAAATCAACGAACAAGACGTCGAGTCAGGGTGACCACGTTGCGGCCGTCGATGCGCGCGTAATGGAAGCTCTGCATGGTCTTGCGGATGAAATGAATGCCCAGCCCGCCGATGGGACGGGCTTCGACGGGGAGCGTTGTATCCGGCTCCTCCTGCTGGGTGGGGTCGTAGGGCTGGGCATCGTCGCTATAAGTGGCGACAACAGAATCGCCGCAGCGGGCCAGGGAATACTCCACCCAGTTCGCCGGCGGATTGCTATGCGTGGCGGTGTTGACGAACAGTTCCTCAGCGGCCAGGGCAAGGACGTTTGCATCCGCAGGGCTGAGGTCTTGTCGGTTGGCGAAGGACTCCACGTAGCCAACAAGCTGCTCGAGTTCAGAAAGCTCGGGGCGCAAGCGAATCGGTAGGAGAGTGGTTGGCTGCATCGGATGGCGAGATTTCCCAAGTGCAACGGGAATCATACACCGGGTTCTCATCAAAACTCCATGAGTATGGCAGCGGGTTCCGCTTCCCGCCGGCGGACCCTGTTTCCGTCACACTTTTGCTTCTGAAGTCCGGTACCAGTCTACCGTCCTGCGCAGACCCTCGCGAAAGGCGACCGATGGGGTGTAGCCGAGCAACTCGCCAGCCAGGCGGATGTCGGCGAGGGAGTCGCGGATATCTCCGGAACGCTCTGGAGCGAAGGCCGGCTTCCCCGTGTAGCCAGTCAGTTCCTTCAGAATCTCGAAGGTCTCATTCAGCGTGATGCGGGTTCCGGTGGCGGTGTTCATCATCTGGCCGGAAACCTTCTCCGCCGGTGCGGCGGCAGCTAGCAGGTTGGCATGAACCACACTATCGATATAGGTAAAGTCGCGGCTTTGGCCTCCATCGCCATAGATTGTGGGTTGCTCGCCGGCCAGCATGCGACGGCAGAACAGAGCCAGGACCCCGGAGTAATGCGAGGTGGGGTCCTGGTAAGGGCCAAAAACGTTGAAGTAGCGCAGAACAACGGTTTCCAAACCATAGACGCGGGTGAAAGCGCGCATATAGTGTTCCCCAGCGAGCTTCGCAACGGCATAGGGAGAAATGGGGTTGGGGAGCATTCCTTCGTGCTTGGGCAAGGTGGGAGTATCGCCATAAGCGGAGGATGAACCGGCATAGATCGCGCGGCGCACACCGGCGCCACGGGCAGCCACCAGGAGGTTAAGCGTGGCATCGATGCAGGCCACGTTGGTGGCCACCGGGTCGGCGACCGAACGAGGCACCGAGGCCAGCGCGGCCTCATGGAAGACGATTTCGACCCCGTCACAGGCCTGGGCGCAGGCCGACGGATCGGCCAGATCGCCCTCAATAAACTCCATCGCTTCAAGTCCAACCAGGTTCGTGCGCCTTCCAGTGACAAAGTTGTCGATTCCACGGACGGACTCACCACGAGCCAGCAGTGCTGCAACGATAGAGCGACCGATAAAGCCGGCTGCTCCTGTTACAAGATACTTTGCCATAGTCTTTCTTCCTGACTCCTTAGCTTTCCTTCTACTCAATCAGTTGAGCGGCTCAATAGACAACAGACGCGGGCTCAAATCCCGTTGACACGCGGATTGCACCGAATTGTCCGTGAGTGCTTCCCATTCTGCCGATCCATGTGTCTGTCTCCGTTGCAGGCCTCCGGAAAAAACCGTCGCAAACCCCGGTTTGCCTGATCTGCGTCGGCTCACATCTCGACAGCAAGGATTCAACTCCCCGTGGGGTCCCTGGCGAATAGCTTAAGAGCCCCAATCGCCCCGAGCCAACAACAGATCGGCGCCTTTAGTCATCATCTCATCTATTTCAAACTCCTTCTCATTCGCCGCGCCACCAAAATCCTGTAGTCGCTTGCTGTTGCTGACGGCATACAGGACCAATTCAACGCGCGAGGAGACGCCAAGCTTATCGAAAATCCGGAACAAGTAATTCTTGATCGTATGCTCACTGAGATTCATTTCTCGGGCAATCTCGCGATTCGCGAGGCCACCGGCCAGCAGGGTCACAACCTCATCTTCTCTCTTCGTTAAGAGCCGGAGCCCGTTGGCGTTTACCACCCTAACCGGAGCAAGCTGAAAAAACGCATCCATGACATCCGAAAGCTCCGCGCTGCTGGCCCAAATCTGCCCCGCATGGACCCGGTCGACGCACCTGCAAAGTTCTTTGAAACTGGACCGGGAAGGACAGAATACGCCCTTTGCGCCGGCCCTGAAGGCGTCCACGACAAGATTGCGATCGTGGTTTTCGAGCAAGGCGATCGACTTCACATGAGGAGAGCAATCGCGCACCTGCCGTAGAGCTCTAAAGCCGCTCAATAGTCCGTCTGCCAGCGTCGCATTGATCAACGCGACTTCCAAATCCAGTTTGCTCACGGCATCGAACACTTCTTGTGCTGTGGTAGCGATAGCCACCACCCGAAATCCCGGCTGGCGGTTGAATGCGCCGGCGAGCAGTTCTCCAGTCATGGCATTTGCGGTAGAAATCAGAATCGGCAATCCAGATCGATTAGCGGCCATATCTTTCCTCGCCGCAAGTGTTACGAACTGCAATGTCGCATATTGACGCTATTTGTCGCTTGTTAGTCATGGCGTCCTCTCAATTGTCAGCTTGAATTACGAACCAAATGCGAGCCATGCCATTGTTGGTCATTGTGCGACTAGCGCGCACATGATCTCACTGAAGGTTTTGGGCCCGTGTCCTTTGAGCAGACTTTGGGAGGAGGATACAGATACTGCATCCCAGTTTTCAGCTTGGGATAATGACCAGAATTGTATACGAGTTTCAGCCGCTCCGCTGAAGTCGACTCAAGAATAGAATGCGACTTGCGAAATCAGGCTCGGGCTCTGTTTCGCATTCCTTCAGCCGACCGCTCGGCCAAGAAGCACCCAGCGCATCGCGACAGCTTTCAACGCCTTTAGGAAACCTCTGATTAAGTCAAGGTGCGAAAGGGCACGACTTCAGTCGTGCCGATAAGGCGAATGGGATGAGCGGGCTTTAGCCCCTGGGGGAAGGTCGTGTTTTGTTATAGGGACTTGCTCAGAGGTTCCCTAGAAGAAGTCGAGTATGAGAAGAAAGGCCCTAGGAGAGAGAGATTCATCTCTGCCTATGTCAAGGGTCGAATGTCTATTGGAACTTGTAAGAAGATCGACTTCCAGCCCACCGATATCGCTGGCCAGATTTGGGCCATGTAGGAAGTAGTGCTCCGGGTGTTTCGTTCACTTGTGGTGAATCACCCTTCTGGTTAGATTGGGTTAGCAAAATCCATGAAGTCGACGGGGGCCCAAGTCGTGAAAACAGTAAGCTCGTGCCTCAGGTCTGCGGAGCTCAGAAGGGTCAATCGCTACAGGTTAGGCGTCCCGGTGTTGTTCTCATGGGCACCTGAAGCCGGATCTTCCCGGAGTGCAGAAGGTCTTACCCGAGACATGAGCATCTCAGGAGTCTATATCCACACTGAGGTATGCCCGGAGCTGGGAGCACGAATCCAGGTGGATGTCATGCTTCCCAGGCTGAAGAACGGGAATGCTGGAATGCATTTATACGGCGAAGGTTCGGTGCTTCGCGTGGAGCCAAAGGGACACACTAGCACCAAGCCGGCCCGGCCTGGATTCGCCGCTTCTGTACAGTTCTTCCCGCAGCCTTCTGAGCTAGCGCTTTTACGGGTGAATCGCCCTTGTTGATCCATGTCTGTCAGCATGAATGCGTATGTGCGGGCCCCCTTTCACGCGCTCGCCCGCAATGCCGGAGCCAAAGCTCGTGCCAGGGTTCCGGGCGATGTGGTCGCGCTTCGATCAGCAAAGTAGACCCGAACTGCAACCAGTCACTTGCCGATTCGATTCCTGTGGTGATGACTTGCGACTTTCCGGAGTTCGAAGCTCCGCACATCCAACGTTCGTATTACTAACTCTCGTCTCGTGAAAGGAATACGATGAAGCACATTCTTGTAAATGGAGCAGGTGGCTTTATCGGAGGACATCTTGTAAAGAGATTGAAATCCGAAGGCTATTGGGTTCGTGGAGTTGATTTGAAAGCGCATGAGTTTTCCGAGTCTTCGGCAGACGAATTTATTCTCGGTGACCTCCGCGACCAGAACGTGGCGCGTGACGTTGTCAAAGGGATCGATGAAGTCTACCAACTCGCTGCCGACATGGGTGGCGCCGGATACATCTTCACCGGCGAACACGATGCCTGCGTAATGCATAATTCGGCAACGATCAACCTGAACGTGCTGGACTTTGGCTTCCGGGCGGGAGTCAAGAAGTTCTTCTATTCGTCATCGGCATGCATGTACCCGGAACGGAATCAGATGGACTCCGACAATCCAAACTGTGCGGAAGACTCGGCCTATCCGGCGGCGCCTGACAGTGAGTACGGGTGGGAGAAACTATTCAGTGAGCGCCTCTACATGGCCTACATGCGTAACTACGGTATTCAGGTTCGCATCGCACGGTTTCATAATATATTCGGGCCCCAAGGAACCTGGGTCGGGGGGCGCGAAAAGGCGCCCGCAGCGTTGTGTCGAAAAGTGGCGGAGGCTGGCCAAAGGGGGGAAATCGAAATATGGGGAGATGGGGAGCAGACGCGCTCGTTTCTCTACATTGACGAGTGCCTCGAAGGCGTTCGTCGCTTGATGGATTCGGATTTTACAGGACCGGTGAATATTGGTTCCGAAGAGATGATCTCAATTAACAATCTCGCTCGCATGGTGGCGGACATTGCCGGGAAGGATCTTGACATACGGCATGTGCCTGGACCGATGGGAGTTCGCGGACGTAACTCCGATAACAGATTGATTCTTGCCAAGCTGGGATGGATGCCAACGCACAGTCTTCGGGAGGGAATGCAGAAGACATTTGAATGGGTGTCCCGGCAAGTTGAGATGGCTCAACCTGTGGGCATCGCGTAGAAACCGCAAAGGTGCCTCAAATTTGGGGCCGGCCACCGTGGTCGGCTCCAAGTCGACGACTATGTGGTCAGGTGACCTCGATGGCGGACCCTGCGCTTCGGGTTGGGATAAGTGGTAACGATTCACGGCAGGCAAACCGTACCAGCCATACTTTTGAGAGACCGGCGTTTGGGGTTGAAACCGGGCTCCAAGGACCGGCTACGCAGCGCATTGCTCGAGACCGTCACTTGAGTTAGACTGACCGGAACTGCGGCGGTCAAACGAGCCCAGCCAAAACAACTAAGGCTGGAATCTCCCATATGGATGTCGGTTCGGCTATCTCGGGTCGGTCTAGCGGGAGAGTTGCCAAGATGGCGCGGTTACGCGAATCAGGCGAATAGCTATCATCCCAAACTCTCGCTCAATGCCGCTTTGAGAAGGTGAGAGCATGTGATATTGTTAACCCAGTAGATTGTAAAGTCACATCCCATATTGAGAGAAACCTACGCCCATGAATGCACCCCAACAGAGAACTGTGCGCATCCTCGGGACACACGGTGTACCGGCAGGCTATGGGGGCTTTGAAACAGCAGCGGAAAACATCGCCCGCTTCCTTGTCGATCATGGCTGGCGGGTCATTGTCTACTGCCAGGCGTTTGGAACTGGACCGATAGTCGAAGACATGTGGCACGGCATCGAGCGCGTGACCATTCCGGTACACCTTCCACGGTGGCGCGGCACGTCGCTTTTCGACTGGCGATGCATCAAGCACGCATGCAACTTTCAGGATGTTTGCCTGACCTTCGGCTACAATACTGGCATCTACAACTTCCGGCAGCGGCTTCATGGCATCCCGAATATCATCAATATGGATGGAATTGAATGGTCGCGAGCGCGTTGGGGTTTCGCCAAGCAGGCTATCCTCTACGTGAACGAGCGGTTCGCAGCTCTGTATGGGAATCACCTGATTGCGGATCACCCGGAGATCGAGAAATATCTTTGGACGCGGGCGCCCAAGAGGAAGATCTCTACGCTGACCTATGGAGCGGACCCGCTGCCGAGCGCGCCAAAGGATGTAGTCGAGGCGATGCATCTAACGCCCGGCCGCTACTTGACGTTGATCGCAAGACCCATTCCGGAAAACTCCATCGCCGAACTCGTTGAGGCCTTCTCGGCCAGACGCAGAAACCATCAGCTTGTTATCCTCGGCAAATACACTCCGCAGGAGGATGAATATCATCGCAAAGTCATGGCACTCGCAAGCGACGAGGTCGTATTCGCCGGCCCCATCTACGATAAAGTGACAGTCCAGGCGCTCAGGTTCCATGGCAAGGCGTATTTGCACGGTCACACGATAGGTGGAACCAACCCATCCCTTGTCGAAGCAATGGCCGCGGGCAATCCCGTGATTGCCCATGACAATAAGTTCAATCGATGGGTAGTGGGGAGCGGGGCACTGTACTTTGACTCACCTGAAACTGCGGACCGTCAGATTTCGCAACTCTTGTCCGATGACGAGTTGTGTCAGCGGCTGAGAACCTCAGCACTGCAGCGATTTCATGAAGAATTCACATGGGAGCGAGTGGCAGGACAGTACGAGCAGTTACTGGCCCCCTTTTGGGACAAATTACACCCTGTGCCTCGCGCATAATATCCCCGGAGCGGGACAGCTGTTTGGAGAGGAAATATCTCAATGATTCGTGTTGCACTCATTGGATTGGGAAAAATGGGACTGTCGCATCTGTCCATGATTCGGACACACCCCGACGTGGAGCTCGTCGGCGTATGCGACACTTCGAAATATCTTCTGGACCTACTCGAGAAAAACACCGGGGTCGCTACCTACACCGACCACAAGACCATGTTTCAGAAGGCAAACCCAGAGGCAGTGATCGTCGCTACTCCCTCTCAGTACCACGCCGGCATCGTCAAAGATGCGATCGAGCGCGGGCTGCATATCTTTTGCGAGAAGCCCTTCTGCCTCGATTGGTCGGAGTCGGAGGCCCTGGCCTCGTTGGCCGAAAACAAGGGACTGGTCAACCAGATCGGCTACCACTATCGATTTGTCGGCGCGTTTCAGGAGGTAAAGCGACTGCTGGATGCGGGGGCGATCGGGACCGTCAGCCACGTGCTCGCCGAGGCTTATGGCCCGGTTGTGTTGCGCCCCAAGGGAATGTCATGGCGAACCCAAAAGGCCGAAGGCGGAGGCTGTCTCTATGACTACGCCGCCCATCCTGTGAACTTGCTTAACTGGCTTTTCGGCATGCCAAGCGCCGTCGGCGGCACTGTGATGAACAGCATTTTCTCAAAAGACACCGACGATGAAGTCTACAGCACCATCCAATATGCCGGCGGCGGACCCAGCGTCCAACTCTCGGTCAATTGGAGCGATGAATCGTACCGCAAGATGAGCGTGAAACTTACCATTTGGGGCTCGGCCGGACGTATTTGCGCCGATCGGCAAGAGTGCCAGGTCTATTTGCGCGATCCAAAAGAAACTCTGTCTGGGTACACTAAGGGCTGGAACGTTCGGTATACGACCGAATTGACCAAACCAGTCTGGTTTTACGTTCGGGGCGAAGAATACTCTGCTCAGCTTGATTACTTCGTCGATTGCATCAAGTCGGCTTCAAAGATCAACATGAATTCGTTTGCTTGCGCCGCGCAGACCGATCGCGTGCTGGCCATGATGCGCGACGATGCTCAAGCGAGCGCGGCGCAGCTTGCGTCCGCACAGAAATAGGGAAAGTCCATACCAACCCGCCGCTTATGCGGCAGCAAAGGCCTCGCATAACTTATGGATAAGCTGCTGTTTGGAGACAATCAGTTCTTTGGCGTCAACCACATGTCCGAAGAGAAGGCGCGCGCCCAGTCGATGCGGTTCCAGGACATCCAGGCCGTCTACGACGTACTCGATGCCGCACACGAAGACGGCATCAGGACGTTCATGTGTACTACCCACGACCGCGTGGAAGAAATCTGCGAACACGTGCGCAAGGATCCGGAAAGGTACCGGGACTATCAGTTCTATCCGTGTATGCCTTACGCCCATAAGTATGCCAACGCAGCGACGGAAGAAGGCGTGCTGGGGGCCCTGCGGAAGTTCACGCCTCAAGGCGGGATCCTGAGCGCCGCCATGCGAGGCGGCATATCGCTGGCCACCAAGGATATCGAGGGCATTACCACTCTACTGATCGACTCGGAGATGAAGATGTTTCACGGTCTAAAGACGCCGGTCATCTTCTTGCAAAACGTAGTGGTCGATCTCTTGCTTGGCCTGGGCGTCCACCGGGCGTTCCGCATTTTTGCGGACCATGTTCGCAGCCGTTACCACGCAGAGCCCGGCTTCATCACCATGAATATGCCCATGCTCGTCAACGTGCTCGAAGAGTTGGGCATCGAGAATCCCATCGTCTGCTCCAGTATCAACAAGATCGGATTCCGCATGTGCGGAGGCATCGAAGCATACGAGCGGACCCTCAGGGAGCACAAATTCCGCGCCGTCGCCATGTCTGTTCTAGCCTCCGGCGCGATCCCGCCGCAAGAGGCAATCGAATGGGTCTGCGCTTTGCCCAATGTCGAGTCGATCGTGTTCGGAGCTTCCAGCCGAGCGAACATCCGCTCAACCAAGCGGCTGGTGGACAGTTTCTGGCCGGAAGGGCGCAACCAGCCTGAAATGGTCACCGCACAAGGCTCCAAGTAACCTGGCGTTGTTGGTTGGATTAGTCGAGGGATGGGCTTTCAATCCGCCTGGCGAATCAATGCGTCCAACCTGAGCTCCAATAACTGGGTATAACTCTCCGAACTCTCCGCCACTGAGGCGGAGAGTTTCCGGCTTACGAGTGACTCCAGATTCGACGCTGCCGGATGGGTGTCGCCCGCTACTTCTTTCCGGCCGCCGACAGTGCCTGGATGACCGCATCGAGCGCGGGTTCCCAGGCGGCCAACCGCAGGCCGAAGCGTT
>CAZLMY010000078.1:0-26010 GCA_964560845.1 uncultured Occallatibacter sp. | reverse complement strand
TGGTGCATCTCGCGCCAGCTCTGGTGGGGCCATCGCATTCCCGCCTGGCACTGCGGCGCCTGCCACAAGATCACCGTGGCCCGCGTCGACCCGACCGAGTGCGCGCATTGCGGCTCCGAACAGATCACGCAGGAAACCGACGTACTGGATACCTGGTTCTCCTCCGGCCTGTTGCCCGTCTCCGTCTTCGGCTGGCCGAATTTCGGCACAAGCAACAATCTGGGTGCCCCAGGTCCCTCGCCTTTGGGGACCTGGGAGACCCCAGCCGATCGCGCCGATTTCGACACCTTCTATCCAACCAGCCTGCTGGTGACGGGTTTCGACATTCTGTTCTTCTGGGTGGCCCGCATGATCATGCTGGGCGTCTGGTTCGCCCAAGATGTCCCGATGCCCGACGGCAGCGCGCGGTCGCTGGCCGATTCTGTTCCGTTCCGCGAGGTTTATATCCACGCGCTTGTGCGGGACGCCAACAAAGAGAAGATGTCCAAGACCAAGGGCAACGTGGTCGACCCCATCGAGATCGTGAAGCAATACGGGACGGATGCGGTGCGCTTCACGCTGGCGTCGATGGCTTCTCCGGGCACCGACATCGCCTTCAACGTGGCCCGCACCGAGGGCTATCGCGCTTTCGCCAACAAGATCTGGAACGCCGCGCGCTTCCTGTTCATGAACGTGGATCGCGCCGCCGAGATCGGGATTCTTGTTTCACCGGAAGCCTTGGGGGGAATGCCGACCGCAGGGCAGGATGCGCCACTGGAAGCCCGCTGGATCGTGGCCGAATTCCATGCGACCGCGGCCAAGGTCAACCAGTCCCTGGAAAACTATCGCTACGACGATGCCGCCAACACCATCTACCAGTTCTTCTGGGGCAGCTTCTGCGACTGGTATCTGGAGATTGTGAAGCTGCGGCTGGACTTTGAGGACGAACAAGGCAGCGAGTTAGCAGGTCAGCAAGTTAGCAAGTTAGCGGGGACACGGGCGGCGCTCACCACGCTGGTGTCGGTGTTCGAGGCCTTTCTGCGGCTGCTCTCGCCCTTCATGCCATTCATCACCGAGGAGGTTTGGCATGCCGTTTACGATGGCGCACCGCCGGCCAAGTCGATTGCGCTGACCACGTATCCGCAGGCGGAAGGACAATACGTCGACCTAAGGAACGATCGGAACTTCTACGCCATCAACAACTGCAGCCGTGGCGCGACTCATGAAATGGGTGCAGTTCAAAGCGTCGTAACGGCGTTTCGAGCGCTCCGGAAAGAGAGTGGAGTGCCGGAGAGAGAACTCGTTCCGGGACAGCTCAATCCAGACCCAATGCGCGGTATGAACGTCGCCGATGCCGTAGTCCGGCACGGAGATATCTTTCGTCAACTCGCAAAAGTTGAACCAGCGAGATTGGGTCCGCTAACCTACGGGAAGGTCCGCTCAGAAGCGAATTTCGATCTAGCTATTGACTTTGTATTAGCAATCGACGTCCCCGCCGAGCGCGCTCGTTTGACGAAGGACATTGTGCTGTATGAAAAGCAAATTGCATCTGCTGAGCGCCAGTTGAGCAACGACGGATTTCTTGCCAAGGCCCCAGCGCACATCGTCGAAGGGCTCAAGAAACAGAAGGCCGAAAACTGCGTACTGCTGGAGAAAGCAAGCGCCGCGTTGGCTGCACTGCCGAAGGAAGACTAGAGTGCACGAAAAGCAACCGCGGATCCTTCGACTGCGCAGGTCGCAAAAAGCGCGACCTGCTTGGCTCAGGATGACGGTGCTTTGGGGAGGGTTCGGTGCTTCTTGAGGAAAGCTCAGCTTGACGGGGGCGAGCCTCGGAGCGGAATCCCAGGTCTCAGAAGCGAGACCTGGGGCACCCGCCCTCAAGAAGCAGGAAGCCGAGACTCGCCATCTGCTTGAAGAGGCCCGCACCGCGCTGGTCGCGCTGCCGAAAGACTGATCACTGACCACTGATCGCTGAGAACTGACGTATGGATTGGAAAAGCAGCCGCATCGATAACTTGCTGGAGCAGGCGCTGATTGAAGACAAGGCCGCCGGCGACACCACCACCAACCTGACCATCGACCCCGATCTGCGCGCCACGGCCTCGGTGCTGGCTCGCCAGGAGATGGTGATCTGCGGCCTGGGCGCCATCCCGCGCTTTCTGGATATCTTTGCCCGGCTCGATCGCCGCCCGCCGGCGCAGACCCGCTTTGAGGTCGTCAGCCATCCCGAGATCTTCGACGGCGTGCGCGTGCACCCCGGCCAGGTCATGGCCGTGATTCGCCACAACGCCAAGGTGCTGCTCAGTTGCGAGCGCGTGATCCTGAACCTGATGCAGCACCTCAGCGGTATCGCAACGCTTACCCGGAGCTATGTCGACGCCATTCACGGAACCCAGGCCCGCATCCTCGACACGCGGAAGACCGTTCCCGGCCTGCGCACGCTGGAGAAGTACGCCGTGCTCTGCGGCGGGGGCACCAATCACCGTCTTGATCTGGCCAGCGGCATTCTCATCAAGAACAATCACATCTCGTTGGGCGGCGGCATTCCCGTTGTGCTTCCCCGCGCGCTTGAACGGCGCCAGAGCGGGCAGCGGGTGCAGATCGAAGTGCGTACCCCGCTGGAATTGGAACAGGCTCTCGAATTCGGCGCAGAAGCCATCCTGCTGGATAACATGACGCCCACCCAGGTGAGAGACTCGGTGGACCGCATCAAGGAAGAGAAGCGCTGGATCCCTACCGAAGCCTCGGGCGGTATTGTGCTGGAGAACATCCGTGCCTACGCCGAGGCGGGGGTGGACTTCATCAGCGTGGGCGCTCTTACCCACTCCGCCAAGGCCGTGGATATCTCCATGCGGATCGAAGCGGAGTGAGATAGTGCCGTGACAAAGCATTTTCGTCATTTCTACCCAGACCTTGGGTGCCCCAGGTCCCGCTTCTGGGACCTGGGAAAGCACAAATCTAAATGGTCAAGGTATTAGCCCATGTTCGATCTCCCCGCCCTGGAGCTTGCGCTCGAAGGAACCGTCTTCGCAGGCAATCTCCACTTCTCGCCGGTGACCGACTCCACGAACACAGATGCTCTGGAGGCCGCGCGCGCCGGGGCGCCCCACGGTTCTGTCTACTTTGCCGACGAGCAGCTGGCCGGCCGCGGCCGGGGCCATCACCGCTGGCATTCTGCCGCAGGTGAAGGCCTCTATGTAAGCGTTCTGCTGCGCCCGCAATTTGCTGCCATGCGCCTGCCGCTGATGCCGATGGCCGCCGGGCTGGCGGCTGCGGACGCGGTTCGCACTGCCGCCGACCTCGTCGTCGATCTCCGCTGGCCCAACGACCTGCTCATCGGCCCGCGCAAAGCCGGCGGAATTCTGATTGAAGCCAAGACGGAGTCCAATGCCGTTGCCTTTGCCGTGGTCGGCATCGGCATCAACGTTCACCAGCGCTCCTTTGACCGGGAGTTGGCCACCCCTGCCACCTCGCTCGATGCGGAATCCGGTCGTACCATTAGCCGCCAGGCGCTGCTCGTTTCCCTGTTAAAATCGCTGGAGCGTGAAACGCTCGGGCTGCTGGACCCGGCTGCGGGCGCGACGATTCCCCGGCGCGTGGAACAGGTCTCAACCTGGCTGCGCGGCCGCAAGGTCCAGGTCCACGGCCCCCAGGCCTGCAATGGAACAACAGACGGCCTGGATCGGCATGGCTTTCTGCGCGTTCGCACCGCCAATGGTGTGGTAACCGTGCAAACCGGCGGCATTCGAGCCGCTGCGACGATCTGAGAGACAGGAACGACGATGCTGCTCGCCCTCGATGTAGGCAACACCAATACGAAGCTCGGGCTTTACCGGCTCAACAGCCCACAGCCGGGATCTGCGCCCATCGAGGCACGGGCGGGCGCGTCCATGGTCACCGGCGCCGTGGAGACCGATCTGCCCGGCGGAAGCGACGAAAGGCCCGAGCTGGCCGCGCACTGGCGCCTCACCACCCATCGCGCGCAGACCGTGGACGAGTACGGCGCCCTGTTCATCAATCTGTTTCAGATGAAGGGAATTGACCCGACGCAGGTCAAGCACATCGTCATCTCCTCGGTGGTTCCGCCGGTCGACTCCACGTTGCGCCAGGTGTGCGAGACCTATTTCCAAATCGAACCCATGTTTGTGGAGCCGGGTATCAAGACCGGCATGCCGGTGCTGGTGGATAATCCCACCGAGCTTGGCGCCGATCGACTGGCCTACTCCATCGCAGCATTTGAGCGCTATGGCGGCCCATGCATCGTGGTGGATTTCGGAACCGCGACCAAATTCGAGGTCGTCTCGGCGCGCGGCGAATACATTGGCGGCGTCATTGCTCCGGGTCTCGCGCTCAGCGCCGACGCCTTGTTTGCCCGCGCCGCGAAGTTGAGCCGCGTGGATATCAAGCGCCCCGCCAAAGTGGTTGGAACCAACACCGTGGGGCACCTGCAGTCGGGCCTCTACTACGGCTACATCGGCCTGGTGGACGGGATTCTGGACCGCATCGTCGCCGAACTGGGCTTCAAGCCGCGGGTGATAGCCAGCGGCATCATGGCGCATCTAATCGCCGCGGATTCCCGCTACATCCACGAGATCGACGACATGCTCACGCTGGATGGGCTACGCCTTCTGTTTGAACGCAATCGCAGCGCCAAGCCGCGCGGCCGCGCGCATTAACCCTCCCGCACGATTCGCGGATGCCAGCGGCCCACACCGTTTCATCCGCTCGACGACGACCCGAGCCAAACAAGCAATGGAGAAAAGATCATGTCCAGGCCCCGCCGCACTTCGCTGTTTCAGTTGCCGGTTTGTGCAGGACTGCTGCTCTTCAGCCTGCCGGGAGTTGCCCAGGCACAAACCGGGGCTCGCATGGACGGGCCGGGCATTGCCGCCGTTTATGTAAAGCCCCTGGTTTCGGTCAAGATTGACGTGCGCGCCCTGGAAAAGCCGATTGCGATTCCCTACTGCGGGGTGCGGTATCAGAACGAGCGCTTTCTTTGCAACGCGCGCGTCGAGCGGCTGGAATGGGGTAAATGGGTCGCGTTGCGGCCGCGTTCGAGCAAGGATGTGCTGGCCCGGATTCCACGCCGCGACTGGAAGACGGCCATCGTCCCGCCCGGGAACCTGGGCGCATTCTACTTCACTTTCAATCCCGAGTTTTTCCGCGTATCCAAGGGAGACAGGTTGCGCGTCGTGGTCGATTACTGGCACAGCAAGGAGTCCATGGCGGTCGACGAAACCGACGAGAAGCTTGCCAGCCCTCCGTTCGATTGTCCGTATTAAGAGCAGCCAATTGGAGCAAATTCCAACCGCGTGGGAGCCACCTTTGTTGAAATGAATACAGCAAGTTAGCGACCGCTCCGCGGTCATCGCGAGTTAGCAAGTTCGCGGGGCCCCGGTCGGGGAAGGTTTCATCCCTCGTGGGTTGGCGAATCCGGTGGGGGCCTGTGGCAAGGCGCAAACTTTCAGCGATCGCCAAGCCCCGCGCATGGAACTCCCGAGTGGTCTCGACTGGTGTTTCGAGGATGAACTACAACCATGCCGCGGCAAAGCTCGAAACCCCGACATTCAGGCTTGAAAGAAAAGCAGCGAGGAACTAACTCAAGACGTGCGTAACTATTTCAACTACTTTACCGAGATCGAAGAACGCTTTCAGCAGCGGCGCGGGGCGCTTCTGCTGCTCTCCACGCTCGACTGGACCCTGATTGAAACCTGGCGCGATGCCGGCATCCCGCTCGATGCGGCGCTGCGCGGAATCGACGCGGCCTTCGACAAGTACGAAGCCCGCCAGAAGCGGGGCACCATGCGCCGCGTCAACGGGCTGGCCTGGTGCGCCCAGGCGGTGATGGAAGCTGCCGAAGAACTGAAGGAAGCCGCCGCCGGCACCGCGCCCGTGGTCACCTCGCAGGAGACCGCCGAATCTGGATTTGAGCACGACCGCGTGGCCGCGCACCTTGAAGCCACCGCAGCGTCTCTGGATGCGGCGGAAGTGGCTCCGGAAGCCTGTGCCGCCACAGCGGGACGTCTGCGAGAGCTGGCTGCGGCACTGCGCTCGCCCCAGGACGCTCCGGCACACGACATGGAAGGCCTCGAACGCCTGTTGACGGTTCTGGAAGAAAAGCTCTTCGCCGCTCTCACCGCCGCGGCTCCCGAAGACTTGCTGGTGGGCCTGAAGGAGCACGCAGCGCGCGAACTGGCTCCCTATCGCTCCCGCATGGGAGTTGTCCAACTGCGTCAGGTGGAACACCAGTTTGTGCAAAAGCAACTGCTGGTTCACTACTCCCTGCCGCGCCTTAGTCTGTTCTACATGAGCCAGCAATGAATCCATCGCAAGCAGAGCCGCAGATTGTAACCATCGACAAGCCCCTCTACGGCGGGGCCTTCCTGGGCCGCGTCGAGGGCAAAGCCGTCTTCGTGCCGCTGACGCTTCCCGGCGAGCAGGTGCGGGTCCGGATCACCGACGACAAGCCCGGCTACGCGACCGCCGAGGCCGAGCAGATCGTAGTGGCAGCTCCGGAGCGCGTTGTGCCTGCCTGCCGACACTTCGGCGCCTGCGGGGGCTGCCACTACCAGCACACCGGTTACGAGACCCAACTGAAGCTCAAGCAGGCCGTCCTGGTTGAAACGCTGCAGCGCGGCGGGGTGCAGGCGCCGGCGGAGATCGCGGTTCTTTCCGGGGATCCGTGGCAGTACCGCAATCGCATCCGCATGGCCTTCGATGCCGCGGGCCATCCTGGCTACCGGGGCCGGGGCTCCCACGACGTGATCCCGGTGAAGGAGTGTCCCATCGCCGCGCCGCTGCTGCTCGAAGCTGCGCAGGCCATCGCCGAAGTAGCGCGCCGGGCGAAGCCGGCGCTTCGGCCCGCCGAGATTGCGCTGTTTTGCAATGCCGACCAAAGCACCTTGCTGGCCAGCGTGTTCGTGGCCAGCGCCAAGAAGGTGCGATTCGACGAGTTCGCAACCGCACTGCAGCAGCGGATTCCCGCACTCGCCTCTGCCGAGCTCCTGATTGAGGGCCATGCCGGGACCCAACCCCGCCTGGTGACGCATTGGGGCACGAATTCGCTGCTCTATCGCGCTGCGGATTTCGACTACCGCGTGGATCGCGGCGCCTTCTTTCAGGTGAATCGCTGGCTGGTCGATGCCCTGGTGGACCGGGTCACTGCCAATCGCCGCGGAGCCCTGGCCTGGGACCTGTTTGCAGGCGTTGGGCTTTTTGCGCGGCGGCTCACAGCGAGCTTCTCCCGCGTGGTGGCAGTGGAGTCCGCGCCGGCCTCAACCCAGGCATTGGCCGCCAACCTCAAAGGCACCTCGGGCATTCCGGTGCGGGCCGCGACGTTGGACTTTCTGCGCCGCGACCACCAAGGGGTCCGCCCCGACCTGATCGTAGTGGACCCGCCCCGCACCGGCTTGGGCACGGACGCCACAAGTCTGTTGGCCGGCATCGCCGCACCGGCGCTGGTTTATGTTTCCTGCGATCCGGCCACCCTGGCCCGCGACCTGCAGGCCCTGATCGGCTCCGGCTACGTGATTGAGTCCGTGACGCTTGCCGACCTTTTTCCGCAGACTTTTCACCTGGAGACGGTGGTTCAAATGAGAAACTCCTGATAGGCTTAAGCGCCAAGGGTGCTTTTCATTGTGAGCGATGTTTGCAATGATCAGTCTTGCGGGCCAATGAGGCGCGCGCAGGTTGCAGCCTGAAGCCGGGGTCCGAGGGAGCATATGTTCGGTTTGTTCAAGCGGCGAAACGCGATCAGCGAAGACGGAGTCACGCTTACCATCGCAGGCCCGGGGAAGCTCGTCTACGAAGAGGGACCCAATGAGTTTGTTGTGCGCGTCGTAGAGGCCAACGGTTACGCAATCTTCATTGAGGAAATGGGGGATGAGGACCTGATCCTGAGTTGCAAGTCCCCAGAGGAACGAAGGCGGATAGCGATCAGCATTCGGAAGCTGCTGGCGACTCGCGGAATCCTCGCCGACGTCTATGAGGGAGTCCGTCCAGAAAGCTCCAAACATACCCATTCGGGAGGGGAAGACCCGCTCGGGAGCTGAAGCCCCTCACATCCCCAAGGGGCGCCCGGCTGGCCACGTGAATCTGTGGGTGTCCCGGTAGTCCACTGCTGCAATTTCGACCTTTCCCGCCCCTCGATCCAAGATCTCGCAAGTCCCTGCATTCCTTTCCCAGAATCCTCTGCGTTCATGAGAGCATCGTCCCTCGCACTGTAGCGCCTCTGCGCTCCAGTGCGTTTCATCGCGCTCCATGCAAGGTAAGCTTCGATGCAAGCGGATTCTTCGATCGACAGCCAGACCGCAAGCAGCTCCGCCTTCGCCGGCCTGAACTCGATCCCTCTCTTTCATGCCGCCTGGCTGTTTGCCGCCGGAATTGTCGTGTCTCATGGACTTTGGTTGCGCCCCGGCTTCCTGGTGCTGGCATTGCTGCCGGCTTTCGTGCTCTGCGCGCTGGCGGCCATCCGAACAGAGCGCCTGACTTGGCTTCCTGTGGCCCTGCTATGGCTCATGCTGGGTGCCCTTTGTGCGGAAATGGAGCCCTACCCCGCACCCGCCGCGGCCATCGAGAAGCTCTCCGACGGCCTTTTGCGCACTGTGGAAGGAACCGTTGTGAGTGCCGCCTCGGTGCGAGGCGAAGTCGAGCAGAATCTGCCCGATGAGGCCCAGCCAATCTCCGCCGTCCAGCCTTCTGAATCAATCGACGTGCGCGTTTCGACGATCGAAGTGGTCACAGACAGCCAGGACGCCCAAGTTCCCGTGGCAGGCCGCGTCCGACTCACGGTTCGCTGGCCTTCGACAGCCGTGCCCATCCCCCACCCGGCTGGACCGGCAGCCACTCCGCGGCCCTATGCTTGCGGCGAGCGCATTCAGGCCACTGTGCGTCTGCTGCCGCCCGAGGTCTACAACGATCCCGGCGTCTGGAGCCGGCAAGCCTACCTCCTCGACCAGGACGTCACTTCTACCGCCGCCGTCAGCGCCGAACGGGTTGAGCGCCTGGGCCGCTCTCCAGGCGCCTTTTTGTCCTGCCGGTTGAGTGGATGGCAACACGCCGCCAGCGCAAGGCTCTTGGCGCTGCCTGGAGCGATGCGCAAACTGCCGGCTCCCTTACGCCTTACCGAAGAAGATGCCGCGATGCTGGCTGCGATGGTGGGGGGGGATAGAACCTACCTGACGCGGACTTTGAGGGTGGGTTTCGAGCGCACCGGTTCCTTTCACATGCTGGTAGTGTCGGGGATCCACCTGGCCATTTTGGCGGGATGCATTTTCTGGCTGGCGCGGCGGATGCATGTGCCAAGGGTGCCGGCTACTTTGCTGACTATCCTGGCGTCGTTTGCCTATGCGCTTTTTACCGGATTTGCTACCCCGGTGCAGCGTTCGTTGTGGATGGTGACGCTCTACCTGCTGGGCCGGCTTGTGTACCGCGAGCGCAGCCCGCTCAACGTGATTGGCTTCGCTTCGCTGTGCCTGCTGGCGGCTAGTCCGCGCAGTCTCTTCGACTCCAGTTTGCAGATGACGCTGCTGGCCGTTGTGGCAGTGGCCGGGGTGGCGGCGCCGCTGCTCCAGGCAGGCGTCCATCCGTTCCTCTCGGGTACGCGCGAGCTGCGCACCGTTGCCATCGATCACAAGCTCTCGCCGCACGTGGCACAATTCCGGATCACGCTGCGCATGCTGGCCGACGGCTTGGAACCCGTGTTCGGCGAGCGGATGGCCTGGAGGCTATTGCCCTGGGCTGTGCGCGTGCAGTTGCGCGGCGTCGAATTGCTGGTGGTCTCCTGCGTGGTGGAACTTGCCATGACCCTGCCCATGGCCCTCTATTTCCACCGCATTACCCTGTTCGCGCTGCCGGTGAACCTGTTCATTCTGCCGTTGCTTGGGATTCTGATGCCGGCGGCGCTGGTGACTCTGGTTGCGCTGGCCATCTGGCCGGCGATGGCCGTCGTTCCGGGGATGGTGGTGGCGTTGATTCTGCATCTTGGCGTGGGTCTGGTGCGCCTGTTCGGGTCGCTGGAATTCGGCGATTTCCGCATCCCGGGGCCGCTGCTGTGGCAGTCGGCGGTGTTCTGCGCGCTGCTGGCGGCGGCCATGGTGCTGGCTCGCGGGCCGCATTGGCAGCGGCGCCTGGCCTGGGTTGCCTTGCTGCTGGCGGGCGCCTCAGCGGTTGCTCCGCGGCCCATCGACCACCTGCGGGACGCGCTGCTGATGGAGGCCATCGACGTAGGCCAGGGCGACGCGCTGCTGCTGATTACGCCCGGCGGCAAAACCCTGCTGGTGGATGGGGGCGGCTTTGGCGGGGGCCCGCGCCAGGCGCCGCAGGAGTTCGATATTGGAGACGCCGTGGTGTCGGAAGCGCTTTGGGCGCGGGGCATCCGGCATCTGGATGCGGTGGCGCTGTCGCACGCCCACTCCGACCACATGGGCGGATTGCCCGCGGTGTTGCGCAACTTTCGCCCAGGCGAGCTGTGGGTGGGCAATAACCCCCGGGTCGCGGCGTATAAATCGCTCTTGCAGGAGGCCGCGGACCTGCACGTGCAGCTTCGCACGCTGCGCGCGGGAGACAGTTTCGCCTTCGACAATACGCAAGTGGCCGTGCTGGCTCCCTTTCGCGGCTATCAGCCCGGTCCGGAGCCCACCAACAACGATTCGCTGGTGCTGCATGTGGCTTATGGCGCCACCTCAGCGATGCTGGAGGGCGACGCCGAGGCGCCGGTGGAAGAAGCCATGCTGGCCGAGCAGGGCCTGGCGAGCACGCTCTTGAAGGTGGGCCACCACGGCAGCCGCAGCTCCACGGTGCCGGCTTTCCTGGCCCGTGTGGCGCCACAGTGGGCGGTCGTCTCCTGCGGCTTGCACAATCGCTATGGCCATCCGCGGGAAGAGGTACTGGAAGAGCTGGAAGCGGCGCATGTCCGCACCCTGCGTACGGACCTGAACGGGGCCACGTGCTTCCGCCTCGACGGCAAGACCACGGCCGAGGTCGCCTGCGGCGGAAGATAGGTGGGTCAGGAGGCCCGTCTTTCGTGCTCCAAAGAGTGTGGTTGCGCGGGAACCTTTCTTGCATCGGACCCGCTGCCGGAGTGGACCATTGGTGCGCATGAAGGGACACCGAAAACAGGGAAAAGCTGGTAGAAATGCGTGCATTCTCGTGTTTTTGTTTGCGAGATGCCTGGCGGGGATCGTTTGAAAGCTATCGGCAGGACTGAAGTCGTGCACAGAGCCTTCGAAAGCTGGTATTTCCGCAGCCTGTGAGGCCCTCTTTCATTCCAGTGCCATGGCAGCATGACTTGGTAGTTGGGCATGGATAGGCGCGGACGGGGACGTCCGCGCTACAGCCGGCCCGGAGGCCGGCGCTCCATTGATGTGGTGGCGGCAGGTTGATGCGGACGGCCTGCGGCGAAGGTTCAGAGCGCGGAAGAACTCTCCTCGGGGGCGTGAATTGGGCGCGGAGATTCGAGAGACCCGGGAACAATGGGCAACCCGCCAAGGAGCAACAATGCGCCAACATTTTGCTCGACAGGTGGGCTTGAATCGTGGAGAATGGCACCAACCTTTTTCATGCGGAGAGTGAGCCCGTGAGATCTGGAGCGTTCAGCCCGGCTCCGCACGTAGAAGCGAGCCAGCCCTCGGACTTTTGGATGATTTTGAAGACGGTGGCCGAGACGGCTGCGCTGTTCGGCTTCTTCTTGTCGGTGATTGGCTGGTCTTATCTTGCGTCCTATTATGCTTTCTTCGCGTTCCGGCCGATGGAACTGGACATCTCCTCACCCGTTGCAACTCTTTTCGCGGTGAGCGCTCTGTCCCGGTTCTCTCTTATCCTGGGGGCCGTCGCGCTTGTCATCCTGGTGTTGCGCATGTTCCGCGTAAAGATTCCCCGGGTCGGTGGAATCGGACTCTTGCTTGTTTTGGTCCTTGCGACGCTGGTGTCCTATGAACTGGGTTCCTATCTGGGCAGGCAAACCGCGCGTCAGGATATCTGGAATACTTCTTCGCGTCTCCCCTCGGTGGGGATCTACCTGCGCAGTGCGAGCTTCGGATACCCTTCCTGCGTGAGCGTCACGAGTCCGCATATCGACTGCCGTTTGCTGCTTCATACAAAGGGAAACTATTACCTGATCAAGCCGTTTGTCAGGGATGCCAACACGCCGGAGAACGCACCGGAAACAAATCGCAATCTCGAAGTGTATGCCGTCCCGGACAGCGAGGTCTTGCTGGTGCAATTCGAAAGAGGTGTGAAATGAGAGCGCCTTTGCTGGCTGCGCTGCTCTGTCTCAGTGCCGCCGCGCCGCTCAACGCGGACATGGTTACCCTGCGCAGCAATGAGACCTACTATGGCACGATCATCCGGTTCACGGACGACAAACTCACGATCAGGGCGGAATTCCCCAAGAAGGTTCAAAAAGACCTGGTGATCGATCGGGCGCAACTGGCCAGCATCGAGTTCAACGATGAGAAATTCAACACCGACGATCCTCCGGCGGCCCTCGGCGCCCATCAGGGAACCTCGGCAGCGACCGGCTCGAGCGACACGCGGCCAAAAGACACGGTCGTCTTCCAGGAGGGTCAAAACAAGCCTTGCGCCGGCATCGCGATCGACGAGAAGACAATCAAGTGCGGGGATTCAGTTTACGAGAGGAGCGAGGGGGCGGTTTGGCGAATCTATTTTGGGCGCCCATAGACTATGTGGAAACTCCTGGTTTTGGCGGCATTGCTCATTGTGTCCCCGTCTAGCCTTCCGGCGCAGATCGTCAATTTGTGTCATTTGGCGGGAGAGAGCGGCGCCTATGGCGCCCATCATGTGGAGACGCCGCTGGCCATCCTGGGAAAGGTGGTCGTCGAGGCTGGATGGCAACTCGACGAATTCCAACTCGTCCCGACCAAGGATCCGCAGGTGAGCGGAAATGCATTGGCGGAAGTTTGTCGCGAGCCATTGTGCAACTGCATTTTCTACGATCCTGCCTTCTTGTCGACCTCGCCTTCTGCCTCGGCGGATAGCTGGGTTGCCTATTATGTTCTCGCCCACGAGGCGGGCCACATCATCAAGCCGGCGACCGGCAAGACAAGGCTGCAAAAGGAAGCAGCCGCAGACGATTGGGCCGGCTGGGCGATGGAGAGAATCAATGCACCGATAGATGCGGTGCTGAAGGGCGTCGATTTTGTGGCAACGTCGGAGGATCAGACCACCGACTACAAGGGCCGGTGCCAGCGCCGGATGGATGCACTTGCAGGGTACAATCGCGCCCTCGCGCTGGACGGCAAGCCTCAACTGCAGGCCTGCAACTCCTGTTCTGTCGTCTCGTCCCTCGTACTCTACTTGACGGTGGATGCGTTGAAGGGGGCGGCGATTCATGCCGGCATGGTCGCCAACTGTGGCAGCGCCAAGACCCAGGATCTTCCCACCGATTTCAATCGCGATCTGCGGGGCGCCTGCTTGCTCTCCGACAAGAAGGCCGGCACAGTCTTGACATGGGATAACGTCGGTGTTTGCTCGCGCTAGAGCGATTCCATCATTCCCATTCCCTTTGCGAATTTGCGGAAGATCGCTTTTGCTTCAGAAGAGGTCCACTCGACGGCCGTGGCTGCCGGGTAGATCGATTGTGGACACGCTGTAGTTGCAAGGAGTCCTACGATGTCGTCTAGAACCCGCTTAATCCTCGTATTCTCGATTCTTTCCCTTTCTGCGTTCCCGGCACTCGGCCAGCAGAGCATTGCCGAATCGGTTGCCCAGTTGAAGGTCGATGTTGCAAATCTACAGCGCGGATTGCCCGCAGCCGCCCCGAACCAGAAGGCGCCTTTAAGCCTCACCGACATAGATTTCACTCCGGGCGTTGCGACGTTCAAGAACCCAAACGGTACTGGAATCGCCTTGCTCGGCAATAACGCAGAGGGGGCCGGTGGCTTGTGGCTCCGCAACGGCCTGGGGAAGCAGATCTTTACTGTCGGAACCCAGAAGGGCACAAATCGCCCAGAAATGGAGATGATAACCAATGAGCTGGACGCTATCCGTCTTCAGACCCAGGACAACGGCAACGGGGTGAGCCGTTTTTTTGGCTCGAACGGGAAGGAAGTGGCAACCCTGGGAGGGAACACCGAGGGAACCGGTGGGGCTGCCTGGCTTGCCGATGCCAACGGAAACAATGTTGCCTACATTGGAGCGAGTTCGACGGGTATCGCGAGACTGGCATTGAGCAAGCCGAACGGCACGGTCATTGCCGTTGTGGACGACGAGAGCGGTGGAAGGTTGTCCCTGTATAGCGGGGCCGGGAAGGCGATCGTCGCCATTGGAAACTCCATTGCCGACAGCGGATATGCATCGTTCTATAACGCGAGCGGCGATGAGATCGTCTCCATTGGCACGCTGAAAACCGATCAATCCCGGGGAACGGTGTGGGTGAAAGGCCAGGACTATGCCGAGGTCTTTGACGCCGCAAGCGCAGCGGAAGCGTCCAGGCTAGCCCCAGGTTCGGTCGTCTCCGCCTCCGCCGACGGCAGTGGCATCGTGCTTGCCGGCCGAGCTTACGATCCGGCGGTGGTCGGTGTGCTTTCCGGGGCGGGCGGATTGCACCCAGCCATGGTCGCGGGTGGAAGTTCCGATTCCAAGACTCCTCCGGTTGCGATTGCAGGGCAGATCTATGTCAGGATCTCGACAGAGGGCGGCGCAATCCAGGTTGGGGACCTTCTTGTTTCGTCGAGTACGCCCGGCGCCGCGATGCGAGCCGCAGACCCCAGTCATGCCATCGGCGCCATTATCGGAAAGGCGCTTCAAAACTACAGCGCAAAAGATGAGGGCCTGATCCGAATGCTGGTGCTGAATCGATAGTCGAGCGGCGATCCCAGATTGTTTCACGGCGCGGTTCGGTGCAAGGCAGGTTTTTCTTGAGGCAGGAGCAACTCGATGGATATCCCACCTTGGCGACAAAATGCGTTGCAAAGGTGGGGCGCCCGAGCTGGGGAAGGTCGAGTACCAGCGCCCGGGTTGTGGCGGCTGAGAAGAGCTATCGGCCGGCGATCGGGTCTCCGGCGGCGGGGGCGGTTTTCGCAGGGCCGTGGCGGCGGACGCGGAGGTTGTCGATGGCGTATTCAATGAAGCGCGGCTCGAAGTGGGTCTTCTCGCGCATGAAGCGGCAGGTGGCCACCACCTGGTCGATGATGAATTTAGGCTGATAATTGGCCAACTCCAGCTCCTTCTCGACTTTGATCTTGTAGAGGATGAAGCTGAAGACATCGTCGGGCAGAGTCATGCCCTGGCGCTCGCTTTCCTTGTCGAAGATCTTGCGGAAGACGGCGACGCTGGGGCCGCCGACTTCGATCTTGTAGGGCAGGCGGCGCAGGAAAGCCGGATCCATCAGCTCCTCGGGCTCCAGGTTGGTGGAGAAGATGATGAGCTCCTCAAAGGGCACGGTGAAGCTTTTGCCGGTGTGGAGCTTGAGGTAGTCGAAGCGGCTTTCCAGGGGCACGATCCAGCGATTGAGCAGGTTTCTGGGGCTTACCAGCTGACGGCCGAAGTCGTCGATGACGAAGCAACCGCCCAGGGCCTTCACGTGAAGCGGGGCCTCGTAGTAGTTGGCGATGGGGTCGTAACGGAGATCGAGCATCTCCAGGGTCAGCTCGCCGCCGGTGACGACGAAGGGACGGCGGCAGGGGACCCAGCGAGCGTCGTACTCTTCGCGGCGGATGAAGGAGAAGCTGGTGTCCTGGTGGCCTTTGTCGGAGTGGAGCACGATGTGGACGCTGGGGTCGAAGACGCGCATGATCTGGCCTTCGACGATGACCGCGTAGGGCACATAGATGACGTCGTTGTAGACCGAGGCAAAGCTGAGCGCGACGGAGGTTTTGCCGTTGCCCGGGGGACCGTAAAGCAGGATGGCGCGGCCGGAGTTGAGGGCGGGCCCGACGCTTTCAATGAGGGTCTCTTCGACGGTGAGCTCGCCGAGGCCGGCGCGGATGCGGTCGTAGGTGACCAGCTCGTTGGTGATCTTCTGGAGATTGACCTGGGCGACGAACTCGTCGATGGTGACCGGAGCGGGGCCGGTGTAGCGCATCTGGGTGAGGGCGTCGAGCACCCATTTGAGCCCGGCGTCGGTGAAGATGTAGCTGAGGTCGAGGGGGCTGTCGCTGTCGCGGTTTCCCAGGGTTTGCAGCAGGCGGCGATCGACGGCCATCTGCACCAGGTCCATGACGATGTTATAGGGCAGCTTGAGGGACTCGATAAACTGGCGCACGGATTCCAGGTGCTCCATGTAAATGAGCTTCATGAGCAGCTTGAGGAGTTCGGTGGCGTCGATTCGGGTGGCGGCGATATCGCCGGGCTCGGTGGGCATGCGGTGGATGAAGGTGTCGAGGGCATTCTGGGTGATGGCGCCCATGGCCACAAGCAAGTCGCCGAGGCGGCCGCCCCGGGCAGCCTGGATTGCAACGGCCTCGGCCACCTGCTCGTCGGTGACCATGTGGGCCTGGATCAGTAGATCGCCCAAACGCATTCGCTCGTTGATGACACCCTCCCTGGGCACTGGATCGAGGCTTGGCGGTATGCCCCGGCTCGGTTCGGGCCGGAGATTCCAATTTCCTGGATTGACCCCATGTTATCAAGGACCAACGCGGCGCTGCGAGGAGGTGGCAGACGGGAGCGGCTGGAACAGGAAAGCGGCGGGCAGCGGATGTACGGTGCTCTGGAGGGGCGGGTCAGGGGAGCTGTAGGATTCAGTTGGGGTTGGCTGCTTGTCTTTCGCGCTCGCGCAGTTCCTCGAGAACCTGGGTCAACTCCTCCTGCTTGCGGCGGCTCATCTCGAGGAATTCGACTTCGACGGTGTATTTGTCTTTGGTGACTTTGGTCACGCCGAGGAGTTGAAAGGGGAGACCGAGCATCTGAAAGCAAACCTCGACACGGGCCTGGAGTTCACCGCCGAATCGTTCTTTGGTCTTGACCCAGCAGCCGCCCATGCTGAGATCGAGAATGTCGCAGGCCAGATGGGTATTGTCGCGGAGGAAACGCATGCTTGCGTGGCTCAAATCCAAGCGCGCTTTTATTTCAGGCGCGGATTGGTCGTTTTTCGCCTGTTGCTCGGGGGTGTCTGCCTCATCCGGCTGGCTGGCTGGTTTGGCGAGCAATGCGGGGGCTTTCGCGATGGTTAAATTCGGCGTGGCAGACAGCGGAGCAAGCACCGGGCCGGCTAACTGGAAGGAGTCGGAAGAAGCCACTGCCTGCTTGATCTCCTCGGCGGCTTCTTCGTCCAGCAAACAGGTCAAGAGCCCGGCTAACTGGTTTTTCGAACGGGAGTTGGGATGGATGAAGCGGACGCCGACCTGACAGTCCCGCGTGGCCCATTGGGTTTTGCCGCGAATGCGCAAGACCAGGCCAAACAATAGCAAAACGACCTCGACATCCTGAAGCGCGCCGGCGGCGAAGACTTTCTCAATGCTGACGCAGCAGCCGCCCAAGCTAATATCGATAAACCGGCAGGGGATGACGCGGCCCTCGAAGATAAGTTCGCCGAACGCCTCCTTCAACTCGAAGCGTTCATCGTCGCGCCGGTCGCGGTAGCGCGCATTCCTGGCGTCTAACTGTGAGATGTCGAATCTAGATAGGTCCCGCAATCCCCCCTCCTACAGACCACGGATTAGACACGCCTCTTTGTTGTCCTTCGACTAACAGGCGGAGAGATAGAGGGAGTTTGGCGAGGGTGCGCGGCATCTAGCGGTGCGAGAATTCCAGATCGGTAACTTCCCGGAATAGAATGCCGGTTGGACCTTCGCAACAGGGTGTTTGCCTGGCTAGATAACGGGCTCAGTTTTAGAGGTCAGCACGAAACAGAATTGGGGTGAGGCAACCAAGCAATTTCCACCGCACCAGAGCGGCCTTTGTCGAAAGGAATTCAGCAAGTGAGCGACCGCTTCGCGGTCATCGCGAGTTAGCCGGGACCATGGTGGGAGGCGTCTTGCCGAAAAACGGGGTTTGCATCGGGACGCTGCCATTGTTGATCCCGATGTGCGCCTATTATCTCTGGGGATTGTTTTTCACGAGCGCCTGCAACCCGGTTTCGACGGTTTGCAGGACAGGCTGCCAGTCATTGAGGGCGGGTTGGCGGAAGAGGCGCAGGTTGGGATACCACGAACTCGAGCCGCCTTTCTGGAGCCAGCGCCAATCGGGGACGAAGGGCAGCAGGAGCCAGGTGGGAATGCCGAGGGCGCCGCTCAGATGGGCGGTGGAGTTGTCGATGGTGATCACCAGGTCCATGGCCGCAACCTGCGCGGCAAACAAATCGAGGTCGGCCAACTGGTTGACGCTGCGATCGATGAACAGAGGAGCTCTGGCTGTTGAGACCTGTTCTTGCAACCTGTCGAAATCGCCATATTGCAGGCTGACCCAGCGGATGCCGGGGATGCGGAACAAGGGGGCGAAGCGGGCCAGGTCGATGGAGCGCTTGCGGCCGGTTTTCTGGTTGCTGGTGTACCAGGCCAGCCCGATGACCCGGCGGCCGTCGGCATAACGGGTGCGGAACATGGCCTGGCTGGCGGGGGCTGGCTTGAGGTAGGGCGAAGTGGTTGCCGCAAAGGCCGGTTCCTCGGCGCGGAATAGACCGGGCAGGCTGCCGGTGGGCAAGTGGGCGGCGATCTCTTCTTTAACCGCGGGCGCCAGCGAATCGAGATCCGCGATCACTTCTACCTCAGGAAACGAGCGGGCAAAGAGCGGTTGCAGGCGCCGGTCGCAATCCAGCAGGAGTTTGTTGCCGGTGCGGAGCGCGTCGGGGATGAGGCCGGCGAACATGATTTCGTCGCCAACGCCCTGCTCGCCCCACAGCAGCAATCGGCCGGAGGGCAGTGTCTCGCCTTTCCACCAGGGCTGCGGATAGTTGCGCAAGGGCGTGTCGTGATCGATAGACTGCCATCGCGACTCGTAGTTGCGCCAGCCGGGATCGTATTGCCCGTTGAAGATCTGGGCCAACGCGTGGCCAAAGCGGGCCTGGGGGAAATCGGGCTGCCACTGCAGGGCTTTTTCGTAATGGGCGAAAGCCTCGTCGAGTCGACCCAGAGACTGGAGGACGCAGCCGAGGTTGTAATGCGCCTGGGCATAACCGGGGCTCAGTTCCAGGGTGCGCTCGAAACAGACGACCGCCGCATCCAGATCGTCCTGTGCCACACGCGTGTTGCCGAGGTTATAGTGGGCTTCAGGGAATTCCGGCTTCAATTCAAGGGCGCGTTGGTAGCAGGCCGTAGCCTCTGCGAATTCCGACTGTGCATGGCGCGTGTTGCCGAGGTTATAACAGGCATCGGCGTAATCGGGCTTGAGGGCCAAGGCGCGCTGGTAACTGGCGACGGCCTGGTCCAGGTTGTTTTGCGCCAGCAAGGCGTTTCCCAGGTTGCCGTGTACCTGGGCCATGTCGGGCTTGAGGGCCAGGGCGCGCTGGTAGCAGGCCACGGCCTCATCGAGCTTTCCGAGGGCTTGCAGATCGTTTCCAAGGTTGAACCAGGCCTCGGCAAAGTCGGGGCGGAGTTCGAGGGCTTGGCGATGACTGGCAACCGCGTCTTCCAGTTTTCCCAGGGCCTGAAGGACATTTCCCAAGTTGATGTGAGCTTCGGCCAATTTGGGCTTGATGGCCAGCGACCGTTTGAACCGGGCCTCGGCTTCGATGAGCCGGCCTTGCGCCTGGAGCACGACGCCCAGGTTCATGTGGGCTTCAGCGAGACCGGGATTGATGGCCAATGCGCGGCGATACGAGGCGGCAGCTTCGTCCAGCTTGCCTTGGGCCTGCAGGACAGTGCCTAGATTGGCGTGATACGAAGCGTTGCGTTTATCGATGGATATGGCTTTGCGAATCAGCTCGGTGGCTGCGTCTTCATTGCCGATGTGGTGCGCGAGGGTGCCGAGCATGTGCAAGGATTCGGCATGAAGGGGGTCGGCTGCCAGGATTTTGCGGTAGGTACCCGCTGCTTCCGAAAGTTGTCCCTTGCGGTGATGCTCAAGCGCTTTCCCAAGCAGTTTTTGAATCATCTAAATCGGCCTTTTCAGCTCTCGTGTATCGTACTTCCCGGCGAAATCGATCCACAACTTGGGTCCCGATTCCGAATGCATTCATTTCTCAGAAGGGCGATATCGTCAGAATATTGACTCTGTTTCAATTGCGCAAATAGAGCCCGGAGGGTGGCGATTTCCGGTGCAACGTCAAGGGGTCGGTTCCGGTGGTTTGAATTTTGCGGCAAACACCCGGCCTACGGCGCGCAGGATCGCTTTTACGGGCCAACGACCGTCGTCGTGCGGAAAGAGAATTTCACCGGGACGACGCGCCTCAGGGCGGTAATACCAGCGCTTGAGCAGGGCAAGGTGCCCCTGACGCACGGTGGCGGAGGGTAAGGCTTGGGAATCTTCAGAGAGCGCCGCCAGGGCGGTTTCCATGCGCGCTTCCAACATGCCGCGGGCGGGCTTGGCGGGAGCGGCCGGCCCGGACGGCTGGGCGGCCTCTGCCGCTGCCGGCTCTGGAACCGGTTCGACGGCCAGGGGTTGGGCATAGAGCGACGTGGAGCCGGATTGTTCGTTCTGAATCCTCATGCCCAGGGTCGAGAAGCCTATCGGGCCGCGCAATCGGCTCTTCTCATAGAGAAAGACAGCGACTTCATCGGGCTGGGCCGAGGGCTGCAGAATCACGCCGCGCAACTGGCTGAAGGGGCGAACCAGCTCTGGAGCCAGGGCGCGCACCGACTCCACCCGTTGCACCTGGGCGTGGAGGGCGGCGGCGGCTTCGAATTCGAGATCGGCCGAAGCCTGGTCGCGTTGTGTCCGGAGCACCACCAGGCGGCTTTCGCCGCGGGTGGCCAGAAAGTTTTCGACTGCCGCGGCCTCCTGGGCATAGCGCTCGTCGGTGCAGCCCTGGTAGCAGGGCGCCAAACACATCTTCATCTCTGAATAGACGCATCCTGGGTGATCGGGATGAGGGGCAAGGTCGTCAAAACAGCGGCGGAGCAGAAATAACTTGAGCGCTTCGTCGGCAAATCGCTCGGCGGCCGCGCGGGAAGGGAACGGGCCGTAGCACCAGGAGGCCTCGCGGATGCTGGGCTTGTGAGTGACGGTGATGCGCGGGTAGGGGTTGCCGCCCAGGAAACGGACGAACGCCGGGTTGCCCAAGTGCATGCGCTCAAGGCACTTCGTGCCGTACTGGTCTTGGAGGAGTTCGAACTGGAGAAGCAGCGATTCGAACTCCGAGCCGGTCGGATGCCATTCGATGCGGCGAACGCGGCCGGCCAACTGCAGGCGGCGAGGATGTTTGGCCGAGGGCTGCAGCAGGCGAGCCAGACGGCCGCGCAGGTTGGGGGTGCGGCCGACGTAGGGCTCGAAGTGGACCTCGGCGCCGTAAAGGGCGAAGACCGCGGCCGTCTCCGGCAACTGAGCCAGCGCGGCCTTGGGATCGGCGGGATCGAAGGGGACGGATTGGAATTCCATGGGCACGATCAGCTCGGTCGGGGGCCGCTCAGGCTCCGGCGATGGTCATGCCATCGATGCGCAGGGTGGGCGAGGCCACGGAGCCGCGGAAGACCAGGTCGTTACCAATCGCAGCCACGTTCATGAGCATGTCGCCGAGGTTGCCGGCGATGGTGACCTCTTCGACGGCGTGGGTGAGCTGGCCGTTCTCGATCCAAAGGCCGGTGGCGCCGCGGGAATAATCGCCCGTGACCACGTTGACGCCAAAGCCCATGAGGCCGGTGACGTAAAAGCCGGCGGGGATGCCGGCGATGATCTGCTCGGGCGTGAGTGTGCCGGGTTCGAGGTAGAGGTTGCCGCAGCCGATGCCGGGGGTGCCGGCCAGTCCGCGCGAAGCGTTATGGGTGGATTTCATGCCCAGCTTGCGGGCGGTGTAGGTATTGAGCAGGTAGTTGCTGAGAATGCCGGACTCGACCACCACGGTGCGCAGGGAGGGCAGGCCTTCGCCGTCGAACGGAGAGGTGCCGAAACCGCCTGCCCCGGTGGGCAGCAGCATGGTGTTGTCGTCGACGATGGTGAGGTTGGAGCCGGCGATCTGCTGGCCCAGGCGCCCGGCCAGGAACGAGGCGCTGCGCCAGATGGCGTCGCCCGAGGCGGCTTCAAAGACGGAGCCGATGAGGGAGCGGGCCACTTCGGCGGAAAAGACGATGGGCACGCGCTGGGTGGGCACTTTGCGGGCGCCGAGGCGACGGAGGGTGCGGCGAGCGGCCTCTTTTCCGACCGCTTCCGGCGAATCGAGGTCGGCCAGCCGCCGGGCGCCGGACCACCAGCCGTCGCGCTGCATGGCGCCGTTTGTGTCCATGGCCAGGGGAGCGGCGGAGACGCCGGCGTAGCTGGTGCGGTAGCCGCCCACGAAGCCGCGGGAGTTGGCTAAGACTTTGCGCCCGGTGGCGGCGTCGAAGCTGCCGCCGTCGGAGTTGGTGATGCGGGGGTCGGCGGCCATGGCAGCGGCCTCGGCGCGCCGCGCCCACTCGATGCGCTCGGCCCCTTCGAGCGAATAGACGTCGTCAAAATAAAGGTGCTGATCGCCGGGAACCGAGCCGAATTCAGCTGCATCGGGCATGCCGGTGAAGGGGTCTTCTTCGGTGACCTTGGCCAGGGCCATGGCGCCTTCGACCAACTGGCGCAGACCGTCGGGGGTGAGGTCGCTGGTGGAGGCGGAGGCCGATTTGGTGCCCAGGAAGACGCGCAGGCCGAGGCCGCGGGATCCTGATTCCTTGAGGGTTTCCACCTGGCCCATGCGCACATTGACGCTGAACTCGTCGCCTTCGCGGACCACGGCTTCGGCGTCGCTGGCGCCGGCTTTGACGGCCAGCGCGACAACGTCGGCGGCAAGGGATTCAAGGTCGAGGGCGGCGGGATCGGGCTGAAGAGCGATATCGGACATGGGTCAAAGCTATCAAAGTTGGGGCTTGGCTGGCGCGGAGGAAAGGTCTGCGCTTGCAATTTATATTCAATCGGATATATATTGCAGCCATGAAAGTGCTCCGGTTCCTCGGTGACTCGCATAAGGCCTTGCGCAGTTTCCCCAGGGATGCCCGTCAGAATGCAGGCCGCCAGCTTGCAAAGGTGCAAAAGGGGGATTTGCCGGATGATTTTAAGCCGATGCCCGAAGTCGGCAAGGGCGTGGAGGAGATTCGAGTTTGGGAAGAATCCGGAACTTACCGGGTGATGTATGTGGCGAGGCTCAGGGACGCGGTTTATGTGCTTCACGCATTTCAAAAGAAGACGCGGGAGACTTCAAAGCGGGATCTAGAAATCGCGAGACTGCGGTTCAAACAGTTGATGCGGGGTGTTTGATGAGCGACCTGGAAATGCAGGAATTTGCCAATGTCTGGGATGCCATTGCGGATACGCCGGAAGAGGCGGCGAATCTGACTTTGCGCTCCGAATTGATGGATGAGATCGAGACAATCCTCAAGGAAAACGGCTGGACTCAGAAAGAAGCCGCGAAGCGTTGCGGGGTCACTCAGCCGAGGATCAATGACCTAATGCGAGGGCGGATTGCGCGGTTTTCGATCGATGCGCTGGTCAATATCGCCTCAGCTCTGGGGCGCAAGGTAAGGGTGAGCCTTGATGATGCGGCATGATAAATAGCCTGAGATAGGGTTTCCGAGGTCCGAGAATGCGGGCCCGGAGCCCGGCGGTTCGGGGGCGCCCATCCATCCACGATCAAGCCGTGGATGGATGGGGCACCTGCGTTGCTAGTCAAGAGGGGGCTCAACCGCCGTTTCTTAACCGCCGTTTGCAGGGTCAATAGTCTTCGTGGTCCTCGGCTGGGGGTAGGACGTCGTTGTCGCCGGCGAACCAGACATAGAGGGTGGGCAGCAGGAAGACGCCGATCACGAGGTTGGCAAGCAGGCCGCCGACGATGACGATGGCGAAAGGCCGTTGCGAGTCGGAGCCGATGGCGTGAGAGAGGGCTGCTGGTAACAGGCCCAGGGTGGCCACCAGCATGGTCATCATGATGGGCCGCAGGCGAAGGACAGCGCCTTCGACAGCGGCTTCGACGATGTGCTCGTGGCTGGACTCCTCCATGCCCCGGCGCCGGGCGCGAAGCTGGTTGATGAACTCGATCATGATGACGCCGGTCTGGACCGAGACGCCGAACAGGGCGAGGAAGCCGACCGCCGACGAGACGCTGAAGTTGGTTCCGGTGAGGAACAGCGCCAGCGGGCCGCCGATGGAGGCCATGACGACGCTGACCAGAATGAGCATGGCCCATTTGAAGGAGCGGAACATGGTGTAGAGGATGAGGAAGATGGCCATCACCGTAATGGGGATGACGATGGCCATGCGCTTGTTGGCGCGCTTCTGGCTTTCGTATTCGCCGGCCCATTCCAGGTGATAGCCGGTGGGCAGTTGAACGTTGTGCTCGACCTTGCCGATGGCTTCTTCTACGGTTGAGCCGAGGTCGCGGCCCTCAACGGAGTACTTGATGGCGATGTAGCGCTGGCCGGCTTCGCGATTGATCTCTTCGGCGCCGTCGTCGGTGGAGATGTGGGTGAGCTGCTCGAGGGAAACTCGCTCTCCGGAGGGGGCCAGCAGACGAACGTTCTTGATGGCCTCGCGGGTATCGCGAAACTGCTGCTGGTAGCGCAGGGTTACGTCGAAGCGGGCTTCGCCCTGCTGTACCTGGGTGACGGCGTTGGCGCCGACGGCGGTCTGCACGGCGTCTTGCACGTCGGCTACGTTGATGCCCCAGCGGGCGGCGGCCTGGCGGTCGACGGTGAGGTTGAGGTTGGGCTGGCCTACGATGCGGAAGATGCCGAGGTCGGCGACGCCTTTCACAGAGGCCATCTGGGCCTGGATTTTTTCCGCGGTGTGCTCCAGGGTGCGCAGGTCGTCGCCATAGAGCTTGACGGCCAGTTCGCCCTTGACGCCGGAGACGGCTTCTTCCATGTTGTCGGAGATGGGCTGGGAGTAATTCCAGATGACGCCGGGAAACTTGCTGAGTTCCTTGTCGATGGCGGCGATGAGCTGTTCCTTGTCGCGGTGGAAACCGGGACGCCAGTCTTCTTTCCGCTTGAGATCGACAAAATACTCGGTGTTGAAAAAGCCGGCGGTGTCGGTGCCGTCGTCGGGGCGGCCAGTCTGGCTGACCACCTGGGTGACTTCAGGAAAGGAGGCCATGACCAGGCGCGCCTTGTTGGTGAAGTCGATGCTGGCGGTGGGGCCTTCGCTGGGCGGCAGCGTGCCGCGCACCCAGATGGATCCCTCGTCGAGATGGGGCAGGAACTCGGAACCGATGGGGCCGCCGACGGTGAGATAGACGGCGATGGCAAACAGGACGGTGGCGATGCTGAGGGTGATGCGGCGGTTTTCAATGGCCGCGCGGACGGCGGTGCGGTAGTGGGCTGTGAGCCAGCCGAGGATGGGATTCTCCCACTCCTTTGCGCCCTTGCGGAAGAGGATGCTGGCCATGACGGGAGCGACGAGGATGGCGAAGACGAGAGCGCCGAGCAGCGCGAAGCAGACGGTCCAGGCCATGGGCTTGAACAAGCGGCCCTCGACGGCTTGCAGCGTGAAGATGGGCAGATACGAAGTGATGATGATGCCGCGGGCAAAGAAGACGGGGCGCTGGACTTCAAGAGCCGCGTCGCGAATCTTGGTGGCGGGTGAGTGAGTATTGTCCTTGTTGGCCAGATGGCGGACCATGTTCTCGATCATGACCACCGAGCCGTCAACCAACATGCCGAAGTCGAGCGCGCCGAGCGAGAGCAAATTGGCGGGAATATGGGTGAGATCGAGGCAGATGGAGGCGAACATCAGCGCGAAGGGGATGGTGAGGGTGACAATGATGGCGCCGCGGATGTTGCCCAGGAAAAGAAAGAGGATGATCGCGACCAGGATCATGCCTTCGGTGAGGTTGTGCTCGACCGTTTCGACCGTGTAACTGACCAGCTTGGAGCGGTCGAGGAAGGGAACGACCTTGACGCCCTTGGGCAGGATGCCGTGATTGAGCTTGTCGACTTCCTGGTGGATGCCCTCCAGAACCGGGTCGGAGTCGTCGCCTTTTTGCAGCAGGACAATGCCTTCGACGGTGTCGGGATTGTCGAC
>CAZLMY010000077.1:0-26274 GCA_964560845.1 uncultured Occallatibacter sp. | reverse complement strand
ACCTTCAACCTGTCGATTAAGAGTCGAATGCTCTGCCAGTTGAGCTACGCGTCCATCTAGATTGAGCGGTGCAGGCTCTGCACACGCTTTGTACAGGCAGGATTTTCCTGTCGTCACTTGAAGAATATAACACATTTCCAGGTAGATTCCAAAAGCCGTGACTGCGCTTTCGCCGCACCTTGGTACCGGGCCGCGGATAAGCACGTCAAGTTGGACCATTTGGCTTAAAAGGTGAAAGCCACGCCACCGCTCAGGGCGCGTTGGTCCTGGGCGAAAACCAGCAGCGAGCCGTCGTTCATCAGATAGGGCAGGTAGCCCTGGGCGAGCAGATTGCGAACATCGAGGATGGCCTCGAAGCCGCCGTTCCCCGCTTCGGCACGGCGCAAATGAATCGGCTGGCAAAGACGAAGATTGACGTAGGGGGCGGCGGCGTTTTCGGCAAATTGATCCACGCGCGTCATGGTGTCTTCGGGCTGCCAGCGATAACTGGCCCGCCAGCGTGTTCCTGTGCCTGCCAGTGTTCCTGAGAGCGACAGCGAATACATCTGGGCGCGACGTGGACGGGCAGCGGCCACCTCCTGCACCATTGCAGTCTGCTGGGGGCCCATCGACTGCGCAGCGGAAACCGGTAGCGCTGCCAACACCAGCGCGTCCCCGGTTCCATAGCTGAGGTGTAACTGGCTCCCACCCGGAAGCCGACGCTGCCAAGTGGCCAGCATTCCCGTCGAGCTGAAATTGGCTCCCGCCATGCGCAACATTCCGCTGGCCTGGTCAACCAGCGCCGCCGCGCCATCCGGGCTGCCCTTGGCAAAGTGCCCCTGGGCCTCGATCACCGGGTTAACCGTGCTCTCAGCAAATATTGCTACGGAGACTCCCGAAGTGTCGGTTCGCCGCTCCCAGCCAATCTCCTGATGGAGCCCATGCTCCATGGACAAGCGGCCATCGCGCGCGGAAAGCTGAGGCATCCAATTCTGGGCTGCGGTCTCCTGAACATCTACATCGCCCGGCACCAATGTCGCTAGCTGGTAACGTATCGTGGAGTTTCCCGTCCGCCAACCGACTGTGGCAAACGGTAGTGCGGCAGCCAGGGTGTTGGATGTGTTCCCGGCAGACCGGGCCACCGCCTGTGTCGATCCGGCCTTTACCTCGAGTTCATCGCCCAACTGCATGGACTCCCAGGTGCGTACGGCAGCCTCGTCGACGCCGTCAGCGGCCAACGCTCCATCGCTACCATAGGAGTCGATCTCTGGATGAATGGCGACCGCAGCCACAGACTGAACCGAGCCGGCAAATCCCAAATCCTGGCGGAAGCCCAGCATGGATTCCATGCCGGCATCGGTGTTCGGCGCAAAATCGACCCGGGCCAGCAATGCGCGGCTGTTGGAGGGAGTTTCCTCGACGGTAGCGGAGAACCGCTCACCGCTCTCCCCAAAGGTGCCTTCCTGACCGGTGGCCATCAATCGGGCCTTCAACTTGGGCGCGGCCGCTGAGCCATCGGAAACCACAACCAGGGGTCCATCCTCAAGCCAGCGGAGCAAGGGTCGATTGGCGGCAGAACGGAGTGTCCAGTCCCAGTCGTCCTTGGGGGCATCGCCTGCGCGGGGTTCGGCCGGCAGCCACTGCATCACTTCATAAAGGGTATTCAGGGTCAAATTGACAACCGTGCTTGTGCGAACGCGGATGTTCTCGCGCAAGGATGGCAAGAACGAGGATCCCATTGCCTTCAGCGCATAGCGCCCGGACTGGACGCCTGCAATCGAAAAGCGCCCTGCGCCGTCCGTATAGGCACTGGCAACCACGGTCAAGTCGGCGCCGAGTAGTTGCACCAGGGCGCCCATCTGCGGAACACCTGCTGAATCGCGCACCACACCGGAGACGGAAGCCGGGGCAGCGCCGTGGGCGGGCGCGCCTGTGCACACGGCGCACCCAACGATCAATAGCGCCGCAATGAAGACGAGATGGACTCTGCGCATCATCACAATTCGTGACCTGGCGGCGTCCCTGGCAAGACCCGAATCAATCCATATCAAATTCAATCCCTCGCGGGCCTCCGGATCTTTCGTCCGGTAATCCCTTTGCGTGGGATACACCCTATTCCACGACAAAAGGCGCCGATTGCGCAATCTCTTGTTTCGAGATTGTGTCATTTATTTTGATCGTCACCTTGTACTTGCCCGGCTGGAGTCCCGCCATGGGAAGGGTCTTCTCCACCGTAAGCTGATCGCTGTGAGAACCCAAGTCCTTTGAATTCAGCTGCTTCTCCAAGACTACCGAGCCTGTAGCACTGTCGACGATCTGGTAGGTGACCGTAGCCTGATTGCTCTTGGTGACATCGTCGATCGTCAGGTTATAGACCTGCATCCAGAAATTCAGTTCCTGGGCGCGCTTGAAACTCACCGGAGTAGCGGCGTTGGCGGTCACACGCGGGCAAATGTGCGTATTGCCGATGACGCAGTTGCCTGCACCGATGTCGTGCGAGGAAACGGTGTTCATCTCGTCACCCAGAATCAGCGTCGAGGTGGCCAACTTTTCATCGTGGAAGGTCGGAACCTCGATGCCTTTGCCATACAGGCCGATGTGGTCGGGATTGTTCACGTCCTTGATGGCGATGTCGAGACGGTAAAGGCCGGGAAGCAGGGGCAGGGCCTTCCAGTATACGGACTTGCGGTCCAGGCTCTTTTCAAGCAACTCGGCCGGCTGCTCCACTTCGACGGTGTCTTCAAAGGTCTGCACGGTCTTGTGGGTCAACGTGGTGACTTTGCCCAGGATGTTCACGATTCCCTTGGAAACACCTTCCTTGGTGACGAAGGTGATGTCGCGATTCTTCAACTGGAGGGTGATGGGCACCAGAACGGTGTTTTCAGTCACCTTGACGAAGTCGGTGCGGACATCGAAAGGGAAGACCGGGCCGGTCAACAATTTGTGTTCGGAGATAAAGTTCTCAAGATCGGAGAACTTGATCGGAGGCGGAGCAAAGATCTTGGCTGCCAGCTCGATGCGATCGAACTGCTTAGACTCCTGCTGCGAAGCCATGGGGCCGTTTCCCAAGTGTTCAAGACCTCCATTGAAGCGGTCTCCCTTCTTGGACTTGCCCATCTCTTCCCACTGCGTATTTCCGGCGTTGGGGGTATGCAGCAGCGCATCCTTCTCGCCGCGGTCGATGGTGAAGTGATAGTCGCCGCACTGGCAGGTGTCAACGAATTCCAGGTCGATGTTCTCGCCGATCCCTTCCAGGAAGCGATAGTGCCAGATTTCGAACGGAAAGGTCGACGTTTCGCCGCCGCCTTCATCCTGAGGCCGGTTATAGGCACCGCCGGAAGGATGGGCGTCGATCGAGTCCGGCTTGCCGAAGGAGATATAGATGTGCCCGCGGTCGGTCTTCCAACCGGGCTTGCCGGCGGCAAAGTGCTCATTCGCATAGGCGATGCGACGATAATGCTCTTCGCGGAATTCATTGTCCGGCGAGTCGGGATTGGGATTGCGCCGCAGCCAGAACTGCTCGATGAAGGCATCGCGCTCTTCGTCGTTGCCCAAGCTCTTGAAGGAACGGGCCTCTTCGTCGGTGATAATCCAGGCCACGTCCTGGGTGAGCCAAGTCTTATAGGCGCCCTTCAACTCCTTGCCGAGCTCTCTTTTGGCTTCGAACTTCTCCTTGTCGGAGCGCTCGCGCTTGAGCGGATCGATTTCCTGCGGCTGTCCGGAGGCGGGCTGGGCCTGGGCGGGCGGGTTGGCGGCGGGCATGGCCACGAGACTGGCTGTGGGAGCAAAAACCAGGCCTGAACCCAGCGCGACAAAGAGAAAAGAGCGACCGTTAAGCTTCATTGACTTCAGAACTCCTGCGATTCCTTATTCTACGGGTCCCAAAGAGGCTGGGCAAGATACCGTATGGAGTTGGCTGCCGTTTGGACGCGCGACTGGCGGCAAGGTCACCAGGAGAACTGAATGCAGGATTGCCGACCGGGTGTGCGCGGCGCAAGAGGTTTCTAGTCCTGCAGAATGGCTGATGAATCCCGGATCTACATTGAATCGGCAGGTTCTCAACAACACAGTTGAGACCAGCGCCCCTTCTCGGGCGTCAGAAAGACAGCGCACACCTTTGGGACTTGAACAGGGAACTTGCCGACTTCCGCGATTCGCAGGCTACAGCAGCGACCACCACGCCGGAGAATCCAACCGGTTTTCTTTAGCCGACAGCCAGCCAGCCACCACAGTCCGGACCGGTTTTGCCGAGGGGCCGGGAACCATTCGACAAGGAATTGCGTACACTGAATTCGGGGATACCTGGAGCACCGACCGCACATGAAAAAGATACTTTTGATCATTCTCGCCGTAGTGGTGACCGCCGGACTCGTCGCCTTCTTCATTTACAGACAGCAGGCCGGCTACACCAAGGTTCTGACTGCCAAGATCGTCAAGCAAGATTTATCCACCGTCGTCAGCGGTACGGGCCAGATCAAGCCGAAGACCTACGTCAATGTGGGCGCGACCTCGTTTGGCCGCATCACCCACTTCAGCGTGAAAGAGGGCGACCTGGTGAAGAAGGGCCAGACCGTGGCCACCATCGAGAGCGTGCAACAGGAGGCGACAGTGTCCGGCCAGCAGGCCGCCATCGCCGCGGCCAAGACCGACATTACCTCCTATATTGCCGCGGAGAAGACGGCCGAAGCGAATGTGGAGCATGCCAAGGCCGATCTAGAGCAAAAGAAGCTCGACTGGGAGCGCGCTCAAGGCCTGTTCTCCGCCGGCATCCTGGCCAAGCAGGATTTCGACGCCAAGAAGGCCGCCTACGACACCGATATGGCTTCCGTAGCGCAAGCTGTGGCGCAGCTCAACCAGGCCAAGGCGCAGACCGATTCGGCTCGTGGACACATGCAGACGCAGGTAGCCACCCTTCGCGCCAATCAGGATCTGCTCGACAAGACCATTGCAACGGCGCCCTTCGACGGCATCGTGACCAACATGCCCATGCGTGAAGGCGAGACGGTGGTGACCGGCATCCAGAACTCCGAAGGTTCGACGCTGATGACTCTGGCGGATATGAGCGTCATCACCGCCGAGGTGAAGGTCGACGAGACGGATATCGTCAACATCAAGATGGGCCAGGAAGCCGAAGTGACTGTCGACGCCCTGCCCGGCAAGACCTTCAAGGGACATGTGACCCTGGTGGGCGACCAGGCGCTGCTGCGCTCGACCGGCATCGCCACCTCGCAATCCACCACCGGTACGGAAGAGGCCAAGGACTTCAAGGTTGTGGTCACGCTGGACTCTGCCTTGACGGATCTGCGCCCGGGCCTGTCTTGCACAGCCAAAATCACCACGGCTCACAAGCCCAACATTCTGTCGCTGCCGATTCAGGCTCTGACCATGCACAACCCAGCCGACGACGCCGCCAAGGGCTCGGGCGCCGTGCAAGCAGCGACCGCCGCGCCTGGCGCCAAGGCCGCACCGCAGCAGGGTGTGTTCGTGATTGAGAACAAGGCCGGCAAGTTGCACGCCAGGTTTGTTCCAGTCACCACCGGCATTACCGGAGCAACGGACATCGAAGTGCTGACCGGCCTGACGGAAGGCCAGGAAATCGTGACCGGCCCCTTCAAGACCCTGCGCGCCCTGAAGAACGGGTCGCTAGTCAAGCGGGACACCGCCAAACCCGTCACCCCAGGCGCCGGCTCCTCCTCTTAATAAGGAGCGGACGGTCAAGAACCAGGCAGGGAGCCCGCTCACGGCGGGTTCCCTGCCCCAAGATCCCCAAAGCAGTGCCGGCAACAAAAACCGGGCAAGCAAACCCCGACAAAGGATGAGATTCGGATGGCTCTGGACAGCATCACACGCGAAGAAGTTGTGCCCTCGGCGGCCAGGCCCCAAGGCGACGTGATCGTCGTCGAGGATCTGTGGCGCACCTACGACATGGGCTCGGAGCAGCAGGTGCAGGCCCTGCGCGGCGTCTCCATGAAGATCAAGCACAACGAGTACGTGGCCATCATGGGCCCCTCGGGATCCGGCAAGTCGACCCTAATGAACCTGATCGGCTGCCTGGACACCCCCTCCAAAGGCAAATACTGGCTCAACGGCCAGTTGGTCAGCGAGTTGGACGACGACCAGTTGGCCCGTATCCGCAACAAGGAGATCGGGTTCGTCTTTCAGACCTTCAACCTGCTGGCCAGGGCAAGTTCGCTGCACAATGTGGAGCTGCCGCTGATCTACAACGGCACCCCGGCCGCGGCTCGGCTGGCGCGCGCCAAGGAGTCGTTGGCGGACGTGGGCCTGGAATCGCGCATGAACCACAAGCCCAACGAACTCTCCGGCGGACAGCGCCAGCGCGTGGCCATCGCCCGGGCCCTGGTCAACCGGCCCTCCATCATCCTGGCCGACGAGCCGACGGGCAACCTGGACTCCAAGACCGGCGTCGAGATCATGGCCCTGTTCGACACACTGCACGCGGGCGGCAACACCATCGTGCTGGTGACCCACGAGCCGGACATTGCCGAGTACGCCCACCGCGTGGTCCATATCCGCGACGGCCAGATCTACTCCGACGAACCATCGAAGCGCTTCCGGTAACCCTTGTAGGTCTTTTTGCTTCAAGCCTCCTGCTCCAATTAGCCGGCGAGACGGACCTCCGTTTCGCCGGTTTTTCTTTTTGCTCCGTTCGCCGCCTCCCCGCACGCCATCCGTTCAGCTCAGCCGGGTTTCCCAGGCCTCAAGAGGCCCCTCACCGACGCGCCTGGCCCATCCTGGGTCAAGACTTGGCCACGGACCGAGCGCGGGTCTCCGTAGCCTGGCAAGGCCAAGACCAAAGAACGGGTAACACGAGCCGGAGATTGCCGATCCGAATGCAAAAAAAGGCCATCCCCGCCAACCGGCCCAGAGGCGTAAGCTGTTTGTTTTCAATACTCAATTTAGGGGAATATCGGCCTAACCTGTTTATTTTCTGTCCGATAGGTCGAAATGGCGGGGGAGAGATAGGGGGGGGGTACCTCGTTTTGGACCCCAAAACCTCTCCCAAAGGGCCATTCATTTCTCTATGATGCGCCAATTTGGGCTAATTCTGCGCAAGGAACAGAGATCGCGGCCAATCTTTTTTGCTGGAAATCGGCGGCATATCCGGAAGGTTACAGGGCGCAAAATGGGCAGAATCCAAAAGCAGTGGGACGGATCCCTCTCGATCGGCGATTCAATCGTGCCGGATTCTGTATGGATCTCACTCAGTCTTGCCAAGCCGAGGGACCACGGTAACCGAGGGGAGTCGGGCGGACCGGGTACCGTGGTGCAAATTCCGGAAATCGGGGGTCCGGCGGCCTACGGAGTTTAAAAAGAGTACTTTAGCAGTTCCGAAAGGAATTCCTTCCCGAACCAAGATATACACAGGCAGAGGGGTTCATGTTTTTTATGTGGACGCCGATAAGACAACTGTTGGCCTGCTACTGTTCGTTTTTGGGCCAAGGAGGAGAGGCCCTTGAGAATTATGCAGAGCGCCGCTCAATTCCAGTCCCAGCCCTCGGCTTCCGGCTTGACGCTGGTGGAAGTAGATTCACCTTCTGCCACACAAGTCGTAGGTGTTAGCGCGGCCTGGCGCAAGTTGCTGATGCAAGCGGAGATGGCCGCACCCCATGTTCAGGTGGCGGCGATCGAAGGCGAGCACGGCACGGGAAAGCAGACGCTTGCCCGTTACCTTTTCAGCCGTTCCCCGCTGGCCGGATCGACGTTCCAGCGGCGCGATGCACGGGAATGGCTGGTTGCAGACGCTGATCCGGCCACGCTTGCCGGCTTTACCTATCTCGATCGAGTGGACCTGCTGGCACCGCCAGGGCAGGGGCTGCTGCTGGGCGTGCTGAAGGCGCTTCAGGATCGTCCTACGGGGCGGGCCGTGGTACTGGCCTCTTCGCAGACGTCCTTGCGCCAGATGGCGGGCCAGGGGCTGCTGATGCCTGACCTTGCCTTCCGGCTGACCGCGGTCCGGTTTGCGATCCCTCCCTTGCGGCAGCGCCGGGAAGATATCGCACCGCTGGCCCAGGCGTTGCTCGACCGCATCTGCCACCGCTATCAGCAGCGCCCAGTGGTGCTGGGGCCCGGCGCACTTGCCCGGCTTCTGCAGCACAACTGGCTCGGCAACGTCCGCGAGCTGGCCTGCGTCTTGGAAACGGCCTTGTTGGAGGCAGTCAACGGCGTCATTCGCGCCGGGGACCTGAACCTGCCGACCGGCGCCGAAGCGCAGCCCGACCTGCAACCCGTGATGCGTGCCGAGAACCTGTCTCTCGACGCCATCATCCGCCATCATGTTCAGTACGTCCTGGACCTGAATCGCGGCAACAAGCTGCGGGCAGCCCGGCAACTGTGTATCAGCCGCTCAACGCTCTATCGCATTCTCAGCAACGAAAGCATCATGGGCACTTAAATCTATCCTCCAGGACGAGCCCGCGTGTACGCCCCGCGGGCTCGTTTCGGTGTGTTGTGCGGACAGCTTTTAGCTCTTAGCTTTTGGCTTTTGGCTTTTGGCTTTTAGCTTTTAGCTTTTAGCTTTAGCTTTTAGCTTTAGCTTTAGCTTTTAGCTTTAGCTTTTAGCTTTTAGCTTTTAGCTGCCTCCGTCCGGCTTCCGGCCCTGATCCCTGATCCCTGATCCCTGTTCCCTGCTTCTTGCTTCTTGCTTCTTGCTCTACACTCAACGGGATGGTTCAATACCATTCTGAGGTTTTACCGTTGAGAATTCCGCGTCTCCCGCTGCTGACCGTTTCTGCAATCCTTCTTCTTCTCTGTGCTCCCGTCTTGCGGCTTCAGGCTGCACCCGCTCCGGTCGAAGACCGCCGCAAGGCTCTCAATGCCCTCTTTCAGGAATATTGGGAAGATACCCTTGAGCATCAGCCCGAGTTGGCCTCGGCCCTGGGCGACAAGCGCTTCAACGACCAGATCTCCGACTACTCGCTGAAGGCCATCAACGCCAATCTGGAGCGGGAGCAGGGCTACCTGATGCGCTTGGCGGCCATTGACCCGGCGGGGCTGACGGACCAGGAAAAGATCAGCCGCGATCTGCTGCTGCGCCGGTTCACCGAAGACCAGGAAGCCGCGGAGTTCAAGGAATGGGAGCTGCCCGTCGACCAGATGGGCGGCATCCAGACCACTTACCCGCGTCTGGCGCCCCAGCTCAGCTTCACCGCTGTCAAGGACTACGACGACTGGATCGCCCGGCTTCATGCCATCCCCAAGGCATTTGAGCAGGTCACCACCAATATGTCGATCGGCATCGACGACCACCGTGTGCCGCCCAAATACCTGCTGGAAAAGGCTCTCGTCCAGGTGAAGGCGATGGCGGAGCAGAAGCCAGAGGAGTCGCCGCTGGCCCTGCCGCTAAAGAGCTTCCCAGCCGGCATTAAATCCTCTGAGCAAGACCGCATCAAGGCCGAGATGCTGGACGCAATCGCCAAGGAAGTGCTGCCCGCCTACCGGCGATTTGCGCGCTTTCTGGAGGTGAGCTACGTGCCTGCCGGCCGCACCGAGCCTGGCATCGGCGCCCTGCCCGACGGAGCAAAGTTCTACCGGTTTCTGATCCAGCGCACCACCACCACCGACCTGACCGCGGAGCAGATACACCAGATCGGCCTGGACGAAGTGAAGCGCGACGAAGCCGAGATGCTGGTGATCGCCAAGAAGCTTGGATTCGCGGATCTGGCCAGCTTCCGCGCCAGCCTCAAGACCAATCCCAAGACGCACCCGGCTTCACGCGAGGCACTGCTCGATGCCTATCGCGGCTATCTGGGGCCAATGCAGGCCAAGCTGCCGGAGCTTTTCGGTCGCCTTCCCAAGGCCAAGTTCGAAGTAGTCGCGGTGCCGGAGTACATGGAGAAGACTTCGGCCCCGGCCTATTACGAGGCCGCAGCGCCCGATGGGAGCCGGCCGGGACGGCTGTTCATCGACACCTACAACGCTGCCGACCGCAATCTCTACTCGGTCGAAGACATTGCCTACCACGAAGGACTTCCCGGCCATCATTTGCAAATCTCCATTGCCCAGGAACTCACCGACCTTCCGACGTTTCGCAAACACAGGGGGTACACGGCCTACGTGGAGGGATGGGGGCTCTATTCCGAGCGGCTGGGCAAGGATGTGGGCTTCTACCAGGACCCCTATTCGGACTACGGGCGCCTGGAAGGCGACATCTGGCGCGCCATTCGGCTGGTGGTGGATACGGGCGTCCACTCGCAGCACTGGACCCGCGAACAGATGGTGCAGTACTTCCACGACCACAGCAACATCGACGACACCAGCATCCAGGCCGAGGTGGATCGTTACATTGCCTGGCCGAGCCAGGCTTTGGCCTACAAGGTGGGTCAGTTGAAGATTCTGGAACTGCGCGACCGGGCCAAGAGCGCCTTGGGAGACAAGTTCGATATTCGGGCCTTCCACGACCAGGTGCTGGACGCAGGGGCGTTGCCGCTGGACGTTCTGAGCGAGCGGATCGACGCCTGGATTGCGAGCCAGCAGCCCTCGAAGCCGGTGCAAGCTGACTAGTCATCATTACACTAGTCATAAAATAACCAACGCGGGTTCGGCTCTTGGCCGAGCCCGCTTGGGTCTTGGGGACGATCCGGCCCCGGCATACACTCTGGCTTCTTATCCATAGGAGGGGTCAGTGTTTGCCGTCTATTCATCTTCCTATCACGAAATCTTGACTCGGACTGCCTAGATTCCAGACAAGTGTTCCAGCTTGCGCCTTGCGCAGATTGCTCGACGCGCACCCCATACACAACCGCGCCCGGCTGTGGCGGAATGGCGCCTTGTCGCCCAACCTCCCAATTCCACTTCATAAAAGCCGGATAGGCCCCTGGAACACAAATTGAATGAAAGGTATATCCATGATTCGAGGCCATTTTTCTGCAAATCTAGTGTTACTTGCTGTAATCGGCGCAGGCATTGCCGCCGCACAGGGTCCGTCTGCGGACGCCCCGGCGGCCACCACCCCACCGGCGGCAAAGATCACCAACACCGAGACCGTAGTGGTCACCGCCCCCGGTGAATTCCGCGTGGAGCAAGAGTTGCAAGGACCCACGCTGATTGAAGAAGCGCCGGGGACCAGCCCCATCAAGAGCCTGGAGCAACTACCCAGCGTCAACTTTCAGGCTGCCGACCCATACGGCTCCTATGAGTGGGCGGTACGCATCTCGGTGCGCGGCTTCAACCAGAACCAGCTGGGTTTCACGCTGGACGACATCCCGCTGGGCGACATGTCGTATGGCAACTGGAACGGCCTGCACATCAGCCGGGCCATCACCGACGAAAACATGGGCCGCGTGGTGCTTTCGCAAGGCACCGGCGCTCTGGAAACCGCCAGCACCAGTAATTTGGGCGGCACCATCCAGTTTTATTCCGTCGACCCCTCCGACACCCGCAGCGTCACGGTCAACCAGACCTTCGGCAGCTGGAGCGCCGCGCGCACCCTGGCTCGCTTTGAGAGCGGTTTGATGGGCCACACGAAGTTCTATTTGACCGGCGCCTATAACCTCTCGGACAAATGGCGCGGCCACGGGGATATTGGCCAGAACTACTGGCAGCTCAACGGCAAGCTGGTTCACTACGTGGGCTCGACCGGCGTGTTGTCGGTCTTTGCCGACGTCAGCGACCGCCGCGAAGTGGATTACCAGGATGTGAACAAGGTCTGGGTCAACAAGTTGGGCTACAACTGGGACAACTACGGCAACTGGGGCCAGTCGGTGCAGGCGGCCTGGGCCTGCGACGGCGCGGGCGCTTATCCGTCTCCGGTGAACACCTTGGCCGCCAGCGAAGATCCCTGCGATGCGGGCTACTATGGCGGTTCGGGCTTGCGCAAAGATCAGCTTGTCGGCATCGGCTACAAGCAGGCGATCGGCGATCACCTCACGCTGAAGCTCACCGGCTACGGGCATAACGACGACGGCCGCGGGCTGTGGTTCACGCCCTATCTGCCCACGTACCAGAACATCTACGCTCCCAGCACCGCAACCATCGTCTCTCCCATCTCGCTGCGCACTTCCGAGTACGGCATCAACCGCGGCGGCGTGCTGGCTTCGCTGGCCTACGAAACCACCAAAAACCGGCTCGAGGGCGGCGTGTGGTTCGAAGGCGAACGCTGGAACCTGGCGCGACGCTTCTATGGCACCACGGCAACCGATCCCAGCCACTCGCTCTACGATTTCCCGTCCAACCCTTTCTATACACAGTGGGAATATGTCTTCAACTCCACGGTCTACGACATCCACCTGCAAGACGTATACAAGTTGACCAAGAAGGTTTCGCTGGCCGCGGGGTTCAAGACCGAAGAGACCAACACGGATGGCGAGCTGTCCAAGACGTTCCAATCCAGCCCGGTATTTGTGCCCGGCGAATATGCGCAGGGCAAGCTGGAATCGGGCAAGCCGATCCTGCCGCAGTTCGGCGCCAATGTGAAGCTTGACAGCAAGAGCGAGATCTTCGGCGATGTGGCCTACAACGTGCGCTCTTACGTCCCCGGCGGCTACGGGTACGGCACCTCGCCGTGGGGCACGACGCAGGCCGGCTTCAATGCGCTGAAGACCAGCACGCATCCGGAAACATCCTGGACCGAGGAAGCCGGTTACCGCGCCACCACGCAACATGCGGCGGTGCAGGCCAGTTACTTCCACGTCAACTTTGCCAATCGCCTTGTGGCCTTCTCACAGGGAGCCGGGATCGCAGGCAACGCCTCGATTCTCTCCAATGCCGGCGGCGTCACGACCAACGGAATGGACGGCTCGGCGACCATTCGCATCACGCCGGAGATTTCGCTTTACAACGGCGCCACCTACAACAAGTCGGCCTACGACGGGGACACAGGGGCCAATGGCGCTTGCATCTACGCCAGCTCGACCGGTTCCTGCCTGCCGCTCAAGGGCGATATCGTGGTGGATACGCCGAAATTCCTTTACAAGACCGCGCTCGACTACCACAAGGCGGGCTTCTTCGGTCACCTCGGCTCGGACTACATGTCCACGCGCTACTTCACCTACAGCAACGACGGCAGCGTCCCCGGACGCTTCCTGACCGAATTCGGTGCGGGATACAACCGCGAGCAGTTGGGCGCATTCAAGGATCTGAAGGCCCAATTCAACGTTTACAACGTCACCAACTCGCAGTACTACGCCTCCATCGGCACCAACGGATTCATCTACAGCGATCCGCAGTCGGTGAACAACAACACCCTGCAGGTGGGCTCGCCTCGCACCATCTCCGGCACCCTGTCTGTTCGCTTCTAGCAGCGGCTTCCCAGCACGGCCCGAGGGCGCGGATTCTTCCGCGCCCTCGGGCTTTTGTGGCGGCAAAACGTGTGCATCCCGGAGCGCCCGCCCGGCATGATAGGCTTGACAGTTCCCTTTTCCAGGCTTGCTGCATGGCTTGAGTGGCCGAAATCGGGTAGACCCATCCAACGGAGAGCACTCAATGAAACGCCTTCTCGCCTTGACCTTTAGTTGTGCCTTGTCGTGCGTGGCGCTGCACGCGCAGGCCGTCGATACCACCGTCTGCGACATTTTGAAAGACCCGCAATCGTTCAACGGAAAGACCGTCCGTATCAAGGGCACGGTGGTTGCGGATTTCGACCAATTCGCCATCAAGGGCGCCGCAGGCTGCGGCCACACCATCAACTGCATCTGGCTCTCTTATCCCGAGGGCACCAAGGCCAAGTCGGGGCCGGCGGCTGTGCTGCAGTTGCAGGCGGCACACAACTTCGCCGGCACCGTGAAGGTGTCGGAGCGCGCTCCGGTGCAACTGGACAAGAGCAAGGATTTCAAACAGTTCGAGTCCTTGCTGACGGCCTCGCGCAGAGGATCGGGCATGTGCCTGGGATGCACCCGCAACCAGGTCAGCGCCACCTTTGTGGGGCGTCTTGACGGCGTGGAACAGGCGGGAGTGAAGCGCGATGCCGCCGGCAAGATCGTGGCCATCGACGGATTCGGCAATTTGAACCAGTACCCGGCGCGCCTGGTGCTGGCATCGGTTTCCGATGTCTCCGCGCAGGAGATCGACTTCTCAAAGATCGACCCGATTACCCAGTCGGAAGTGACGGCGGATACGGCTTCGGGCGACCCGGTTGCCCAGGCTCACAAGTTCGCCACCGCCTTCGGACCCGGGAATCCCCTGGGCGCGCAAATTGAAAAGGCTGCTGCCGCGTTCGGCAAGGCCGGCGAAGACAATGGCGTCAACATCGGATTTGGAGCCGCCGACGAAACGTCTCCAAAGGCAGAAGCACAGAGCACAAAAGACTCGCCGGACGGCGTTCTCTACAACTGCACGTTCAACATGAATCGTTTGCCGGGCAGTTCGCTAAGCCGCGCCATTGTGCACATCGGGCAGCACATCGTCGATTTGCGCAATCCTCCCCAGGGAGCCGACCAGCCGGGGCCGTTTGAGTTGGAGTACCAGGCCGGTCTGGCCACCGTATTGAGCGCGGTAGCCAACGGCCAGAAGACGCTGACCCTGCCGGGCGGGTACATGATCTGGAACGCCTCCTGGTCGCCCGCAGATCGCGAGAAGCTGGCCGGAGACAACCTGAAGAGTTACGTCTCCGTCGAGGAGTCGTTCGGGCGCTAATCCTAGCATCACCGCGCGCGTGACCTAGGCTTCCGCCTACCAATAGTGTTGATGCCTCCCACCCTTGCGCCAGAAAGAAGGCGCAAGGATGGGGCACCCCAGCGCCTGTGATTTGAGACATCCCATCCCTCATCCCCGCGCCTCCTCACTGGCGCGGGCCGGCCGAAGGCGGCTGCCCCACCGCAGGTGGTGGAGTATCCTTGAGAGTTGAATCCATTTCACTCTTCCAAAGGCAAGGAAAAACATGGCGGAAATAGCCGTTGAGGCCACCGAAGTACCCGCGCAGTTGCCCCGCGTCCGTGTGGCTGTTCTGGGCGCGGGCAAAATGGGCGGCATCCTGCTGCAGGCGTTCCTGAAGCAGAACCTGTTTGCTCCCGACAATATCCACGGGACTGTGAGCCACGCTGAGAAGGCTCAGGCGCTGAGCATCCAGTGGGGCGTGGACGTGAGCACCAATAACCTGGAGGCGGCCGGCAAGGCCGACCTGATCCTTCTGGGCGTCAAGCCGTTCCAGGTGCCGGATCTGCTGGCTGAGATCAAGCCCGCGCTGAGCAAAGACAAGACCATCCTTTCGATCGCCGCATCGGTGAAAACCCGCTCCATTGAAGAGGCTGCGGGCGTGGACCTGGCCGTGATTCGCGCCATGCCCAACACGCCTTCCATGCTGGGCGCGGGCGCGGCGGCACTGTGCCGTGGGCGCTTTGTCTCCCCGGCGCAGATGGAACTGGCCGAGCGCATCTTTGAGACCGTGGGCCGCACCGTGACCGTGGACGAGAAGCATATGGACGCCGTCACCGGGCTTTCGGGTTCGGGGCCAGCCTATATCTACATCATCATCGAGGCGTTAGCCGAGGCCGGCGTCAAGGTGGGCTTGCCGCGCGACGTGGCCACTCAGTTGGCCGCGCAAACCGCCTTCGGCGCTGCCAAGATGGTGCTCGAGACCGGCTACCATCCCGCCCTGCTGAAGGACGCCGTGACCACCCCGGCCGGTTGCACCATCGACGGCATTCTGGAGTTGGAAGAGGGTGGACTGCGGGTAACGCTGATCAAAGCCGTGATGCGGGCGACCGAACGCGCCAAACAACTGGCCGCGGGTTGAGGGGCTTGCTTTCCCAGGTCCCGAACACAGGACCGGCGTACCCGACTGTTGGCTGAGTGTATTGCTTTCCCAGGTCCCCAAATGCGAGGGACCTGGGGCACCCAGACTATGTGCTAACTCCGTCAACCCGCTGACTTGCTGACCCGCTGACTTGCCGATCAAACGCCCAACCTGGCTGCCTAACTTTGTCCCCGAACTCGAGGGCCTGCGGGGGCTCGCGATTCTGGGCGTGGTGCTCTACCACTGCAACCCGCGGCTGGTGGGCACTTGGATCCACTACGCATCCTTGTGGGGATGGGCGGGGGTGATCTTCTTCTTCGCGCTAAGCGGGTTTCTGATTACCAGTAACCTGCTGGGAACGCGGGACAAGCCGCACTACTTCCACAACTTTCATGCGCGCCGGGCGCTGCGCATCTGGCCGATGTACGCGCTGGTGCTGGTGGTGGTTTACCTGGAAGCTCCGTGGTTCATCGGGCCAACCATCTGGGATGCGGTGAGAACAGCGCCGTGGCTGGCTTACATCTTCTTTGTGCAGAACCTGTTTCACCTCACACTGCCGGCGGCGCTCGGTCCCACCTGGGCGCTGGCCATCGAGGAACAGTATTACTTCTTCTGGGCGCCGCTGGTGCGCTTCCTGAGCCGTCCGTGGATGCTGGCGGGGGTTCTGACGCTGGCGCTGATTGCTTCGCCGATGCTGCGCCACGGCCATCACGCATGGCTCACACCGACACACACGCTGATTCACCTGGACGGCCTCGCCCTGGGCAGTCTGCTGGCATTGGGCATGTACACACTGCCGCTGAGCCGCCGGGCCTGGCTTTGGATCGGCTTGGGAAGCTTCGCTTTCGGCATTGCGGCGGCGGCCACCGTGGCCGGGGGCACCGCGTATCTGGATTCCGCGCTGGCGGTTGGCTTCGCAGGAGCCATGCTGGCCTTGATCGCTTCAACCGGGGCGCGGAATCCGCTTACGCTGGCGCTGCGGCGGGGGCCTCTGCCGTTTTATGGCCGCATCAGTTACGGCCTCTACATGATCCATATCTCGGTGTTCATCTTCTTTGGCTGGTTCGACCTGCGCATGGACAAGTACGGGATTGCGGGCAACCTGGCCGTGGTGGCTTTCCGGCTGGCCGCATCGACCGCCATCGCCACCGCGCTCTGGTACGGCTTCGAGTCGCAGATTCTGAAGCTCAAGCGGCATTTCTGAGGCAGGATCGGCGAGGCGAGCAAGCTACGTGGCTAGCGCGGCCAGCGACCCACGATCACAAACAGGGCCAGCAGGAACAGGGTCACATTGGGCACCGCGCTCTCTTGACGGCGCAGGTGATAGATACCCGCAGCCACCATCACCAGCGCCAATCCCGCGGCCGCCAGGCGCAAAAGTGTGTGCGGCGGCCAAAGGTCCACAGGAAGCAGCACGCCCACCGCCCCGGCGATCTCAACCAAGCCTACCAACGCGGCCACGCCGCGCGGCATACCGATGGGGCCGGACTTGGTGCGGACTTCCAATACCTTCACGAGCTTTTCATACGCCAGGATTTTACTAGCTCCTGTGATCAGGAAAATACCGGCCAGGATAATCTGCGCCATCCAAAGTAGTGTGTTCATCGCTTGCCTTGCTTTCCGCACCCAGGGCCACGCAAGTTCTTGGGCGCCAACCAATTTGCGGGGCCGCAGCAAACGATTGAAGCGCGAACCGCATGGGAAAGTCAAGGTCGAACCAGTACAGCGCGCGGTGCGTATACGAGCAGAGAATCGCGACTACGCATTTACGTCCCATAAAGTGAATCGCTGTCTCAACTGCGTGTGACTCGAATCACCCCAACCCCCGCCTCTTGGCTGCTAGGCTTCTGATGGCGTGGAATTTCCTTTGCGAGGTGTAGTGTGAGCGAAGTAGCAAGCAACAACCCGCTAAGCCCGGAACTGTTGGCCAAAATGGACGCCTACTGGCGTGCCGCCAACTACCTTTCCGTGGGCCAGATCTACCTCAAGGACAATCCGCTGCTGGAGCGGCCCCTCACCCTGGACGACGTGAAGCCGCGGCTGCTGGGTCACTGGGGCACGACGCCCGGACTGAACTTTCTCTACGTGCACTGGAATCGCCTCATCCGCGAGCGCGGCCTGAACATGCTCTTCGTGATCGGCCCCGGCCACGGCGGCCCCGGCATCGTGGCCAACACCTACCTCGAAGGCTCCTATTCCGAGACGTATCCCCACATCGAGCAGAACAAGGACGGCATCAAGCGCCTGTTCCGCCAGTTCAGCTGGCCCTATGGGATTCCCAGTCACGTAGCACCTGAAACGCCGGGCTCGATCCACGAAGGCGGCGAGTTGGGCTATTCGCTGGTCCATGCTTACGGCGCGGCCTTTGATAATCCCGATCTGGTTGTGGCTTGCGTGGTGGGCGACGGGGAGGCCGAGACCGGCCCGCTGGCCACCAGTTGGCACTCCAACAAGTTCTTGAATCCGGCCACCGACGGCGCGGTTTTGCCCATCCTGCACTTGAACGGCTACAAGATCGCCAACCCCACGGTGCTGGCCCGCATTCCGCACGCCGAGTTGGAAGACCTGATGCGCGGCTACGGCTACGAGCCGTTCACGCTGGAAGGCGACGACCCGGCGGTGATGCACCAGCAAGGTGCCCAAATCTTCGACCAGATGCTGGACCGGATTGCCGCCATCCAGAAGGCCGCACGTGTGGACGGGGCGACAGAACGTCCGGCCTGGCCGATGCTGATCATGCGCACGCCCAAGGGCTGGACGGGGCCCAAGTTTGTCGACGGCAAGCCGGTTGAAGGCACATGGCGCGCCCACCAGGTTCCGCTCGACGGAATCTTCCAGAATCCCGAGCATTTGGCGCAACTGGAAGAGTGGATGCGCAGCTACAAGCCGGAGGAGCTGTTCAACGAGAAAGGCCACTTCCGCGCCGACCTGGCCGAAATCGCTCCCAAGGGCAAGCTGCGCATGGGCATGAACGCCCACTCCAACGGCGGCCTGCTGCTGAAGGCGCTCAAACTGCCGAACTTCCGCGATTTCGCTTTCAAGATCGAAGGCCGCGGCCAGGCCGACGGGGAGTCGACTCGTTACCTGGGCAAACTGCTTCGCGGCGTGATGGAACTGAACCGCGAAGAGAAGAACTTCCGCGTTTTCGGACCGGACGAGACGGCTTCAAACCGCTTGGGCGACACCATTCCCGGATTCGGCAAAGTCTGGATGGGCGAAGTGCTGCCGGTGGACGAGAACCTTTCGGAGACCGGCCGGGTGATGGAAGTGCTGAGCGAGCACATGTGTCAGGGCTGGCTGGAGGGCTATCTGCTGACTGGGCGTCACGGCTTCTTCAGTTGCTATGAGGCGTTCATTCACATCATCGACTCGATGGTGAACCAGCACGCCAAGTGGCTGAAGGTCACCCGGCAGATTCCGTGGCGGAAGCCCATCGCCAGCCTCAATTACCTGCTCAGTTCGCTGGTATGGCGTCAGGATCATAACGGCTTCAGCCATCAGGACCCCGGCTTCATCGATCACCTGATGAACAAGAAGGCCGACGTGGTGCGGATCTATCTTCCACCGGACGCCAACACGCTGCTGTCGGTGGCGGATCACTGCCTGCGCAGCCGGCACTACATCAATCTCATCGTGGCGGGCAAGCAACCCGCGCCGCAATGGCTCACCATGGACGAAGCTATCGCCCACTGCACCACCGGATTGGGCATCTGGCCCTGGGCCTCGAACGGCGAGGGCAAGCCCGACGTGGTGATGACCTGCTGCGGCGATGTGCCGACCATGGAGACATTGGCCGCCGTTTGCCTCCTGCGTGAACAAGCGCCCGACCTCAAGATCCGCGTAGTCAACGTGGTGGATTTGATGTCTCTACAGCCGACTTCGGAGCATCCGCACGGGTTGCCCGACGAGGAGTACGATCAGCTCTTTCCCGCAGGTGTGCCGGTGGTGTTCGCCTTCCACGGCTATCCGTGGCTCATTCACCGCCTTACCTATCGCCGCCACAATCACGACGACATTCACGTGCGCGGCTACAAGGAAGAAGGCACCACCACCACGCCCTTCGACATGTGCGTGCTGAACAACATCGATCGCTATCAACTGACCCTGGACGCCATCAAGCGCGTGCCACGCCTTGCCTCGCAAGCTGGGGCAGCCGAGCAATGGTACTCCGAGGCCATCCAGAAGCACCGGCTTTATGTCGCGGAAAACGGCGACGACCTGCCCGAAGTAAAAGACTGGCGCTGGGCACCTGCGGTGCGGCCAACCACTTGCGGTGGGGCCAAACTGCTGCAGTGAGGCAACCACCTGGGTGCCCCACCCTCGCCACGCTTTTGTTTTTTGTGGCTAGGGTGGGCACCCTCAAACCCAATCCCGGCGCAATTCCAAGCTAACTCCGCAAGCACGCGCGAAGCGCAGCTAACTTGCTAACTCGCTGACTTGCTAATCCCATCAGCCCCAACCCCGAGGTATATTGAATGTCTTGTTTGCCCGTATTGGTTTTGAATAGCGGTTCGTCCTCCATCAAGTTCTCAGTCTATGAAGCCGGCGACGGCGAACGCACCAGGCCCTTTGAAGGCGCGGTTGACGGTATCGGCACCGACCAGGGCAAGTTCTGGATCAAGGACGCCGACGGCAAGAAGCTGGTGGATCAGACCCCGGCTCTGCCCAGCCGCGCGGTAGCCTTCGCGCTGGTGGCCGATGCCCTGCACTCTCCCGAATTCCCTGCCCCTGTGGCCATTGGCCACCGCATGGTGTGCGGCGGACCGACGGTGCAAGAGAACCAGCTCATTACTCCGGCGTTGATTGACGAGATGGAGAGCTACACGGCCTTTGCGCCGCTCCACACGCCGATTGCCTGCTACATCATGCGCGAATCGCTGAATTTGTTCCCGGGCGTGCCGAACTTTGTGTGCCTCGACTCCTACTTCCATCGCACCATGCCGGAAGTGGTCAAGCACATGCCGATCCCCGAGAAGTATTCTGCCATGGGCGTGCGCCGCTATGGGGCCCACGGCATTTCGTACGAGTCCATCGTGCTGCAGTTGCAGCCGGAGGTGCCGCGCAAGCTGATTGTGGCGCACCTCGGCAATGGCGCGTCCATCTCCGCCATTCTCGACGGCCAGTGCCTCGACACCTCCATGGGCCTGACGCCCACCGGCGGCATCATCAGCGGCACCCGCACCGGCGACATCGATCCCGGCGTGCTGCTGTTCATTCTGCGCAAGATCGCCGAGACCGCGACCAGCGCCACGGACGCAGCCGACCAGCTTGAAGTGGTGGCCAGCAAGAAGGCCGGCCTGCTGGGCGTGAGCGACCTTTCGAACGACATGCGCGACCTCCGCGACGCCATCAACGCCGGCAACCCCAAGGCGCGGCTGGCCGTCGACAAGTTCAACTGGAGCATCGCCAAGTGGATCGGCAGCTATGTGGCCGAGTTGAACGGGCTGGACATGCTGGTGTTTACCGGCGGCATCGGCGAGAACGACATCAATGCCCGCAGGGAGATCTGCGCCGGGTTGAGCGCGCTCGGCATCGTGCTGGACAACGATCGCAACAACGTGCACGGCGAAGCCACCATCTCGGCGGCGAACTCGCCCGTCACGGTGCGCGTCATCCCCCCGGCCGAAGACCTGGTGATTGTGAACCACGTGGTTAGGCTGCTGGCGAGCAACTAAGGAAGTGCTCTTCAAGTGCTGTTGAAAGGCCCTGGATGCGGAGGTTACGTTCGCGTCCAGGGCTTTTTCTTTTATGAGGCTTGCGGCTCTTCGGGTTCGGACCAGGAAAAGCTCACATCCCCAGCAGCGATGTGGATCGATGAGTCCCAATCCAAAATGAAGAGCGAATAGCACAGGGTGTTTGGCGGAAAGGCACTCGCCATCTCATCCGGCAAGACTCCAACTTCCATCGGATACACCTGGAAGCAGATCGAACCCGGGGATCGAAAAGCCGACTCCGGGTGTGGGATTTCCGGTGCAAAGAAGTGAACCCGATGAATGAGAATCTCGCCGTTCCTGTAGCGGAGACGATTCGAAATTGGCTCACCCGGCGATCCAACCACGATTGAAACACCCAGGTTGACCGTGGCGCGTTCGTAGTCGTGGGTCATGGTTCTGATCTGCGCGTCATGCAAACCTTGCGGCAAGATCTGATCCAGCTCTTCCAGTGTCATCCCGCGTGTCTCGGCAGGCTCAAGATCTTGAGCTTGTTCCCCAGCTTTTCAAAGTCTGGATCCGACGTAACAAGAACCGCACTCATGCGCATGGCCAGCGCCGCTGCGTAACAATCCGCATACCCCAGATGGTGGTGAAGCCGGACGGCGGCTGCCGCCTCAGCAAGCGTTTCATCCGCGACCACAGGCTCGACATACACGCTCAGGGCCTTCAAGTTCGCGGTTGCTCGATTCAATCCCTCACTCTTGGCGACTGAATAAAGCACTTCTCCCCAATTCACCACAGAAATGAAGAGCTTGGCCTCTCCACTAGAGGCTCTCTTCAGCAGTTCGGCAACCCGCTGGTAATGCATGCCCTTCAAAAGGAACAGGATCACTGCATTCGCATCAAGAACGTAGATCTTCATGGAGAGCTTTCATCTTTTTCTCTTCGATTTCCTTTTCCTCACGGCGAAACGCCGCAAAACTCTCCTCTAGACCAGTGCCGGCGTACTTTCCGCAAAGCGCCATCACTGCCTCATAGCTTCCGCTTTCGATCAGCAGCCCCTTGCCGTGCTTTTTGAAGACGACTCGAGTTCCGGGCTTGAGTCCAAGTTCCTGGCGCAGGTTAGCTGGAATGACCAGTTGGCCCTTTGAGCTCATGACCGCCGAATTCGCCATTGCGTCTTACCTCCAAGTAAGACGGATTTTACGCCGAAGCGACTTCCAAACTCAAATAGGTGCCGCCTTGTTCTACACTGGATGGTTCCATACGGAGTCTTCCCTCATGTCTACCGCCGCCGTTTCCGTCGATTCAAGCCGCCTGCCTTCGCCTGCCCTGCGCCGCTTCGCCTGGGGCGTACTGGTCTACTTCATCGCCGTGATTCTGTGGGGTACGCTGGTGCGCGCCACCGGCGCCGGAGCCGGCTGCGGCAACCACTGGCCGCTGTGCAACGGGACTGTGCTGCAGCCCTCGCCCAGCATGAACACCATGATCGAATTCACTCACCGGCTGACCAGCGGCCTCTCGACCATTGCGGTGCTGGGCCTGCTGATTTGGACGCTCAAGGGCACGGTACGCGGCCATCTGGCACGCACGGCAGCTTGGGCCTCGGTGGCTTTCACCTTCATTGAGGCCATGCTGGGGGCCTTCCTGGTGAAGCTGGGACTCACGGCGCAGAGCCAGTCTCCGCTGCGCCCGGCCTACCTGGCGCTACACCTGACCAACACGCTGCTTCTGCTGGCCGCGCTCACACTCACCGCCCACTTGCTGAGCCGGCGCGAGGGTTATCTGCGCGGCACGGTGCGGCTGGTAGCTCCCATCAGCGCTGTCGCCGGGGTATGCGTCGTGTTGGTAGTGGGCGTAACTGGTTCGCTGGCCGCGCTGGGCGACACGTTGTTTCCAGAGTCATCGCTCGCACTGGCGCTGGCAAAGGATTTCTCCGCCGCGAGCGGCTGGCTCGTCCGCTGGCGGTGGATGCACCCCACGGTCGCTTTCCTGGCCAGCATCCTGCTGCTCTGGCTGCTGATCCACGCCGTGCGCAAGGGAAAGTATTGGGACAACCGCGGCCTCAGCGCCGTTGTGCTGCTTGAATTGGCTGTGGTGTATACGCTGGGGCTGTTGGATGTGGTGCTGCTGGCCCCGCTGTGGCTCCAGGTAGCTCACCTGCTGGCCGCCGACACGCTGTGGGTCACGTTGGTGGTGCTGACGGCGCGACTCACGCTGCAGCCGCGAGACCCGCAATGACAAAGGAGGAGGTCGAGAAATTCCTGAAGAATGAGGTGCTCCCATCCCTTTCAGGTTTTCGTGTGTCAGGAAGATTATGTTACCGCCCCCCTGCCACCAATTTGCTTAGGGGTCTTTTTCTTGACCAGACAAGCAGCGAATTTGAGCTGCACCTCAATGTCTTCGTGCAGCCGCTTTATGTGCCATCTCCCTGTCTATATTTCAACTTCGGTGAGAGGGTGGGCGATCCCGCACGGCACAACATGAGGTGGAACCTCTCACCGAATCTGCGCGGCAAGTCGGCGCAAACCCTGGTGGAAGTCATCAAGGGTTGGAACGAGAACTTCCTGGTGAAGATCGAAACTCCCCATGATCTGGCGCTGTATCTTGAGCCCAGTCTTCGAACCCGTCCAGATGACCTTCACCTGTTGGAGGCTTTAGCTTATTCGCGAATTCTCAGCGGCGACGCGGCTAACGCGGTGCACGATCTTGAGTTGCTTCACAAGAGGAACAACCGTACCTATCCCTGGGAATTGGAGCTTTCGGCGAGGGTGGCGAAGATCAAATCTCTCCTGCTGGATATTGGCTTGGAGGCGGCGAAAAACCAGCTCTACCAGTGGGAAGAATTCACCAAGGCAGTAATCAAACTTCGCTAGCGGTTGCAGCCGAATATCGAGTCAGCGAGTCAGCAGTCTTTCGTTGCTGACTCGCCGACTCGCCCACTCGGCGACCCGCTCCGTTACTCCCTTACCAGCACGCCCGCCGCGAGATATGCACTGCCCTCGACGGGCGCCGAGGCAATCACAGGCAACTCCGGCGTTGCGGTCAGGTTTTCGATCACCCCGTCGCGCAGCAGAACGGTGTCTTCCGTCTTGCCGCCACGAATGCTGGGGTTCCACGCGAAGGCCTGATTGTTCACGACCACCTCGGTACCGGCGGGCGTGGCTACCCACTCGCGTTCGCCGTAGCCGGTCGGTCCGCCCTGGTGATGAAAGCGTTCTTCACCCGGGAAGCCCACAGCTGCGTATGCATCTTGAGCTACCTTGAACAAACCGGCCGAGGTTGCTCCGACGCGCGATGCGTTCAACAGCGCGGCATTCACCTTGGCGGCTGCTTCAAAGTTCTTCGCCAAGTCGGCCGGCAAGGCGCCGAAGTGAATGAAGCGCGTGATGGAGATCGCCAACCCCCATTTTCTGGAACACAAATTCAGCATGGCGTACTGCTTGAGGCGCTTGCCGCGTGCCACGGCGTGCTTGTACTTCAGAATGCGCTCGTCCACGGCATAGAGATAGACCGAAGGCAGAATGCCGCGCCGCAACAGAGCGCCGGCGGTGATGGCCTCAAGGTCGTACTCGCTCAAACCAGGCTCGACTTCGTTCAGCGCCTCGACCGTAGCAGCCGCACTGTGCGTGCCCAGCCAGCGATAACGCGCGATCTCGGTCTCGCTCAAGGCCGCGCGCAACGGCGCAAGACTCACAGGGGTCATGCCAGCGCCGCCGGAATCGGACCCCAACGGGCTGTTCTCTGTAGCGCCGGCGAGCTTGGCCGCGGCGGCATTGGTGTCGTCCGCCCACCAGGGAAAGAGCACGGGCTCAAAGTCCAGCGCGCCGAATTCTTCGTCGTGCAGGCGCGGCGCTTCGTTCTCGGTGGTGAAGTAGTAGCGCTTGCCCGCGGCGGTTACCAGCAATGCGGCAACACCGGTCTCGCAAGGCGTCAGCACGCGCAGTTCCACGGCGCCGCCGGTCAGCCAGGCAACATTCTCATTGCGACGGATCAGCACACCAGCCAGTCCCTGGCCTTTGAGCCATTCAACGAGTTGTTCGTGCTTCGCGTCCAACTCCGCATTCCACGCGGATTCAGTCACTACCGTGGCGCCGTTCACTACCAGGGCCTTGCTAATTCTCTTGCTCATGATTGCGAATCCTCTTTTGACCTCTAACCGATGGGTCGGGTTTCTTTACTGCGAAGAGCAACCGCAGGTCCTTCGACTCGCTACGCTCGCTCAGGATGACAGCGTTGTTTCAAATCCTTGGGTCTTAGGCGACGAACGCAACACCCGTCTCGCAACGCGACTCGGGCGTTGACTGGTTGCGTCAACGCCCGAGCCGGTTCCAGTGGTTCGATTACTCGTCGCCTTCGTGCAGGTAGCTCTCCCAGCCCATGTAGCGGGTGGCTGCTTCGTGGACAGACTTGGAGACATCGCTGAAGCTGGCAGCCACATGATGCTCGAATCCTTCGCGGCAGATGAACTTCAGGAGCCCTTGCAGGTTCGGGATCTCGGTGACGCCGGCGCCGCCGAAGGTATCCAGCGGATCGTCCGTGAAGGCGCCCTTGCCGGTATAGCCGCGGATGATGCCGAAGCGATCGTCGGTGGAGTAGCGCGCATAGCTCATGGTGCCGGCCTTGACGCGACCCACGCAGGTGCCGAAGGTGTTCATTTTGCCCACCGTGCCGGCGATGATCTCCTGGTAGTCCATCTTCACTTCGTTAAAGAAGTGCTTGGGCAGGTTGGAGCAATGGAAGCAAACGCACTTGTCGGGATCGGAGCCGTAGTTGTTGTTCCAATCCAGCAGCGCCGAGGGGGTGCCCGAAGCCAGGCTCATCATGTACATGCCCAACACGCCGGGCACATCCACTTCGCAGGCCGAAGGAATCAGGTCGTTGGACATCATGCTCATAATGGTGCAGGGCACCACGCCGAAGTATTCTTCGAACGAGGTCCAGCACTGCACG
>CAZLMY010000076.1:0-26371 GCA_964560845.1 uncultured Occallatibacter sp. | reverse complement strand
GATGGGGTCCATCAGCGATTCCTTGGCCAGCAGCATCGCCTTCTCCGACGTGCCCCCGATGCCGATGCCCAGCATCCCCGGCGGGCACCACCCAGCGCCCATGGTCGGCACCGTCTTTAGCACCCAATCCACCACCGAGTCCGAGGGGTCGAGCATCACGAACTTGCTCTTGGCCTCGGAGCCGCCGCCCTTGGCCGCCACCGTCACCTCAACCGTACCGCCCTTCACCAATTCCACCGTGACGCAGGCCGGCGTGTTGTCTTTGGTGTTGGTGCGCTTGCCCGCCGGGTCCGCCAGAATCGAGGCGCGCAGCTTGTTGTCGGGGTCCAGATAAGCGCGGCGCACGCCCTCGTCGACCATCCCCTGAAGATCGAGCGAAGGACTGCCGTCCGCAGGACCCTCGAAGCGAACATCCATGCCGACCTTCAGGAAAACGGTCACAATGCCCGTATCCTGGCAGATGGGCCTGTGGCCCTCGGCGCACATGCGGCTATTGATCAGGATCTGCGCAATGGCGTCCTTGGCCGCCGGCGACTCTTCCCGCTCGTAGGCCTTGGCCAGGCTGACGATGTAGTCCACCGGGTGGTAATAGCTGATGTACTGCAACGCGCCCGCAACGCTGGCGATAAAATCTTCCTGCCGGATGACGGTCATGGGGAGGGTCTCCTCTGAATTCGATGATCATGACCCGAATGGCAAGCCCCGCACCTGCCGTCATTCGCCACAAACTCTGTCCCCCATTCGACCTGTCATCCTGAGTGGAGCGCAGCGGAATCGAAGGATCTGCGGTTGCTTTTCGCGGGTTCATGCTTTCGGACCGGACCAACATTAGGGTACTGCACGAGGATCAGGTTTCGCTTCTTTCCGCGGACAGGACGAATCGTCGGAATCGATGCCGCAAAGGGTCATCCGAAGGCTAGCAGAACGGTTCGTGGTCAGCAGCGTGAGCCAGGCATTAGCATCGGTCTCTGGATACCGACGTTTGGCAAAGGCAACCCACGCATCCCTGTATTTCAACCAGGCGCGCTCCGCTTTCCGAATCCCTTCCGACTTGATTGCCCCCTCGTCTCCGCTCTTGTCCGCATCGGCTGCTTTCAGTGCCTCTCGGTACAGCAGGTTGAGTTCCGCATCGACTTTGCCGAAATCGCTGGCTGTGCCGCGGGGTAGATGGCCCGCTTCAAAGGCCTCAACGGCTGCCAGGAATTTGTCGCGCATCCGTTCCTCGACACCACTCACTCTCAAGACGTGGATGGTTCCACCGAGGTAGGTTTCTCCCCACCCATGCGCATCGACATAGACTTCATCCGCCTGCATGAGTGAGTTGAACGATTCCTTTTCCTCCTTGCTCCACTTCAACGAAAGTGTGCTCAACCTGTCTGACCGCTTTTGTTTCGCAATCTCAGAATCCAACTCCGCGCAGAAGTTCATCTCGAAGGTCGTAAAGGCTTCATCGCAATACTTGAATCGCTTGCGGCCAGAGGCTGAACTCCAAGAGAGCTTCCCGATGTCGCTCAGACCATTTTCCGAAAGTTCTCCTTCGCAAGCAAACCTGAGAGCAAGCGGGATGTTCCGTTCCACTCCCTCGCCGTTGGCATAGAGAACTGTCAGCATGGCTGAGCCTCCAAACAGACTGGCCACCGTGTAACGCGGCTCCTTGTTTTCCTGGGTCGCAAGCCTCTCAGACCACGCACATGCTCGAGCGGCCGCAAAATCTGCCTTGGTTTCGAGTCCGAAATAGTGCTTATAGGAATCGCACTCCGGCCATGCTTTCGGGGTTGCGACTGTCGATGCCTCAGCGGGGAGCGGCGTCTGAAGATATTTGTTGCAAATAGCCTCGTTCTGGCCAGAGGCGTCTGTCGATTGTCCTGCCAAAGATACACCGGAAACACACAGCAGAGCTACGAGAGCCAGCACCGTCTTCATGCTTGCAAGCATAGTGCAGGAACCTCGGAAACTTCACGCCGGCCGTATATCCGTAAACCCGAAGTCCTCGCCCTTCCACAGCATCGGCTCGCGCTTGTCCCGTGCCAGCGCATAACTGAAGCAGTCGCCGAAGTTCAAATTGGCCGGGTGGCCGCTGCCTTTGCCGAAGTCGCGATAAGCCTGCCACGCGATTTTGGCCTGTGCTGCGGTTACGGGTTCGATCTGGAGCCCGGGGTTTTCGAGGATTTCCTCCAACCGGGACCTGAGGATCGGATCCTTATACCGGCCGACAACGATGTTCGATTCAAGATAGGAAGCGGCAGAGATGCGCACGGTCTTTGCCGCTTCGATCGCATCGGAAAAGGCCTGGGCCTCCGGTTCATTCTTGAGGATTGCGATGATGGCTGAGGTGTCAACGATCATATAGGCAATCCGGTTTCCGGGTCGTATAGCTCATCCATCAGTTCCTTTGAGGTCTTGCCGTCGTTCATCCTCGGACCGGTCTCTCGGCTGATTTCCATGAGGAATTCCGCCATGAGCTTCTTTTTGCCCTGGCTCTCTTTTTCTCTGTCGATCTCGTGCTCCACAGCCTCAGTCACTGCGGCCACGAGACTGACCCCTCGCATCGCCGCCAATTCACGGATGCGCGTCTCAGCCGTCGGGCTCTTGATGCTAATTCCCATAAATCTACCTTTCTACCATCAGCGTCTACCATTCTACCATTTCCCGAATTCTGGTTCATCCGTGCTCTGCGGTTCGCGCGCCACCGCCCCACATGCCCTAAGCTAGATCCATGAACGACCCCACGTTGGATGCGGCGGCAAACGACTTGTTCGACTTCCTGGTGGTGGGCGCCGGGCCCACCGGGCTGGCCTGCGCCATCGAGGCCCAGAAGGCCGGCCTGCGCGTGGTTCTGGTGGACAAGGGCTGCGTGTGCAACTCCCTGTTTCACTACCCGGCGCACATGACCTTTTTCACCACCCCGGAGTTGCTGGAAATCGGCGACATTCCCTTTCCCAGCCCCAACCCCAAGCCCAGCCGCAATGAGGCGCTGCAGTATTACCGCCTGGTGGCCAACTACTACAAGCTCGACGTGCGCCAGTATCACCGCGTGGAGCGGGTCAGCGGGGCCGATGGCAACTTCGCCGTCCACACTGTCGACCGCTTCGGCCGTAGCGGCGCTTTGAACGCGCGCAAACTCGCCATCTCCACCGGCTACTACGACCTGCCCAACTTCATGGGCGTTCCCGGCGAAACGCTGAGCAAGGTCCATCACTATTACAACGACCCTCACCCCTATTTCGGCATGGATGTGGTGGTGATCGGCGGCAAGAACTCCGCAGCCATTGCGGCTCTGGAGCTGTGGCGGAGCGGCGCCCGCGTGACCCTGTTGCACCGCGACAGCGAGATCCATCGCCACGTGAAGTACTGGATCAAGCCGGATCTTGAAAACCGCATCAAGAATGGCGAGATCCAGGCCCACTTCCGCTCGCATGTTGTCGAAATCACGCCCGACACGGTCGTCGTGCAGACTCCGGACGGTCGCATGACCCTGAAGAACGATTTCGTCTTCGCCATGACCGGCTATCACCCCGACTTCGATTTCCTTGAGGCCCTGGGTGTGCGCTTTGTTGGCGCGGACCGCCTCCCGGTTTGCGATGCCACCACCCTGGAGAGCAATGTCCCGGGCATCTATCTGGCAGGAGTCATTGTGGCCGGCTCGCGCACCAATGAAATCTTCATTGAGAACGGACGCTTTCACGGACGCCAGATCGCCGCTGCGCTGGCATCCAAATTGAAAACGCCGCTGCCATAATCTCGATGGCAGCCGTGCCGTTGTCGAGGTAAACTCAGAGGCCTAACCAACATAGAAGGGGAGTGCTCGCTGATGCGCTGGTGGCCACGCTCGATTCGATGGCAGATGCTGGCCGGCCTCATGCTGCTTGAGGTGCTGTCGATCACACTGTTTGCCTTCTTCATGATTCGCCAGCAGGGCAATCAGATCTCCCAGCGGGCCCAGGAGCGCCTGGCCAACCAGACCGCCTTCCTCGCGCTTCAGGCCAGAGAGGCCCTGCTCCAGAACCAGCCCGATTGGACCAGCCGGTCAGTCAAGATGATGGGCTCCGCCCCCGACGTGTCCATGGCCAAGATTACCGGCCCCGACGGCGTCGTTTTGTTTGCCAGCGATAGCCAGCCTGCTGAACCCGACCTGGATTCCTTCGAGCGCGCCCAGCTTCCCCTCATCCGGCGTGAAGAGTCCAGCCTTTTCAGTTTGGGAGGGGATCGATGGGAGTGCGCCAAGGGCTTCTATATCGATGGCCGCTTGCGCGGCATCGTTTGGGTCGAGGCCGACCGCGCATGGAATCATGAGCCCCTCGACATCCTTTTGCGCGGCACCGCGATCTTCGGCGTCATCTGGATCCTGGCATCCGCCATGCTGGTGTTGCTCATGGCCCGCACCATCTCCAGCCCGCTGGCCATCCTGCACCGCGGCACCCGCGCCTTGATGAACTCTCCGGAGACGGGCGGCAGTTTCCCCCTCGCCGTTGTGGTCCACAACGAATTCGGAGACCTGATCGAGGCCTTCAACCGCATGGTCGCGTCTCTCGCCGAGCAGCGTGCGGGCTTGAATGACACCCTGTCGCTGCTGGATTCCATGCTGGCCAACGCTCCCATCGGGCTGGCCTTCTTCGATCGCCAGTGCCGCTTCGTGCGCGTCAACCAGGTTTTTGCCGATTTGACCGGCAATCCCCTCAGCCACCACCTGGGCCGTACCTTGCGCGAACTGCTGCCCCAGCCCGTAGCCCTGGAGTTCGAAAAGACGGTGAAGCGAGTCTTTGACCAGGAGGAGCCAATCCGCGACCTGGAGCTCTCCGGCGCCATCGAAAACACAAAGCGCACCTGGACCTGGCTTGCCAGCGCCTACCCGGTAAGAACCACTCCGCAGCAGGTGCGTTGGGTCGGCGTGATCGTGCTCGACACCAGCGACCGAAAACGCAGCGAAGAAGCCTTGCGCCGGACCGAAAAGCTCGCAGCCACCGGTCGGCTGGCGGCCTCCATCGCTCACGAAATCAACAATCCCCTGGAAGCCATCACCAACATCCTTTTCTTGTTGCACAACTTCTGCAATCTCCAGGACCCGGCGTTGAATTATGTGAAACTGGCCGAGCACGAGGCTCAGCGCATCGCCGAGATTACCCAGCAGACGCTGCGCTTCTATCGCCAATCTACCCTGCCCACCCGCGCCAATATGGCCGAACTGATCGACTCCGTGCTCACCCTCTTTCAAGGCCGCTTGAATGGTCTCAATATCCAGTTGCACAGGGAATACGACGCCGAACTGGCCCTGTTTTGTTTTGCCGGGGAGATCCGCCAGGTGTTCGCCAACCTGATCGGTAATGCCATCGATGCCATCAGCGACGGTGGCCGGATCCTGATTCGCGCCCGTCGCTCCCGCAATTGGAAGTGTCCTCACCAGGATGGCGTCCGTTTCCTGGTGGCCGATAGCGGAGTCGGCATGGAGAACGCCGTGCGCGAGAGGATCTTCGAGGCCTTCTTCACCACCAAGGAGCAGACCGGGACCGGCCTCGGCCTGTGGGTCAGCTACGAGATCGTCGTCAAGCACCAGGGCACCGTGCGGGCTCGCAGCCGGATGGCGTCGCCCGGTTGCCCTTCCGGCACCGTCTTCGAGCTCTTCATCCCCGACTTTCCCGATCAGGCAGGCACAAACAAGAACCCAGCCACGGAAGAACTCATGTAGGGGCCGTCACCGGCAACCCAATTGCCGGATGTAACCCCCGGAAGCCAGCCGCCTGCACACAACGTGGAATCTCCCAAAAAAGCGAAAAAAAGATCTTGCTTGCTTACCTTCCTTGTGTGCTACAGTCAGTAACACTATGACGAGTAACACTACATTGGGTCACGATCCGTCGGAGTTGGGAGAACTGGAACGCAGCATTCTTTCCATTGTCTGGCGCGCTTCCACAATCACTGCCGAACAAGTTCGCGAGGAACTCGGCCGGCCTTTGAAGGAATCTACGATTCGCACCGTTCTGCGCCGCCTTGAAGAGAAGGGCTATCTGGCCCATTCGGTCGAAAACCGTACCTTTGTCTACCGCCCGGCAGAGACTCGCCAAAAGGTTGCCGGGCGGGCCGTCAAGCGTATTGTGGACTGGTTCTGCGAGGGCTCCGTCGAGGCCTTGCTGGTGGGCATGGTGGACTCCAAGGTGCTGAACCGTCAAGAGTTGCAGCGCCTCGCAGATCGCATCGCCGAGGCACAGAAGACCGCCGCTGTCCGGGAGAAAGGTGTTGCCGCCAAGCCATTCAAGGAGGAAGGACGATGATCCCAGCGTTGGTTGAAGCTGCACTGCGGGCCTTGTTGGTGGCGCTGACCGTAGGCGCCGGACTGCGCCTGTTCCGGGTCGGCAATGTGCTGGCTCAAAAGGCCGCCTGGGGGCTCACCCTGGTTGCTGCGCTGGCCATGCCCATGGTCATGCGCTGGCAAGTTCTACCGGCCGCCGCAGCGCTTCGCGTTTCGCCGACATCCTGGATGCTTGCCTCCCGGCTGCAGACCGAAGCCCCCGCTTCGTCCTCCGCAGTGGCGGCGAAGCAAGCGGGTCCGGAGATGCAGCCGCAGTCCCTCTCTGTCCCGCTAGCCGGAGACCGCTTTCCGGCTCCCACGGTTTCGAATGCGGAGTTCCATTCAGCTTCCCAGGCCGCTCATTTCTCAGGTACGGATCTTGCCCCAACCGGCTCGCCGGTCCGTTTCTTCCGCCCAGCAGTGTTTGCCTGGCTCATCTATCTTCCCGTTGCTGCTCTTTTGCTTTTGCGCCTCTTCTACGGCCTTGCACGGGCCATTCGGCTGTGGATCGCTTCCGAGCCGGTTTTGTACGACACGGGGCTGCTCGTTCCATCGGGACTCACACTACGCGTCAGCAAGGCCGTGACTTCTCCGGTCACCATCGGTTCCGGCGTGATTTTGCCTGCGGACTTTCCTGCCTGGGATGCCGAGAAGTTGCGCATTGTCCTGGCCCATGAACGCTCTCACGTGCGCCAGGGAGATTTCTATCTGCAAATGCTTGCCGGGGTCCATGCCGCGCTGTTCTGGTTCAGCCCGCTGGGCTGGTGGCTCAAAAGCAAACTCTCCGATCTAGGCGAAGCCATCAGCGATCGCGCCGGCTTGCAGCAGGCCGCGAGTCGCACTTCCTACGCTCAGATTCTGCTTGAATTCGCGGCTTTGCCGCGCACAACCCACTTAGGAGTTGCCATGGCACGCAACAGTAATCTCTCTCACCGGATTGAAAGGCTGTTGAACGAATCTGTCTTCCACAAGGCCTTTGCCACCAGCCGCCGCGCCCTGCTGGCCGTGCTGCTGGTTCCTTTCGCCTTGTTCGCCGCCACCGCATTCATCCGTGTCGAGGCCGCCGGACAAATCCAGCAGCCGGCGCCGGCTTCCTCGTCTCTGACCGGCCAGTCCCACCCGGACGACGGCCCCGCAGTTCCCGCACAGGCCGCTGAACCTTCTGCCGATGCGCAGACGCAGGATAGCTCGGCCCCTCCCGTGCCGCCCGCCCCGCCGGCTGCAAAGACAGCCATGCCCAGCGGCGATGCCGAAATGCCTTCGCCGCCCCCGCAGGCCCCGGAACCTCCAAGCAACCACTCGGTATGGAACGGTCACTGGTCCTCCCATGGCGATTCCTATGTGGTCGTTACCGGCCCCGGAGATCGATTCGACTTATCCGGTGACTGGAACAAGAATCTGGCAGAGCAGATTCAAGCGGCCCGCAAACTCGCCAACGGCAAATTCCTGTTGTTCACGCACGATGGCAAGTCCTATTTCGTGGATGACCCGGCAGTGGCCGACCGTATCGCGGAAATGTACAAGCCAATGGAAGCGCTGGGTGCGCAGCAAGCGGTCTTGGGAAAGGTGCAGGAGGAGTTTGGCCGTCAGCAGCAAAAGCTCGCCCGGGAATTAGCCAAAGACCGCCTTCCCACCCCCGATATGACCAAGGAAATGGCGCAACTCGAAGCCGCCATGGCCACGCTCAAGACAACTCAGGCAAAGAACATGACCGCCGAGCAGTGGGCCGACTTCGAAAACAAAATTGGCAACCTGCAAGGCAAGTTGGGGGACATTCAAGGCAAGATCGGCGCAAGCCAGGCCAAGTGGGGGGAGTTGCAAGGCAAGCTCGGTGAGCAGCAAGGCAAACTCGGCGAGAAACAAGGCCGTCTCGGCGAAGAACAAGGCCGTCTGGCCGAGGAGGTCGACCGCAATGTGCACACCATCATCGAGGAGAGCCTGAAGAACGGGAAGGCGCACCCGATTCAGTAGCGGTTCCTTCAGCTAGCGCGAACCCGTCATGCCCCACCCTTTCGCCCTGTTTTTGGCGAAAGGGTGGGAAACCAAAGCAGGACCGCCGGCTCGAGGGATGTGGTGGTTTCCCAGGTCTCAGAATCGCTACCTGGGGCACCCTGCTAACCCGCTGACCCGCTCCTATCACCCCCCGGCAATCGCTCCCAGGATGATCACCGGCTCCCGGCCCTCCACGATGGCTCTAGGCAATTCCGCATCCATTGGCTGGTGCGACCAGTCTTCGCCGCAAGCGAAAAACCGCAAAAAGGCCCGCCGCTGCCCCGTGCCATACTCCCGGATCGTGCCGCTCAGCATCGGGAATTGCGCCTCCACGGCATCCAGCACGCTGTCCATAGTGACGGGCGCGGCAACCTGCAGCCTTACCTCGGCGCCCGCGCCAGTCAACGGGCGCAGGTGCTGCGGCAACACCACGGAAATCAACGGGGCTGTGGCGTCTGGCTCAATGCCGGTCCCGGTGGATTCCGCGCTCATGGCAGCGTCTGTACCTCGACCGACAGCACGGCAGGCAAATCCCGCACAATGGGCATCCAGTTATCGCCCGCATCGGCCGACGCGTACACCTGCCCGCCAGAGGTTCCGAAGTAGACGCCGCACTCATCCAGCGTATCCACCGCCATCGCATCCCGCAGCACATTTACATAGCAATCCTGCTGGGGAAGGCCCTGGGTGAGCGGCTCCCACTCGTTGCCGCCGGTGCGGCTGCGGTAGACACGCAGCTTGCCCTCGGGAACAAAATGCTCCATGTCGCTCTTGATCGGCACCACGTAAAGCGTCTCCGGCTCGTGCGCGTGAACATCGATGGCGAAGCCGAAATCCGTGGGCAGGTTGCCGCTGACTTCGTGCCAACTGTCGCCGGCATCGTCGCTGCGCATCACGTCCCAGTGCTTTTGCATGAAGAGCACGTCGGGCCGCGACTTGTGCATGGCCACGTGATGCACACAATGGCCCACCTCCGCCGTGGGGTCGGGCATGAAGTTTGAGATCAGGCCCTTGTTGATGGGCTTCCAGCTCTTGCCTCCGTCGTCGGTGCGGAAGGATCCTGCCGCCGAGATGGCGATGTACATGCGGTCGGAATTGGTGGGGTCCTGGATGATGGTGTGCAAGCACATGCCGCCGGCGCCCGGCTGCCAGTGCGGCCCGGTTCCATGCTCCCGCAACCCGGCTAGCTCTTCCCAGGTCGTCCCGCCGTCTGTGGACTTGAACAGAGCCGCGTCTTCCACGCCCGCGAAGACCGCCTCTGCGTCTGTCAACGAGGGCTCCAGGTGCCAGACGCGCTTGAACTCCCAGGGGTGGGGAGTGCCGTCGTACCACTGGTGCGTGCCTGGCACGCCGTCGTAGCTGAACTTGTTGCCCACTGCGGCCCAGGTGGCTCCGCCATCCTCGGAGCGCTGCATCACCTGCCCTGACCAGCTGCTCGACTGCGATGCGTAGAGCCGGTTGGGGTCTACCGGCGAGCCCTTCATGTGGTAAATCTCCCAGCCCGCGAAAAACGGACCGCTGACATCCCAATCTTTACGCGTCCCGTCCGACGTCAGAATGAACGCACCCTTCCTGGTTCCAACCAGAACCCGCACCTTGCTCATCGACCTCCTCCTTCTATCTCTTCTTGACTTTCCGCCGCCGGGTAGCGCCGTTGCGCCATTCTTCCCCAAAGACGGCCTACTGTACAAGTGGTTTTTAATGGAGCAACCTCATTCCCTTCGTCCCCTCAGTCCTTCAGTCGCTTAGTCCCCCAGTCCCTCGCGCTCTTGCCGTAAACTCAAGACTGGATCGCTTCACCCCTTATGAAGATATTCGGCTGGAAAAAAGACGCGGAATCTGCCCCCAGTCCGGAGCCCCAAGCGGCTCCTCTCGCCAGTGCGCCCGAGGCACCCAAGGCAGGCTTTTTCGATCGCATGAAGCAGGCCGTCTCGCGGACCCGCGAGTCGCTCTCCTCCAAGATCGAAGGCATCGTCGCCCTCACTCGCACGGTCGACGAATCCACCCTGGAGAATCTAGAAACCGCGCTGTTGACCAGCGATATCGGCGTGCAGACCACCGCCGAGATTCTGGCCGCCCTGCGCGATCGCGCCCGCCGCCAGGCCATTGAAGGCGGCGACGAACTGCGCGACCTGCTCAAGGCCCAGTTGCGCGGCATTCTGGAAGCCCCGGCGCAGCCGGTTCCCGCGCCCGAAGCCCCGCCCAAGGTCACCTTTCTGGTGGGCGTCAACGGTACCGGAAAGACCACCTCCGCCGGCAAGTTGGCGGCGTTCTATCGCGCTCAGCAAAAAACGGTGCTTCTGTGTGCCGCCGACACCTTCCGCGCCGCCGCTATTGAACAACTCGAAGTCTGGGCCAACCGCTCCGGCGTGGACATGATCAAGACCCGCCAGGGAGGCGATCCGGCTGCCGTGCTCTACGACGCGGCGTCGGCTGCCAAGGCACGCCGCATCGCGGAGCTGATTGTGGACACCGCCGGCCGCCTGCATACCAAGACCGGCCTCATGGACGAGCTGGACAAGATGCGCCGCACCGCCGCCAAAGTCATTCCCGGCGCGCCTCATGAAGTCCTGCTGGTGATGGACGCAACCACCGGCCAGAACGGCTTGCAACAGGCGCGGCTGTTTACCCAGGCCGCCGGCGTTACAGGCATTATTCTCACCAAACTCGACGGCACGGCCAAGGGCGGCATCGCCGTGGCCATCGCCCGCGAACTCAATCTTCCCGTCCGCTTCGCCGGAGTCGGCGAGCAGATGAACGACCTGCTTGAATTCTCACCCTCGGATTTTGTAGACTCGCTGCTCGAATAGGCCATGAATACCAACGATCAAGACCGCTATTGGATGCACCGTGCCCTGGAGCTAGCTCGCCGCGGCATTGCCGTCACCTCGCCCAACCCCTCTGTCGGCTGCGTCATCCTCGACCGCGCCGGCCAGGTGGTGGGTGAAGGCTGGCATGAATACGACCTGCTGGAACACGCCGAAGTGGTTGCTCTCAAGGTAGCCGCGCAACGTGCCGGCGAGCGCCTGCGCGGCGGCACGGCCTATGTCACGCTGGAGCCCTGCAACCACTCCGGCCGCACGGGGCCCTGCTCGCACGCACTGATCGCCGCAGGGCTGGGCCGCGTGGTGGCTGCCACCATTGACCCCAACCCTCTGGTCGGCGGCCGCGGCATGGAAGCACTGCGCGCTGCCGGCATTCACACCGTTCTTGGCGTCATGGAGACTGAAGCCCGGCGCCTCAACGAAGGTTTTGCCCGCTGGTGCCAGCACAAGCGCCCGCTGGTGCTGATGAAGGTGGCCATGACTCTGGATGGCCGCATCGCGCCCCCGGCCGGCCAGCATACCCTGCGCGAGCCATATTGGATCACAAGCGAGGCCGCCCGCGCCGCTGTGCAGCCGCTGCGCTGGCAGGCCGACGCCGTGCTGACCGGCGTCGACACGGTTCTGGCAGACGACCCCATGCTCACCGACCGCAGCGGGTTGCGCCGTCGCAGGCCGCTATTGCGCGTGGTGCTCGATTCGGCCTTGCGCATGCCTCTCGACTGCAAAATGTTGGCCTCGGCAAACAACGACCTGGTCATCTTTACCGTCTCCGGCGACGTGCAGCGGATCAATGAGCTGCGCAAGCGCGGCGCTCAGGTCGAAGTGCTGCCGGCCGAGGCCGGCCTTGGAGACAAGCCTTCATTGCCGGGTTGGGAGGCAGGACGTGTTTCGCTGGGCAAGGTGCTCGACACGCTGGGCGAAGAGGGCATCCTGACCTTGCTCACCGAAACCGGCACGCGCCTCAACACCGCTCTGCTTGCCGGTGGGCACGTTGACCGCGTCCATCTGTTCGTTTCGCCCCAGATCATGGGCTCCGACGCCGTCCCGGCATTCAAGGGCATGGCCCTGCCCATCCACATGGAGGCGGTCGAGGTGGAGCGGTACGGCAACGACCTCGGCCTCTGCTCGCTGCTGAGAGACCCGTGGGTGCAGAAGCGGGAAGCTGGGAGCAAGGAATAGGGACTGAGGGACTAAGGAAGCTGTATTGAAACTTCTCCTGGTGTGAAAGGGCACAACTTCAGTCGTGCCGCAAGTGGCTGAAAACATGAAGGGCTTTAGCCCCTGAGGGACGGGCTCTTGCGGCTTATCGCCCGCTGCGGAACAGTTTTTATACAGGTTCTAAGGGACTAACGGAGTCCCGCAGGCTTTAGGCGACCGCAGCCCGTCCTGCGCCGATTCGTCACTTCGGGTAGTTCACTGGCGGAAAAGCCTCGAAAGCGGGCTTGGCGAACAGGTATCCCTGAAACAGGTGGATCCCCTGGCTGGCCAGCCAGCCATACTCTTCCTTCGTTTCGACCCCTTCGGCGATCAGGTCGATGCCCAGGTCGCTGCATATCTGGTCGATAGCCCGGACAATGCTCTGCCGGGGACCGTGGCTCTCGATGCCTCGAATCAGTTTCATGTCCAGCTTCACTTGGTCCGGCTGAAATTCGGCCAGCAGGTTCAGTCCGGAGTAGCCCGAGCCAAAATCGTCGATGGCCACTTTCAGGCCCATGGCCCTGTACCGGTTGATCTTTTGGGCGAACCCGGCCAGGTTATCGATGACTTGACCTTCAAGCACTTCCAGGACCATGCGTCTGACCGGCAGATTCGCCTGTTCGGCCGCCGCCAATGCGCTCAACACTGAATCCGGCGATGAATCCAGGCTGCGAGGCAGAAAATTCAGGTTGAGATGGCAGGAGAGTCCCAGCCGCCCCGCGAGTCCGATCGCCTGGACTCGGGCGTTCTGGTCGAACAGAAACAGCCGTTCTGCTTTCACCTGCCCCAAAATCCGATAGGCAGGCTCATTCCCGAGACCCCGAATCAGAGCCTCATAGGAAACGACTTCGCACGCATTGGCGTCGACAATTGGCTGGAACGCGAAAGTGAAGGCGGGATCGGATGCGGCCGCCTCCTCGATTTTCAGGCTGCTGTCCACTTTGCACCCAGGTGCTTCGACCGCCACCGGCCTTCGGCAAACGCTGCCAGAAGCTTTTTGGCGCGACCGGTATCGAGGTCGGTGAAACAGGAGCCGTTTTGGAAGAAGTCGTTGAGGCCGGGAATCTCGTTGAGGCTTTCCGGCGTGACGCTGGCAAAACCCATGGTCCATTCTTTGAACGACCTGTCGGCGATCGGCTCCCGGATAATAACGGTCAGGTGCCCATGGCGCTCGTCCAGTCGAAGCTTTTGCAACAGCCGCTCGATTGGCTCGGGCGCGCCTTCAAGAACCTGAAAGAAGCTGCGATCGGCCTCGGCGTAGAGCAGCATCCCGGTCAAGCCGGCCAACTCGTTCGCAGCGCGCGATTTCGTCAGCAACTCGTTCAACTCGACCGCTTCGAATCTCTGCGTTGCCACACTGGCGTAAATCAGATGACTCAAGGACTCCAATTCCATGATCCACTTTCTCGTCCCACAAATCGGCACAAGGACTTCTCCGTTTATCGGCTAGCTCTTCCATTTCGGATAACCCACATTCGTGTGATTGCGGCCCGAGGCCCTCAGACCCCACCTTTGAGCAGAAACTGGCCCACAATCGCTCCCCAATACGTCAATCGCGGCCGGGAAAACGGCTCGTTGTGCGCGACTTTGGGGACAATCACCAGCTCGGTCGCCGGCCCGCACAGGCCAGCCAGCTCCCGTGCCATGGGCGGAGGAAACAGCCGGTCGTTCTCCCCGGTCACCAGCAGCACTGGCACCTTGGAGTCGCGCAGGGACTCCTCCGCATCCCAGATGGGCGGCACGGCGAAGGCCAAAGCCCGCGGCAAACCCACCCGGAACGAGGCTTTGCGCAGCGAGGTGAACGCGGCGCAAAGCACCAGCCGATGCGCCGGCACCCGCTTCACAATGGCGGCGGCGATTCCGCTGCCCAGCGACAACCCCAGAATCGAGACCGGCAGAGGAGCCGTCAGCCGTTCCAGAAACCAGAAGGCGGCAATGGCCTCGTCTTCCGCCTGCGGGGCGCGAAAAAACCCTGTGCTGCGCCCGTAGCCGGTGTAGTCGAAGACCAGCGAGGCGATGCCGCAGGTGGCCAGCAACTGCTGCACCACCAGCCAATGCTCCACCGTCTCTCCGATGCCGTGGCATAGCAGCACGCTGGCTTGGGGGGCCTTGTATTCCGGCTTCACCATCACCGCATCCAGCACGCGGCCGCCGCAATGGATGGAGTGCCGCGTGACGCCGGCCGGGGCGGTCGCCATGCGTCCGTCCCACGGAATCTTGCGCAGAAGGCGGTCGCGCACCAGGCACACCCGGCTGGTGGCGGTCACGGCGATGGTGAAAAGGAGTTGCTGTTTCTGCATCCCAAGCACCCCGATGCGTTCCACGGCAAGAATACAGGAATCCGAATTGGACAGTCGCCCCGCGCAGTCCCTAACCCCTAATCCCTAATCCCTGTTCCCTCTTCCCTTAGAATAGAACCATGTTTACCGGCATCATTGAACAGACGGGCACTTTGGTTAGTCTCGAAAGCCGTGGCGGCGTGCGGCGCATTACGGTGCAAGCTCCTTTCCTGGCCGGGCGGCTGCGCGAAGGCGATTCGCTGGGCGTTTCCGGCGTGTGTCTTACGGCTTTGGATGTGGACCCCTCCCTGTTTCATGCCGACTTGGCCCAAGAGACGCTGGACCGCACCTCGCTGGGTGCGCTGGCCGCGGGTTCCAAGGTCAACCTGGAACTTCCCACCGCCGCCGGCAGTCCGCTGGGCGGCCACATTGTGCAGGGCCACGTGGACGGGTGCGGCGTCCTGCGTGGACTGGAACCCGTCATCTCGCGCTCCGATCCGGCCTTCGACATCCAGACCACCGACTGGACACTGAAGGTAGAAGTGCCCGAGAACGTGCGTCCCTGGATGGTGCACAAGGGCTCGGTGGCTGTGGAGGGTATCAGCCTGACCATCGCCGACTTCGACGGCGAGGCAATCGCGATTGCGATTTTGCCTCTAACCTATTGGCGCACCAACCTGCACACCCTGGCCGTGGGCGCGCCCATGAACGTGGAGGCGGATGTGCTGGTGAAGCTGGCTCATGCCGAGATGATGGCCAAGAAAAAGCCCGAGCTGGAATTGACCGAAGCCTGGCTGGTGGCAAGCGGGTATTGACGCTCCCCTGGCCCGGATTCATAATCGGGCTGACAGAGGTGCAGGTCCGTGAAATCGGTTGCAGAAATCGGCATGAAGATCGCTTCCGCGCAGCGCGAATATTACCGCTATACCGGTGCATCGGCCGAGTTGGAGCGGCGAGGCGCTGGGTGTTCGCGCCCCGGTCTGGCCCGGGTCAACCGCCTGCAGCAGGAGCAGAATCAAAGGCTCGGACCAAAGATGCAGAACGGGCAAAGCTGACCCTCGGTGGAATCCTCAAAAATCACATTCTGGAAGGTCAATTAACGCTGGGCGCTCACCCTCGGCTCTCCGGCTCCGCCGAATCGTCTGAGGCCGCCACAGCCAGCAGCGTTCCTGACATTGCGCCGGAAGCGCTTGCACTCTGCGACTTGGCTGGTTGAGGCTTCGGAATGACTGCGGCCACGGCCTTTTCCGCTCCTGCTAAAGCACTGAAGACGGCCCCCGGATCGGCCTTGGCCACCGCCGTAGCCAAAACGACCGCCGCGGACAGCAGTCCGGCGATTTGGTCGAAGCGCTTCACCTCTTTCACGGCATCGCTCAGGCTCTTCGTGCATTGCGCCAGCCGCGTCTGGTCCACGGTCAACTGGGCAAGAGTTCCCTTCAGATCCGCGGCTATCATCGCTTCCGCCTGGTCCTGCAAGGCATCGCGCTGGTCTTCCAGGCTGGTGTAGGTCGCGCCATCAAGGCCGCCGCCGTCGATCGAGAGCCGGTCTTGCAGGTTCGCTGCGGTCTGTTGGAACTGCTTTGCCTGGTCGGAAAAGAAGGACATGCGATCTCCTCGGGAATCTCTTTAGTACGCTTTGGCAACCTGAACGCTCTGAGTCGCGATGTCGGACAGATACGGCTCGACAATCGTCTCCAGTTGTTTTGGGCTCATGTGCTGCCCTTCGTCATAGAGCTTTTGATGCGCTTGGCCGATATCGGTCAGGATCTTTGCATAGGCCTGGGCGGCTTTTTGCTTCGTGGCGATCGCTTCCAGGTCGTGTTGCCTTTGCAGGCGAATGGTCACGGCGGCCAGGGGTTCCTTTTCGCCGTACTCATGCAGCAGGCCGTCATAATAGCCTTCCGCCGAGATCCGTTCGTCCTCAAGAACCGCGGGATAGTCGGTGCCGGCAATCTGCTCCAGGCCCTTCAAATAGTCCTGCAGCAAGGGATTGGCTTCGTGGATCGTCTTGCCTGTGCGGTTGCTCAGGAATCCGGCCGTGGCGGCGTTCAGCACCTTGGCCGCCAGTCCCACACCGGCACTGGCCTGTTTGGGCTTCATCCCGATCTTCTCAAAGCCCGCCTCGGTTGCCGTGACCGAGGCATCGCGGTCCTTGGGGGAGTCGGCCGAAATCGCCCCCAGCGCCGCAATGTAATCTACCAAAACTTTCTGCGCCGCCAGCATGTCCGGCTCCAGGGCCTTGTAGGTCTCGACCTGCTTCAGAACGTTGGGCTTTTCCTTTTCGCGAACATAGAGCGACCTGCGCGTAGCCGAACCGGCAAAATCCCTGGCGATATCGCTGAATCCGTTGGAAGCTGTCTTGGCGGAAGCGGCAAACTTGGCCACCGCGGAAAGATCGGTGCAGGCGGTGCACAGAGCCGGCAGCAGCAGCCCAAGTGCGGCCAACCGCAGCAGAGAGAAGGATTTCCTGGATACGAGCGAGGGATGAATGCGTACCGATGGCATGTGACTAAAGTACTTGGTGGGCCGTGCCTTTAGCAATCGAAAAGGGCGCCCGGAACCCGGACGCCCTCCTGCCACTGTTTACGGAGCACTGTTCACTGTCCACTGCTTCAGTTGGCCAGCACGGCCCGATAGCGAACCTTGTTCTTCTTGACCTTCTCGATGGCCTCGTTGGCCTTGGACATGGCAAAAGATTCGACCTGTGCTTTGACGCCATGGCGGGCGGCCACGTCGAGCATCTCCCGCAGCCGCCAGGGGCTGCCCGTCGGGTTGCCGCTGATGGAGCGCAGTCCGGAGATGAGAGGGAAGGCGTGAACCGTGACCGGCGACGGCGGAACGCCCACAAAGCAAAGCGTCCCGGTGGGCCGCAATGCCGCAATATAGGTGCCCCAGTCCTGGTCGGCATTCACCGTACTCAGGATGAAGTCCTGGGTCCCGGCCATTTCCTTCAATGCCTTGGACTCCCGGCTGTTCACGAAATGGTGAGCGCCCAGGGCGCGTGCCTCTTCTTCTTTGCCGGCCGAGGTGGAGAAGGCGGTAACCTCCGCGCCAAACACGCGCGCAAACTGGATGGCCAAGTGTCCGAGCCCGCCAATGCCGACCACGCCCACACGCGACGAGGGGTTGATGCCATGGGTACGCAGCGGGTTATACACCGTGATGCCGCCACAAAGCAGCGGCGCAGTGTTCAGGCTCTCCAAGGCGTCGGGGATCGGAATCACAAAGCGGGCATTGGCCCGAACACGGTCGGCATAGCCGCCGTGACGGTGTACGCAGGTGCTCTCCGCTGCCGGGCAAAGATTCTCCATGCCCTTGCTGCACCATTCGCAGGTTCCGCAGGAATTCGACTGCCACCCCAAGCCGACGCGGCGTCCGACTTCGAGCGATCGCACCTGGTCGCCGATTGCCGAGACTTTGCCTACGACTTCATGGCCCGGGATGAAGGGGTACTGACTGATGCCCCAATCGTTCGCGATCAAGTGAAGATCGCTGTGGCAGATGCCGCAATGAGAAATGGCGATTTCCACCTCGTGCGGGCCCAGCTTCCCTGGGTCATAGCGAAAAGGCAGTAGCTCAGCTCCCGCGGCGTGCGCTGCAATTCCTTGAATTTGAGCCATGATCGTTCCGGAGTCCTCGCAGTAGTGAAAAAAAAGGCTGGCCGACCCATCGTACAGCCGGCGGGTGGTGAAATGGGGAAAATTCTTGTCCCGACTTAGTTTAAACCGCCGCCCGGCTCTATGCGAAGGTTGAGAATCTGAAAACCGTTCAGCACGCCCCCGGCGGCAGCCTCGCCGGCTACCTCAGCCGACTCGCCGTTCAGGTTCACGTCTTGCGCGGTCCGCAAGGGCTCCAGGGCGTTGGCCATCGAGAGCGGCAGGCTCGACAGGGTTTGACCTCCCATGCTGGCTTGCGTCTCCGGCACCAGCAGGCTGACGTAGATGCGGTCGGCCGCGTGCAGATGGCTGGCTTCGGCCAGCATGGTTTCCAGATCGACGGCACGGCTGGAGTTGCGCGGCTGGTCCATGGTGCGGTCCAGCGTGGCGGCATCGGAAATCAGAACCCGCAGATTGCCGGCTTCGAGGCGCGCTGGCAGCTTGAAGGCGATGCGAATATTGCGTGCCGGCGACTGCCAGTTGCGGACGCATGCTTCCACCAGCACCGTGTCCCCGGCATGAGCTATGTCGTTGGAGATGAGCCGCGCCGTCTCCAGCTCCACCTGCATGCGCCGGGGAATGGCATCCACGTGCAAGTCCACCCGCTTCACTGCGCCCTGTCGCGCCCCGTTGGAATAGAGCCGCGAAAACCGTTCTCCGGCCAGCAGGGCCGTCATCATCGAGGCCGGCAACTGGTCGTTGGCCGGAACCCAAAGCTCCAGCGGGGAGGGCGCATGACCGTCCAGGTCGATGCTGCCGGTGAGGTGATAGCTGGTTTCAAGGGTGCTGGCGTTGGTCTCAAGCAGCGCGTCGTAAAGCGCCACCATCACTGCCTGCGGAGTCAGCGAGGGCAGGTCCAGCACCTCAATATTCAGCTTCCGCGCGCCCTCCGGCGCATCCACGGCAATGTGCACCGGGATCATGTGCGCCTGCGCTCCCAACACGCCGCGAATGGCCGAGTCGCGGTCCTCGGTGAAGGCGCCGATGGGGTCGCCTGTATTCACGATCTTGAAGGCGTTCATGGGCGAGGCCAGGGTGGCCACCACCTCGGTTGTGGTCATGGGCATCGACACCGGACCGGCCTGCAGAATCGGATGCCCGCAGGCCAGCAACTGCTTGGGGTCGATATAGGTGACCGTGCAGGTGGCGGCAATCTCCAGGTCGCCGCGCACCATCTGCGCGCTCACCGCCGAACCGGGCACTACGGTCGCCAGGGCTGCGGCCGAGATGGCGTCGCCATCCGTTCCGGGCTTCGAAGACCCACCCATGCCTCCGGCTGCCACCATTTCCAGGCCGGTTCCGGCCATGTGCTGCTGCCAGAATCGAATCGCCTCGGGGCGGAATCCGCCCATCACCAGCGGCGTCTCCATGGCCTGCATCGGGGGCAGGGAATCGAGATCCGCCGCCTGCGCCGTTTCGCCGTTTCCCGTGTGACCGGCCAGACTCCGCACTTCGGCGGCCGGCGCGTCGCTGCCGATGGGCAGATCGCGCACTTCCAGCATCTGTTCGATGGGGGTGATGCCGGCGATGGGGTCCTTGCTGAATTGGCCGATCCGATAAGAAAGCGATCCAAGCAGTTTGTTGCCCACATAAACCGGGCTGCCGCTCATGCCCGCCACCACGCCCGTGTATTCCGGCTTGGCGCCATGCAACTGGGCCAGGATCATGTCGTGGCCGGGTCCCCGTGCGCCGCGCAAAACGCCCAGGATCTCCACATCCATCGGCTCCGGCTGGCTGCCGGAAAATACCGTCCAGGCTGTGGCTTTCAATCCTCTGTGCACCTGGCTCAGCGGAAAGAATCCCCCGCTCGAGGAAGGTGGCGCGGTAGCAACGCTGGCGGCCTGCGCAGGAAGCAAGCTTGGGCAGGCAAGCCACCCGCACACCACGGCAATCGCCAGGGAGAAGAGTAGCTTCAGCGCAGTCGAACGAAGTCGGATTTCCTTCAGGCGAGTTTCCACGTCTATAAGAGTACAGCCAGCCAGTTGGCTGTCGGGTCAGTCTTGGGCATTCCGTCCTTGACCTCGGCTATCGAGTTGGACGCAAGCCGGCGTCGAGAGGTTATAGAACCGGTGGTCAGACGAGTTGGGACGACAGCGTAGGTTGTCGCCTGCAAGCCCGGAGCTAGAAGCTCAAGGCCAACTCTCGTATGCTGTTGAACAAAGAGGTCGTCATGTCCTTGTCGCGTTCGCGAAGTTCGTTCCAGCTGATTCCCATAGCCTGGCCCGTTGCCCTTGCCTGGCTGCTGATGGTCTGTTTGGCCATGGCCTGGGCGCCATTGAGCCGTGGCCAGGCCGCGCCCCAGACCCCGCCACCTGGCCAGCCGGACCAGGCCGCTCCCGACTCGGGAGGCCCTGGCGGCGACTCCGGCGTGATTGCCCTGCCCAAGAAGAAAGACGCGCCGGAAGAGCCACCCCCTGTCGCGCCTGCTGCGCCCAAGGTCAGGGCGCCCGAAGGCATGAGCAATTTCTCCCTGCGCATCGAGGTGCCCGAAGTCTCGCTGGACGTGGGCGTTTTGCTCGAAAAGACCCACCAGTTCGTTCCCGGGCTCAAACCAGCCAACTTCCGCGTCTACGAAGACGGCGTCGAGCAGAAGATCGCCGGCTTCAAACGCGTAGAAGCGCCCATCACGGCCCTGCTCATCTGTGAATTCGCTTCAAAGAACTACAACTTCATCTACGACATGCGCAATGCCGCCTTTGCATTCACGCAGCAGTTGCGTCCTCAGGACTACGTGGCCCTGATGACTTTCGACATGCGCACCCAGATTGTGACCGACTTTACCCAGGACAAGCGGCAGTTGCTCGAGGCCATCAACTCTCTGGTCATTCCCGGCTTCAGCGAGACCAACGTTTTCGACGCCCTTTACGAGGGCCTCGACCGCCTCAACCGCGTGGAGGGACGCAAATACATCATCCTCATCGCATCCGGCCGCGACACTTTCTCCAAAATCACCCTGGACAAGATTCTGCAGAAGGTAAAGGCCACGCGGGATGTCACCATTTTCACCGTGTCGACCGGAGGCGCCCTGCGCGCCGTCACAGAAGGGGGCCGCGGCATGGGCGGCGCCATGCGCGATATGGACTACCTGCAGGCCGACAACGAAATGAAGACTTTTGCCAAGCTCACCGGCGGCAACAGCTTCTTTCCCCGCTTCGCAGGGGAAATGCCGGACATCTTCTCCGATATCAACCAGGCCATCCGCTCAAAATACCAACTGGTTTACCACCCCACCAACGCCAAGCAGGACGGAACCTATCGCAAACTGCGCGTGGAGCTGGTGGATGAAGAAGGCCAACCGCTACGCATGCAGGACGAGAAACACAAGCCCCTGAAGTTCGACATCATCACTCGCGAAGGCTACCGCGCACGCCAGGAAGTGGAGTAAGCAGGGAACCGGGAGCAGGGAACAGGGCCGAGGAGCGGCCCGCGGAAACACAGAAGGCTCAGAGACGCCGAGCGGCATCTCCGAGCCTTCTTTGTTTCGGGACGAAAACGTGCTGTTTACTTGAATTGCCGCATGAAATCGACAATGTAGTACGCAATGACGGCTACCGTCATGACCGCGGTCAGAATCATCGTGGTGCGCACCACAGGCTCGAGCTTGTTCACTTTGGCCACGATCGCGGCCTGTTCGGCCTTCACGTGATCGAACGAGTCGTCCAGAATGAGCTGGTCGTCTTCGTCCCGCGTCAGTCTTGAGCGGTACACGTAAAGGACTACCAGGGCCAGCACCAACAAAGCCCATACCGACCACATTACCGGAACAATTCCTGTCATTCTCCACCTCCCAAAAAACTTGGTCCCAGATACCGGCGGGTCCGTGACGGAAACGCGGTCTCGTGAGTAGAGGGGCCGTACGGTTGATCATCATAGCCCGAAACAAATACCGCTGTGGTGACCAAAATCACAGCCCTTCGCCGCAAATCGGCCCAATCTACCTGGTTCCGGCTCCGTGATCCCGAGGCGGGATTCCGCCATTCCCTGCGACTTTTCTTTTCCCGGTTGCATCCAATGAGACGATACGGCGCCCCGGGAGTTGTATCCTGGTTCGCTGCGCGCTACAGTTAGCGTAGGCAAGCATTTCACATTTGGGAGAAACCATGGCCACTGCAACCGTTGCACCCGCTCAAGAGACTGAAAAGAAAGCGCCTCTCAACCTGACCCCTCAGGCCATCGCCAAGGTGCGCGAGATCATGGCTACCCAGGACCCCCTGCCCGCGGGACTGCGCATCGGCGTGGTTGGCGGCGGATGCTCCGGCTTCCAATACTCCATGGCCTTCGAAAACCAAAGCGGCATGATGGACAAGGTCTTCAGCTTCGACGACCTCAAGGTCTTCGTCGATGCCACCTCGCTCATGTATCTCAACGGCTGCATCGTGGATTACGTTGAAACCCTCGAAGCTGCCGGCTTCAAGTTCGACAATCCCCAGGTGAAAAGCACCTGCGGCTGCGGTTCTTCCTTCAGCGTCTAATCCGAGCTGTCTAGCCGTTTTTCCTGCATCCAAAGCCCGCCCCCTCCCCAGGGGACGGGCTTTTTGCGCTTGGTCGCATGTCGACCTCCAGTTGAGAAAAACAAAGGTTTCCCAGGTCCCAAAATCGGGACCTGGGGCACCCAGCTGTATGTGGGTGGTCAGCGGTACAAGGACTTGGGTATCCGCAAGATTCCGGGTGGTCAGAGGCACAAAAGCCAAAGCCCCCAGGCTTATTCAGGACTGGGGGCAAAAGCTGAAAGCTCAAAGCTAAAAGCTGTCTTTCTACTTTTTCACCCGCACCTTGGGCTCGACCGAGAGGCCCGGGCGCAGCTCATGATTGGGGTCCTCGTTCTTCAAGTCGGTGAAGTCGATGCGCACCGGAACGCGCTGGACCACCTTGACGTAGTTGCCGGTGGCGTTCTCGGGTGGAAACAGGCTCAACACAGATCCCGTGGCGCCGCCGATCTGCGTGACCTTGGCGTGATAGGTCTTGCCCGTGGCGTCTACTTCGACTTCGACGTCCTGTCCGGCAGACATGTGCTTGAGCTGTGTCTCCTTGAAGTTTGCGGTCACCCACAGATCTTCAAGCGAGACCAGGGTCAGCAAATTCTGGCCTACGCCGACATTCTGGTTCTGTTCCACGCTCTTGCGGGTGATGATGCCCGCCGCCGGCGCCACGATCTTGGTGTAGCTGAGGTTGAGCTTGGCTTGGTCGAGCTGCGCCTGCGCCTGGCCGACCTGAGCCAGAGCCTGCTTGGCACGCGCGTCCTGGACGGCGACCTGCTGGGGGCCGGTCTCGGCGTACTTGAGCTGTGCCTGGGACTGCTTTTCCTTCTGCCGGGCTACACCGACGCCATCGGCGGCTGCCTGCTCGGTGGCTTTCGCGTCGGCCACAGCGGCCTGGGCAGCATCGGCTGCGGCCACGGCTGCATCCCACTGCTGCTTGCTGATCACGTCTTTGTCAACCAGCGGTTTGTAGCGCGCCAGGTCGGCCTGGGCCTTGGTGAGGTTGGCCTGCACCTGCGCCACGCGCGCGTGGGCCGCCTGCAACTGCTGCTCGGCCTGCTCCACCTGGGCGCGGGAACCGCTCAAGTCCGCCCCGGCCGAAGCCAGGTTGCTGCCGGTGTTGGTGGTGATGATGGGCACGGTCACGTTGGCAACCGAAGCCGCAGCCTGTGCGCTGGCCAGAGCTGCCTGCGCATTCTCGACGGCAACCTGGTAGTCGCGGGGATCGAGCTCGGCAATCACGTCGCCGGCCTTGACCACCTGGTTCTCATCGACATCGACCTTCAGCACCTGGCCGCCGATGCGCGAGCTGACCTGGATCAGGTGGCCGTTGATCTGCGCGTCGTCGGTGTCCTCGGTAAAGGTGGAGCGCCACCACAGCCCGGCTGCAACCAGCGCGAGCAGGACGAGCACGACTACGATAATGCCCCTGCGCCGCGTCTTCGGCTGTTCGATTTCGGTCTCTGCCGACTCGGGTTGCACTGGAGTTGCTGTTGAATCCGCCACGTTTACTTTCCTCCCAAATAGCTCTTGTAGTTCTGTCCTGCGCCCAAGGCACGGGCCAAGCTGAGCTTGGCTACATTGTGCCGGTAGAGGCTGGACACATATTGATTGTTCGCCTGCGCCACGGACTGCTCGGCCTGGCTGACCGCCAGGTTGTCGCTGACTCCGTTGGCATAGCGCTGCTGCGCCTCGTTGAGCGCCTCGCTGGCCAGTTCCGCGCTGCTGCGGGCAACTTCAACCAGCTTTTGCGCGGTGGCGATGTCGAGCAGGGCGTCGCGGACATCGGAGTCCACCTGGGCCTGCTTGTCGCTCATCTGCGCCCGCTGGGTATCGAGCTGCGCCTGCGCCACCTGGGCATCGCCGCGTATTCCGTATTCCCGGAACAGCGGCGCACTGAGGGTTCCCGTGGCGTCGCCGGTGCCGTGCGAATGGGTGAGATTCACGCCGATATCGCCGTAGTCGCCCTCGAACTTCAGCGTGGGCAGGCGCTCGGCCTTCACTGCCTTGCGCTGCTCTTCCACGGCCTTGGTCTGCTCCAGCATGGCCGCCAGATCTTTGCGGTTGGCGTGCGCCTGTTTGATGGTGGCATCCACGTCGAGCTGGTCAAAGGCCGCATAGGGCGCCTTTTCGCTGAGATTGAAGCTCTGCGCCAGGGGCAGGCCGATGGTCCGCGCCAGCGCCAGTTTGTCTTTGGCCAAAGAATTCTGGGCCACGATCAGTTGCTGCTGGAGGGTCTGATAATCCACCCGCGCCCGCAACTCATCCAGCAGCGGCGCGGTGCCGGCCTGGTGGTTGGCCTGCGCCTGGTCAAGCGAGACCTTGGATGTGGCGACTTGCGCTTGAACGCTGCCGACCTGGGTCTCGTCAGCCAGAGCCAGCAGGTAGGCATTGCCCACCGTCAGCACCACGAGTTCCCGCGCGTCGCCGGCCGAAAGCTGGGCCGCGGCAAAGTTGTGCCGGGCCGCCAGGTAGTTGTGCAGCGCGCCCAGGTCAACCAGCGTCCAACTGAGCGAAGCCCGCAGGTCCTGGAAGCCGAACGGCCCGATGATGGTGGGAAAGCCGGGAATGCGCAGACCCTCAGCGGGCAGATCCGTCTGCATGACGGAGTCTTTCAAGCTGCCGTCGACGGAGGGCAGCAAGGACTGCAACTGGCTGAACTGCTGGCCGCGCACCGCCGCCGTCTGGGTGCCGCTGAGGATGATGCCGAGATTGGTTTTCAATCCCCTTTGAATGGCTTCATCCAGGGTGAGATCGACGGCTTGAGCGGTGGCGTCGCCGGTGGCCACGCTGCCTTGAAAGCTGGATGCAGTAGGGCCGGCATTGAAGCTGGGCGGCGCCTGCGCTCCCGATCCCGCCGGAGCCAGCAGCGCCACGCACAGTGCCGCAAGACCCAACTGCGGGCCGCGGACACAGAGACAGTTCGTGCTCTTGCTAGAACTTTTGAACAAAATCAAGGTGATTCAACTCGCTGAAGTACGTTTCTGCCAGAAAGATGGCTGCCCTTAATGGATGCCAGGAATCGCCGCAGGGGTTCTTAAAAGTAGTGTATCGGACTCGCCGGCAGTACCGATGTGACAGGGGCCCGGGGCATCGGGGCCCGGCCCTTCTATTTTCTGGCCGCGACCCACTTTTCTCGCTGTCTCCGTTATACTTCTCGACAACCCGATCATGAAGCGCCACGTTCTCATCTTCGGTCTCGTGGGCGGCCTCCTCATTGCCGCTCTTCAATACAGCGAATACCGCTTCGTGGTCATCGAGCACTCCATCGAGCTCTACGGTGGGCTTGTCGCCATCCTCTTCGCGACCTTCGGCATCTGGCTCGGCCTCAGGATCACGCGCGGCCGGGAAACAACACGGGAGACGGTTGTAGTGCGGGAAGTGCAGGTCGCCGCGGAAACCCGCGCCCTCGAGCCTTTCGCGCCCAATGCCGCCCGCCAGCAGACGCTCGGCATCACGGCGCGCGAGCTCGAAATCCTCGCTCTGGTGGCTCACGGCCTCAGCAACCGGGAGATTGCCACGCAGCTTTTCGTTTCTGAAAATACCGTCAAGACCCACTGTGCCCGGGCCTTCGACAAGCTGGGAGCCGCACGCCGCACCCAGGCCGTGCAACGCGGCAAAGAACTTGGCCTGCTACCGTGAACCAGTCGCCCGAAAGGAC
>CAZLMY010000075.1:0-27289 GCA_964560845.1 uncultured Occallatibacter sp. | reverse complement strand
GCATCGCTCTGGACAGACCTTTCCTGCAATTCTTCTCTTCCATTGTAGGGGGATTGCGACAGTTTAGCAATTGCCGCTCGGCCGGATCCGCTCAGCTCTTCTGCCCGGCGCCCCGGGTCCCACCTCGGGGACCCGAAAAGCACCCAGGTTCGCCACAGTTCCAAATCGTTTACTGCTTTAGCGACAACGAAGCAACATGCCCATCTGCATAGAGTTTGCGCAGCGCCTCTGCAGCCTCGGGCGCCGCCGCCCGTGGCGCGATGACAAACCACGCCCACCCGCCTCGTCCTGTCAATGCTTCCGCCTGCGGAACATCGCCCGTAAGATCGACCCCGATCGGCTTTCCGGTAGCAATTTCGCCCAGGAAGCGATCGGCCGGAGCCCAGGGATCGAGCCGGCTCACCCGGATCTCCACCGCGTCCGCGTAAAGCAGGCCAGGGAAGTAGTCGGTCACCGCGCCTGCGGCATCGGGACGGAAGCCCGGCTCCGCCGCCTCCCACACCCACACCAGGTTGTGCAATCCGTCGTGGTTCACCAGGCGCTCGAAGAGTTGGCGATAGAGCTCCGCAGAACCATGAACGCCCTTGCGTCCGGCCCACCAGAACGCTTTCCCATTCGACTCAGGATACGGGTTCCACAGCACCGGTACCCCTGCTTTTTCCAACTCCTTGAGCGCTGACGCTGCTGCATCCGCCTGCGCCAGCCACAACTTGTTCAAGTCGCTGCCGGGAGTCAGCAGTTCGTTCCACTCAAACTCCGTCAGCGGGTCCTTGGGCGCGCCGGTTGCCTGGTCCATGGGCAATGCGGGACGCCAGTTCAGACTCACCACGGCATGGTTGGCATGAGCCTTCAGCGCCTCTGCGATCACCGCCTTGCGGGCTTCTGCGCCCCCAGGCAGATCGCTGGAAAAGATCGCCGGCTGCCTGCCTGCTGCTTGCGCCACCGCTGCGGTTGCCGCCCCCGGAGCGGTCCCAGCGTTCTGCTGCCCGCTCATCGCGCCGCTGCTTGGAGCGCCTTGCAGTTGGGCCAGCAGTGCCTTGGCCTCGGCACTGGCATCGCGCGAAACCGGCACAGGCGCGGCAGGCTGGCCGGCGGTGGCCTTGCGTATCGCCTCCATCGGTCCGGCCAACCGAACATCGTCGCGATTCAAGGCCTGCGGGGCGTGGTAAACAGCATTCACAGCCTCAGGCGTGTTGGAGGTGCGAACAATCTCGCTCCAGCACATGAAGTAGGTCCACAGCGGCTGCTTGTTCAGCACTTCGACGCTAGGTAGAGCGCCCACCTCGGCCAAGGCGATCGGCTTGCCCGCCGCCAATGCCAGCACACTGTTGTAGTAGTCCTGCTTGAATTCGCCGTAGATGTCCATCGACACCACGTCGGCGTACTGCGCGCCAGGATAATACTGCGCAATCGGCGGCCAATCCGCATTCGGTGCATTCACGTTCCACACCCACACCAGGTTGTCCAGGTGGTGCACGTTCACAAAACGGTCGTAGATCATCCGGTAAAGCGCCGCGGAGCCATCCTTGCCCGGACGTCCGCCCCACCAGAACCAGCCGCCGTTCATCTCGTGATAAGCGCGGAACAATACCGGCACATGTGCGTCGCGCAACTGCCGCAAATAGCCGGCCACCACGTCCACCTGGGCGCACCAGCGCAGATTCAGCGGGGTGCCGGGCGTCAGCAGTTGCTTCCACTCGTAGTCGGTAAGCTTGCCTTGCACGCTCTCGCGGAAAGTCACCGGCTCGTCGTCGGTGGGCCGCACCTCGTGCCAGGTAAGCGCGATGATCGCCCCATTCTGCCACTGCCGCTTCACCTCTTCAACCATGGCCGGCCGCGACAGCACCGAGTCCTTGTCCTCGCCTCCGCTGAAGCCGAAATCCTGACCGTACAGCCCTGGGTATTTGCCCGTCAGGTCGTAGGCCATGTCGGTCCAGCGCGCGCCCACATTGGGGTAGTTGTGTTGCCCGGTAACGATCCCCTTGCCGGAGATGGAATTCAGATAGGCAAGCAGCGCCCGCGCCTCGGGCGTCGCATGAGGATTGACCGGTTCCTGTGCCGCCTTTGCCAATGTTGCGCACCCCAGGAAAAGAACGAGAATTGACACTATAAATCGATTCAGCCGCATCGTAAATGCCCCAACCTTTCGCCGCGTGATTATAGCTGATACCGTTATCAAGGGAGAAACGGCAGACAGTGCAGTGGCTTTCAGATCCGCAGGAGAATGGGTCGGAGGGAGCATGGGCCTTCAGGCCCTTGCTCCCTCCGACCCATCGCTGGGACCCGAAGGTCCAGGTCCCTTCGGTCGCTTGCGATGCCTTGGCGTATGGTAGAAGTCAATCGTTGTTCATCCCTGCGACATAGTTTTTGCGGGCAAAGCAAGAGAATTGGGCTCATCGCAAGGACTCATAACCCATGCTGAAAGACAGAAACGAAGCCTATGAATTGCTCAAGCAGCTCGGAGCGCCGGACCGCCTGATCCGTCATGCCCAACTGGTCGCAGAAGCTGCCGACCGGCTCATGTCGGAGCTACAGGCTCTTGGCGTCCCCTTCGACTCCCGCATCGTCGAACTCGGCGCGGTGCTCCATGATGCCGGAAAGACGCTGCACTCGAAGGAGTTCTCCGAAAGCGGGGCGGCGCACCAGCATGCCGGGCAGGCGCTGCTTCTGGCGCACGGGATTGAGCCTGAAGTGGCCCGCTGCTGCGCCTCCCATGGACATGGCGCTTGGAGCCTGCCCGCTGTCAGTTTCGAAGAGCTGGTGGTTGCCCTGGCCGACAAGCTCTGGAAAGGCAAACGCGAGGCGGCCCTGGAGCTTCTGGTTCTCGACGAGGTTGCGGCCAGGCTGGGTGTTTCGCGATGGGATGTCTTCGAGCGGCTCGATACCAGCTTTGAAGAGATTGCGGCGGGCGGGGCTGAGCGGGTTCAAAAAAGCAGGCCGGGGTAGTTTGCGGGACGGCTGGAGGTGAAGACTTTAGCCCTGTCCGGTACCATGGCGGGATATGGAAGAACTAGTAGGGGCGCTTCTTGCTGGTCTGGCAGAACTGTTGGTTGAAGCTATCTTTCAAGTTTTCCTTGAATCTCTGTGCGCGCTTGTTGTTCGCGGCATCGGGAAAATCTCTGAGGAAACAAGCGAATTCCCACCTGTACTGGCTTCCGCCGGTTATCTGATTTTGGGGGTGCTTTCCGGCTTGGCGAGCGTTTATGTCTTTCCGCACCCGATCTTCCACCCAGCCAGATTCCATGGCATCAGCCTGATCGTCAGTCCAATGCTGACCGGCCTGGCGATGGCAAAGCTCGGTGCTCTGCTGCGCCGCAAAGGCAAGCAAACGGTTCGGCTTGAAAGCTTCGGTTATGGATTCATCTTTGCCCTTGGCATGGCCGGAATTCGCTTTCTCTGTGTACGGTAGACCGCCCGGAAGGGGATCCGTCTATTGCGCGGTTTGAGGTTCGATTCTCTTTCAATTTCAAATACAAAAGCCCCGGGTTACCAATCCGGGGCTTTTGTATTCATGGGTATCCAGTTTGACCGGACGCCGCCTGCGAAGCTGCAGAGATAGTAACACATAAACGAAACCTGTTCAAACTTAAGGTCGAGCGCCGTCCGGAGGGCAAGGGAATCGAACCCTAATGGCTGGTAAGGCCACTCGACCGCTTCGCAGGCGGCGTCCAGTACCCACTGGATATACCCTCCAAACGCCCGCCAGCGACAACCAATCCTACACCCGCTTTACGATCAAGCTGAGGGAATATTTCTAGCCGGCCTTTTCGGTCAACTCGGCCCAGCGGGCGTAGAGGGCGTCGTTCTCATGCTGTGCTGCGTCTAGTTCAGCCAGCGCTTCCTGCAGCAACGTGGCGTTGATCGCCACATCCGGATGCTCCACATGGTCGCGGGCCTTGGCCAGCCGCTCGTCCGACACTTCCACCTTCTGCTCGATTGCCGCAAACTCGCGCGCTTCCAGGTACGACAGCTTTTTCTTGCCGCTCGCCGATTGCGCCGCTGCGCTCCCGGTCTGTTGCCCGGTGCTGGAGCCGTCCGCCCGCCGCGCTCCCTTGTCCTGCTCGGCATCGCTCTGCTCTTGAAGCCAGTCTTCCCACTGCGCGTAGTCGGCAAACCTGCCGGTATGTCCCTTGCCGTCCAGGCCGAGAACGGTCGAGGCAACCCGGTTCAGCAGATAACGGTCGTGCGTCACCAGCACCAGCGCGCCCGGAAACTCGAGCAGATTCTCTTCCAGAATCTCCAGTGTGGGAATATCCAAATCGTTGGTCGGCTCGTCCAGCAGCAGCACGTCGGCCGGCTCCAGCATCAGCTTGGCAATCAGCACACGCGCCCGCTCGCCGCCGCTCAGGTTTTTTACCGGCTGGTTCAGTTGCTCGCTGGTAAACAGGAACCGGGCCGCCCAACTGGCAACGTGCACAATCCGTCCCTGATAGTTCAGGCCGTCGCCCTCCGGAGCCAGCGCGCGCCGCAAGGTCAGGTTCTCGTCCAACTCGCGCATCTGGCTGAAATACACCAGCTTCAGCGCTTCGGCCCGCCGAATGCTGCCCTCGGCCGTCTCGATCTCCCCGCGCAGCAGCCGCAGGAACGTCGTCTTGCCGCTTCCGTTGGGCCCGACCAGACCCACTTTCATACCCGCCGTCAGAATGAAGTTCAGTCCGGTAAACAGCCGCCGCGCCGGCACCATCTTGCCCGGCTCGTCCGGCGACTCGCCTGCCGGCACGTCGCAGGCCACGTCGGTGAACTCCACCAGCCGCTTGGTCTTCCTCTGGCTGGCCTCGAAGTCGATCCCTGCGGTGGTGACCGTGGTGCGGGAGTTCATCTCCGCCAACTGCCCGATCATCTCGTTGGCCGAGTCGATGCGGGCCTTCGATTTGGTGGTCCGCGCCTTGGGCCCACGCCGCAGCCACTCGATCTCGGTCTTGACCACGTTGCGCAGGCTCTCCTGCTGGCGGCTCTGCGACTCCAGATAGGCCTGCTTTTCTTCCAGAAACCGGCTGAACGTGCCCTTCACGCGGAACAGCCCATCCGCAAAAACGCGGTTCAACTCCACGATCTGGCTCGACGTGCTTTCAAGGAAGTAGCGGTCGTGGCTCACCGTGACCACGGCAAACGACGCCGCGCGCAGCAGCTCTTCCAGCCACTCGATCCCGGCAAGGTCCAAATGATTGGTAGGCTCATCCAGCAGCATTACTTCGGGCTCGATCACCAGGGCTTCGGTAATGGCCAGCCGCTTGCGCCATCCCCCGCTCAGACGGCAGGCCTCGGCATTCAGGTCGGCAAAGCCGGCGCGGCCCGTCAGCTCCCGCAGCCTCCCCTCGCGTTCCGACTCGTTCACGTGGGCGGCGGCCAGCGCGGTTTCAAGCACCTGGCGGATGGTGAGGCCCTCGGCAAAGCGGGAATCCTGCGGCACATAGGCGGCGCGGGCCCGTTTCCGCACAGCCAGTTCGCCGGAGTCCGGCTCCACCTGCCCAGCCAAAAGCGCCAGCAGCGTTGACTTCCCGGCGCCGTTGGGCCCGATCAGCCCGATGCGGTCGCCGTCTTCCACGGTAAGAGAAATGTTCTTGAACAGCGGCTTGGCGCCGAACTGCTTGGTCACTGATTGCGCGTTGAGAATAGGAGGCATCTGTTGTAAGGATACTGTGGATGCCCGTTTCCGGCTGCCGCGGCCAGTTTTGGGCCATTTGACTTGCCATTGGCATCGACTGTACGCTTTCAATACGTACAGCCGCGGAGGTGCCCCATGCCCAGAGTGGCAATTGAAGAAAACAGCCGCATGTCAGTCCGGGTGCGCGCCAAAGACAAGGCGACCCTGCTCCGGGCCGTGGCGATTCAGAACACAGATCTGACCGGATTCGTGGTACGCTCGGCTGTGCTCGCCGCTCAGGAAGTCATTCGTGCCTCCGAGCGAGTGCAGCTATCGGAGCGGGACAGCCTCCTGGTTCTGAACCTGCTGGAAAATCCACCTGAGCCCAACGCAAAACTTATTGCCGCAGCCAGGGCCCTCGCAGAACAGCGCCGGCCGTGAAGACCGGTGCGTGGCGCGAAGTACCCATCGGCAAGCAGCACGACAGGGCATCCTTCGATTGCGGAGAGCCGGCACTCAATGAATTCCTGAGACTCCATGCGCGCAAGAGTCACGACCTGGGTGGGTCGAAGACCTTCCTCGCCATCGACGATGGGGATGGGAACACGATTCTTGGCTACTACACTTTGAGCCCGGGTTCTCTTGCCTACGATCGAACACCGGAAAGCACTCGGCGACGACTGGCGCGCTACGAAGTGCCGGTTTTCCGACTGGCCCGTCTGGCCGTTGATTGCAGGGCCCAGGGACAAGGACTGGGTGGCCAGCTTCTGCTTGCGGCGGGCAGGCGGTGCCTCTTGGCTGCTACTCAGGTCGGGGGCGTCGCAATTCTGATCGATGCCAAGAACGAGCACGTGACGCAATGGTACGCCGGTTATGGGGCGATTCCATTGCCGGATGCGTCCTTGTCGCTGCTGCTGCCGTTGCGGACAATCGAGTTGGCTCTGAATCCCGTCGCTGGGAATTGACGCTTCCTGATTCATTGCGGGACTGCGGGGACAAATTCGGCAAGGCTTCTCATAATGTCGCCGCACGAGCCCTTTCAAACCAGTTCCACATCCAGCCCCACCTTTCCGCCCCTCTTCATCGGCCATTTCCTCAGCAGCGTGGCAAACTCCACAGCTGGAACGGGTTTGCTGAAGAAGAACCCTTGAGCCTCGTCGCACTCATGCTCTTTCAGAAATGAAAGATCCTCGCCCGTTTCAACGCCCTCGGCAATGACCCGCAGGTTGAGGCTGCGGCCCATGCTGATGATGGCGGTGACAATGGCCGCATCGTCGGGGTTGTCCCGCAGTTGGTGGACAAACGATTGATCGATCTTAAGCGTGTCGATTGGAAATCTCTTCAGGCGGCTCAAGCTGGAGTACCCGGTGCCGAAATCGTCCACCGACACCACGATTCCCTTGTCCCTCAGCTTCTGCAAAATCGATGCAGCCTGCTCCGGCTCATGCATCAGTACGCTCTCGGTCAGCTCCAGCTCCACCGATCCAGGGTCCATTCCGGTTTCTGCCAGAACGGCAAACATGTCTTCGAGAAAGTCCTCGTCTCGAAACTGCACCGCCGACACATTCACGGCCATGGTGATTGCCGGTAGCCCCTGGCCGACCCAGGCGCAGGCTTGCTTGAATGCCTCTCGCAGCACCCAGGCGCCGATAGGCAGAATCAACCCGGAGTCTTCCGCAATGCGAATGAACTGGAGCGGAGGCACCGAGCCTCGGGTCGGATGCGCCCAGCGCAGCAGCGCTTCGGCCCCGATAATGGCTCCCGTCTGCAGATCGATCTTGGGCTGGTAGTGGAGCGACAGTTCATTCCGCTCCAGGGCTTGCCGCAGGTCCTCTTCCACGGATTGCCGCTCCACCGCGCGGACATTCATGGCCGGGGTAAAGAACCTGCAGCATTGGCGGCCGTTTTCCTTGGCGCTGTACATCGCCGTGTCAGCGTTCATCATCAGCGTCTCGGCATCCGGGCCGTCGTCCGGATACATGCTGACGCCGAGGCTCGCCGTGACAAACAACTCGTGGCCGTCGACGATGTGCACCTTCGACACCGCCTCAAGCACACGCCTCGCGGTGATGGCTGCGTCTTCCGGCTTCCGCACGTCCTGCAGCAGCAGCACGAATTCGTCGCCGCCCTGGCGGCTCACCGTGTCCGGGGTGCGGATGTGCTCTTTCAAGCGGCCGGCCACGGATAGCAGCAGCTTGTCGCCGGTCAGGTGGCCAAGGGAATCGTTGATGTGCTTGAATCCGTCCAGATCCAGGAAAATCACGGCAGCCTGGCCCCGGTGGCGCTTGGCCAGCGCAATGGCCATTCCCAGGCGGTCGTTCAGCAGCAATCGATTGGGCAAGCCGGTGAGCGGGTCATGTTGCGAGGCATGGACGACCAGCTCCGCCAGCGACCTGGCCTTGCTCACGTCCCGGAAGACAATCACCGATCCGGTAATCTTCTTCTCGCGATTGTGGATGGGGGCGGCCGAGTCTTCAATGAAGATCTCGCACCCATCCCGCCGGATCAGAATGCAGTTGGCCGGCAGATGGCCGGTCCGATTGAGCTCGATGGCGTCGTCCATTGGATCGGGGAGGGTGGCGCGGGTGACGGAGTCCACGATTCGGAAAACTTCGGCCATCGACTTGCCGATCGCATCCTGCAGCGACCAGCCGGTCAAGCGTTCCGCCACCAGGTTCAGTAAGGTGATCTTTCCCTCGGCGTCCGTGCAGATGACGGCATCGCCGATGGAGTTGAGCGTCACCCGGTACCACTCTTCGCGCTTCCATATCTCGTCCAGGTAGGTTTCGCGGTGCTTGATTTCCAGAAGAATCAGATACGCCAGACCGATCAGGATCGCGCCGGTGAGGAAACTGGCCAGATAGATCGAGAAGACGGTGACACGGATGCTCCTTTCCACCTTGGCTCTTTCCGAGTCGATCAGGGCGGTTTCTTCCAGTTGCATCTGCTCGAAGTACATGCGGATGCGGTTCATCTCCGCCAGTCCCGCGTCGGACTGCACCAGGGACTGGGCCCCGGCGAACTGGCCTGCCTTGTAGAGGGAGATGGTGTTGGCCAGTTCGTCGAGCTTGGCCTGGGCCAGGCTGCGCAGTTCGGGAATGCGGGCCAACTGGAGGGGATTGTCGGCGGTCAACTTGGCCAGCCCGTCGATGTGGGGCATGACCTGCGAGACGGCCACGTTATAGGACTCGAGGTATTCGGGGTTTCCGGTCAACAGAAAGCCGCGCTGGCCGCTTTCGGTGTCCTTGAGCAGCGATTCGGTTCGTTCCAACTCCAGCAACACCTGGCGCGTGTGGCTAACCCAAGCTTGATTCTCAATCTGGACGTTCAGATGGTGTCTCAACACCAAGGTGTTGCCCGTCAACAGGATCAGCAGCAGACCCACCGCGGCAAAGATGCCGATGCGCTTCAATGAAGTGAGCTTCTTGTGATCCAGGGACTCTGAGTGGCGGCTGAGGTTCAAAAGCATGCTCTCGTCCCTTTCCATGCAAAAACACGTCTCAATGAAGCCGAGCGCCGCTGAGGCACGCCCTTTTTCCTCGCAAGACAACTCCTGCAGTGAATCGCGTTCGATCACCCTTGGTCGAGCCACAAAGGAGCATTTGGTGTTTCAGAAGGTAATCCTCAGCGTAGCGCCGGGTGCACTTTGGTTACTGCCCACTTCTGCTCAGCGCTGAACGTTACCAAAGATGCCCTCCGACCTCCGATCTCTGTACACTGAAGACATGCTGGATTACGAAATCGCCCCCTCCGAGGCCGCTCCACTCTTTCGCCAAGGCAAAATCCAACTCATTGACGTGCGTGAGCCGTGGGAGTTCGCCACTGCGCGCATCGACGGCAGCGTCTCCATGCCCATGGGCGAGGTCCCGGTCCGGGCCCACCAGGAACTGGATCCCGACAAGCGGGTGGTGATCATGTGCCACCACGGCGTTCGCTCCATGAATGTCACCACCTGGCTGCGCAACCAGGGATTTGAGCAGGCGCAGTCCCTCCGTGGCGGCATCGATGCCTGGTCCACAGAGGTCGATCCGGCGGTGGGCCGCTACTAACGCCCGAAGGCGCCGCTGTCCCCCGAATGACCCTCTGTCCCAGCGGATCGCTCTCTAAAGCGCCACTGGCACCGACTTTATGCGGTACCGCCCGCTGAGCGCGTGGTTCGGGAACATTCGGCGGCGTGCGACTTGCAGAAATCTCGACAGCATCCGATTTTCGGCATTTCTCATCGGAATGCGGCTGGTGTCGGCCGAGTGAGCGCTGAAGATTCAGAAGATGTCGATCCGGCCATAATACAGCCTCTCCGGGCCCAGCCCCTGCGATCGCCCTGAATGAACCACTGCGAGCCACATTGGCGAGGACAAAGAAACGGCCGATAGAAGAAAAAAGGCTTGCATTCTCGTTCTTCTAAACAAATCTGCCTGTCGCAAAAGCGAAATGGGCAATCCTGTTTCGGATAGTGCGGAAGCCAGCCATGCCTGTCCACGAAACCTTCATTGTCAAGTCAAAACCGCCAGCACCGGTTGGAAACCGTGCGGTTTCGCGGGGTACTTTCACCCCCGGTTCCGCTCCGAACGCCTATACTTTCCATGTGGTTGCAACACAATCCTTCAGAGGAGCGCTTGCATGTCTTCATCCGCAGTTTCCTACGCACGCCAGAACCACCCCCGCTTTTTGCATGAATTGAAGGCCCTGCTGCGCATTCCGTCGGTTTCCACGCTTCCCGAGCACCGGGGCGATTGCCACTTTGCGGCCGAGGTCCTGGCCGCGGAACTGTCCCGCATCGGCATGGAAAATGTCCGCATCATCGAGACCGACGGACACCCGCTGGTCTATGCCGACTGGTTGCACGCCGAAGGCAAGCCCACCATGCTTTCCTATGGACACTACGACGTTCAGCCGGCTGAACCGTTAGAAGAGTGGATCTCTCCGCCTTTCGAGCCCACCGAGCGCGACGGCAATCTCTACGCCCGCGGCGCGGTGGACGACAAGGGCCAGATGTATATGCACATCAAGGCTTTAGAGTCGCTCATGGCATCCCACGGCAAACTGCCCTTGAATGTGCGGGTATTGCTGGAAGGTGAAGAGGAAGTGGGCGGAGAGGGCATCTCGGCCTATGTTGCGTCCAAGCCTCCCGAACTGGCCGCCGATTTTGCCCTCGTTTCCGACACCGAGATGTTCGCCCCCGGACTGCCCACCTTGTGCGTCGGTTTGCGCGGCATGATCTACACCGAAATCGAGGTCCAAGGCGCCCGCACCGACCTTCACTCCGGCATGTATGGCGGCGCCGCACCCAATCCCTTCATCGCCACGGCCCAGATTCTGGCCGGCCTCAAAGACGAGGAAGGCCACATTCTCATCCCCGGCTTCTACGACGACATTCTGCCTCCCAGCCCCGAGGAGCTCGCCGCCTGGCACAGCCTGCCCTTCAATGAGGAGCAGTACCGTATCGCCGAAGTCGGCGCTCGGCAACTGGTCGGAGAGGCTGGATACACGGTACTTGAACGGACATGGGCACGCCCCACGCTCGACGTGCACGGCATCCGCGGCGGCTTTACCGGCGCTGGCGCCAAAACAGTCATTCCTGCCAAGGCAGTCGCCAAAGTCTCCATGCGCCTGGTTCCCGGCATGTCCCCCTCCAAGAGCTTCGCGCTCTACAAGAACTTTGTCGCCGAACTTGCGCCGGCAGGTGTCGATGTCCAGGTTCGCCTGATTCATTCCGGCGACCCCTGCCTCATTCCCGTCGACAATCCCTACATCCAGGCCGCTACGCGTGCCTTGCTCGAAGTGTGGGGAAAGGAGACGGTCTTTATCCGTTCCGGCGGCTCCATCCCCATCGTGGGCGAATTTGCCCACCATCTTGGCCTGCCCAGCGTCATGATGGGCTTCGGACTGCCCGACGACAACCTGCACGCGCCCAACGAGAAGTTCCACCTCAAAAACTTTGAGCTCGGCATCGAATCGCTGATTCGGTTCCTGGAGGAGGCGGGCGATTGAGCTCTGTCCCCGGCCTTTCGGACGCTGTTGGTTTCGTCCTGGCCGGAGGCCGGTCAACCCGCATGGGTGTCGACAAGGCGCTGGTTCCGTTTTGCGGCCGTCCTCTGCTGGAACATGCACTTGCCCTTTTGCGTGAAGCCGGGCTGTCGGCCACTATCGCCGGCGCCCGGTCCGCCCTCTCTGGCTTTGCCCCCGTCGTGGACGACTCCGAGCCTGGCCGGGGACCGCTGACGGGCGTCTGTACAGCCCTTCGCTCCTGCACTGCACGCAGGGCTGTTTTTGTCCCGGTCGATTTGCCCTTGTTGCCGGCCTCACTCATCCGATACCTGCTGCACCATGCGAGAGTGACAGGCCGAATCGTCACCGTTGCATCGCTGAACGGGTTCGCGCAGACCTTTCCTGTTGTGGTTGACCGGGAGGCACTGCCGGTATTGGAATTGGAACTCGCCTCTGGCCGCGCTGGTTGCTATTCCGGATTTCTGGCTGCGGCAGCGGATCTGGGCCAGCCCGTGACCGTGATAGCCGTGGAGAAGGCCGTTCAACCCGGCCAAATTGTGGACCCGCGCGGCTTGCCGCCCGTTCGCTGGTTCCTCAACGTCAACGCCCCGGCGGACCTTCGTCTGGCCGAGGGACACCGCACCGCTCCCATCGCGTAATCTGGTTCCACCATGCCCGACGACTCCTTCACCCCCGACTATCCCACCAATCCGGAGTTCTCCGCTGTCTTGGCAGAGATTGGCGCCGGAGTGCAGCAGCCTGCCCCTACTTCGGCCGCGCATCCACAGCCCATCATCTGCTTCAGCCATGTCAGCATCTCTTTCGATGGCCGCTCGGTGCTCGAGGACGTAAGCTTTTCGGTCGGCCGAGGACAGACCCTCTGCATCCTGGGTCGCAGCGGTGTAGGCAAATCGGTTGCCCTGCGCATTCTTATGGGCTTTTTGGCGCCCGACTCCGGTTCCGTGCGTGTCGAAGGCAAAGAACTGGTCGGCCTCAGCGAAGACGGCATCCAGGCCATCCGCAAGCGCGTCACCATGGTGTTTCAGAATGGCGCCCTCTTCGATTCACTCAGCGTCCGCGAAAACGTGGCGTTTTCATTGCGCGAGCGCGGAGGCATGGAAGAAGACGAATTGCAGAAGATGGTGGATGGATTGATCGGACTCGTAGGCGCGGAAGATGTCGCCGATGCCTTTCCGGCCAGCTTGTCCACCGGGCGCAAACGGGCCGTAGCCATCGCCCGCGCCCTCGCTTCGCAGCCGGAAGTGGTGCTCTACGACGAGCCCACCACCATGGTCGATCCCATCATTGCCCGCCGCCTCGGCGACCTCATCCAGCGCCTGAAACAAAAGCTGGGATTCACCAGTATTGTCGTCACCCACGACATGCGCTTCGCCGAGCGGTTGGCCGACATGGTCCTTTTCCTCCACCAAGGTCGTGCCAGTTTCTTCGGGACGGTTCGGGACTTCATGGCTTCTCCCGACCCTCATATACAGCAGTTCCTTGCACTTGACGCTTATCGGTTACCAGCGGATTAGGCTATTAATCATCTAGTAACCAGGGCGAAGTACGATTTTTCTTGCCTTGGTCTGCCGTTCCGAGCCATCCTTATTAGAAGAGAATAGCGCTGGCGCTGAAGATGGTTTGCGAGGAGATCATCCGCCAGAGGGATTGTACTTCTTTCTTGGGGGCGTGTTTGGTATCATAGGTAGGTCATTGATTCAGGGTGAATTGACTGGGGCGAGTTCGGCGTCCTTGCTATTTTTGTTTATTTTGCGCTTCCTGGGCAGTTTTTTTCTCTGCGGATCCTTTGGACACCGTTGTCCAAGAAAACAAAGCGCGTCTGTGATTGCGGGCGTCGGCCCTTCGGACGATTCATTATGCAGCTGAATTTCAATCGGACTTGTCGATCCACGGCAGGCAGTTCAGGTTAGAAGTTTCTCGCCGAAGACCATCCTGTATCGAAAATCGCGCATCCAAACCTGCAAGGAAGTCGTTGCGCATCAAGAATTTCTGTTTTTATTGCTTGCTCTAGCCCCGGGTTGTAAGTTCGACCAATCTCTTCCAATGCACTTTGAGCGTTTTGAGGTATAGAACAGATATGGCGACATCGCAATTTTGGCAAAGAGTTTCATCTTCTGTCCCCCTTCCCTCGGACGGGACGGTTGGCATTGAGAATAATACAAAACACAGTTCGCGTAAGAGCGTTAAAGCATGGATGGTCCTGGATGTGATTACCATCGTGGCGGCCGCCATGTTTTCTACCCTCTATGCGACACATAGCGGACCCGTGGCAGGGGTCAAGGGATTTTTGGCTGGAACCCTGATCCCCGGCCGGTCGATGAGCATTCTCCTGGCTTTATTGTGCGGTTTCATGATTTCGCTCATTGTGATCAGCCGTAGCCTGCGGTTGTACTCTCCTGCGTCGCTGACCGGAATCCTGCATGAGCAGAAACTCAGTGTCCAGGCTTGCTTGATGTCCGGCCTCCTGCTGACCGCCACGTTATACCTGCTCCACGCTTACGACATCCGGCGCAGCATCGTTCTCATTACTCTCGCTCTTGTGACGGTCCTCCTCAGCCTTCGGCGCTTCGTTTACCGCATCATGCTCTATCGGCAATATGCCCGCGGTGTAGGCACCCGCAACGTGCTCATCGTCGGAACCGGCTCCGAGGCCCATGCCCTCCGCCACCACATGGAAAGCATCCGGCACTTGGGATACACTTTTAAGGGGTTCATCGATTTTCCAGGTTCCAGCTCCCGGTTGACATCCACCTCCGGGGACGTGGTCGGAACTCTAGACAGGCTTTTTCAACATGCCAGGAAGCACTTCGTGGACGAGATTTTCTTCACCACGCCGTGCGACAGGGGAGTCGTTCAAGAAGCGCTGGAACAAGCGCGCATCCACGGCGTTGACCTACGCGTGGTGCCAGACATGTACGACGGATTGGCGTGGAACAGCCCCATTGAATATATTGGGCAATTTCCGACAATTTCGCTCCACTGTGGCCAGGTGCCAGAGGTCGGACTTTTGCTGAAGCGGTTGCTCGATATTGCGTTTTCCAGCTTGGCGATTCTTCTATTGGCTCCGGTCTTGCTGGTTATCGCAATCGCCGTGAAATTGGATTCAAAGGGCCCGGTATTCTATTTCTCCGATCGCATCGGAAAACGTGGCCGCGTCTTCCGATGCACCAAATTCCGAACCATGGTGCGCGATGCCGAAGATCGGCGCGCAGAAGTCATGCACCTGAACGAACGCGACGGCGTCTTGTTCAAGATCTCCAACGATCCTCGAGTCACCCGGGTCGGCGCAATTCTCCGCAAGTATTCGCTCGACGAACTGCCCCAGTTCTTCAATGTCCTGCGCGGGGAAATGAGCGTCGTCGGGCCAAGGCCACCCATCGCCAGCGAGGTGCGCGAGTACAAACTCAGTCATCTGCGCCGCCTCGACGTCACCCCTGGCATCACCGGCCTGTGGCAGGTTCAGGCACGGCGCGATCCCTCGTTCGACACCTATGTCTCGCTCGACGTTACCTACATCGACAATTGGAGCATCTGGCTCGACCTGAAAATCATCATTCGGACCATTGGCGTGGTTCTGGGTGGGACCGGCTCCTGATCGCACTTTTTCAATCCCTCAGCATTGCGGACCGCCTCTTCCCGAGGCGGTTCTTTGTTTCTGCGCGATAAACTGGATGTGTGAAGATCGCACTGGCGCAGATCAATCCCACTGTGGGGGACTTCAGCGGGAACCTGGACAAGATCATTGCTACCAGCCGGCGGGCAGCCGCTCTGGGCGCTCGCTTAACCGTCTTTTCCGAACTCGTGGTCTGCGGTTACCCTCCCGCCGACTTTCTGGAGAAGCCCAGTTTCCTGCTGCGTTGCCGTTCGGCCATTGACGAACTGACGGTGGCCACTGCCGGCCTGGCCACCGCCGTCTTGGTGGGTGTGGCCCTTCCGGCTCTTCCCGAATCTGGCAAGCCCGCAGTCAATGCCGCTGTTCTGCTGGATCGCGGACAGCTCCTGCTTGAGCAGCACAAACGCCTGCTTCCGTTTTACGACGTTTTCGACGAACAGCGCTATTTTGCCTCTGCCAAACCCCAGCAGGTAGTGGAACTGGAGGGCGTCCGGCTGGCCATCAGCATTTGCGAAGACGCCTGGAACGACAAGAATTTCTGGCCCCGCCGCCTCTACAAGATCGATCCCATGGAAGAATTGATGCGCCAGCAACCCGCCGTGCACATCAACCTCTCTTCCTCGCCCTTCTGGCACGGCAAGCGCGCCATTCGCCGCCAGATGCTGGCCGCCATCGCCCGCCGCGATGCCATTCCGGTGCTGCTCTGCAACCAGGTGGGCGGAAACGACAGCCTGGTCTTCGATGGCTCCTCTCTGGCGCTCGATGCTTCCGGCGAATTGATCGCCCAAGCCGCTTCCTTTCAGGAAGACCTCGTGCTGGTCGATCCCTTTAAGGCCGCTCCCCAAACTCCTGCCGCTTCTGCCGGGGACGACGACAATGCGGCCGCCTACCACGCTCTCGTGATGGGAACCCGCGATTACGTCCATAAATGCGGATTCAAGAAAGCCTTGATCGGCCTCAGCGGCGGCATCGACTCTGCGCTCGTGGCGGCCATCGCCAAAGACGCCCTGGGAGCAGAAAACGTCCTGGGTATCGGTATGCCCAGCCCTTACTCCTCAGCCGGTTCCATCGACGACAGCCGCCATCTGGCCGCCAATCTTGGCATCCGCTTCGAACAGATTCCCATCAGCGCCTTGTTTGAGCAGTACACCCAGTCCTTGCAACCGCTCTTTGCCGGAACCAAATCCGACAGCACCGAAGAGAACCTCCAGGCCCGCATCCGCGGCTGTCTATTGATGGCGCTTTCCAACAAGTTCTCCGCCCTGGTCCTCACCACCGGCAACAAATCGGAAATGGCGGTCGGTTATTGCACCCTGTATGGAGACATGGTGGGCGCTTTGGCCGTAATCGGCGACCTGGTCAAGACCCGCGTCTATTCCGTCTGCCGCTGGCTTAACCGCGATGCTGAACTCATTCCCTGGCCGATTCTGGAGAAACCGCCGTCTGCCGAGTTGCGCCCCGACCAGAAGGACACCGACTCCTTGCCCCCTTATGAGGTGCTCGATCCCATTCTCGAGGCTTATGTGGAGCGCTATGAGACCCCGGAAGCCATCGCCGCCGCATACGGATTTCCGCTTCCCCTCGTCCAACACGTAGTGCATCTGGTCGAACGTTCCGAATACAAGCGGCAACAGGCCGCACCCGTTCTGAAAGTCACCTCCAAGTCGTTCGGCATGGGGCGCAGATTCCCCATTGCCGTCAAGGTTCAGGTATAAGCTAGAAGTCGGGAGTTTTCCCACAATTTAAGGAGAATCAGCTTGATTCGTATGTCCGCTCGTCTTGCAAGTCTCACCGCGCTGGTGGTGTTTTCCGTGCCTTCCTTCCAGATGGCCGCCCAGCAGCAGGTGCCCCCCGCGCCCGCACAGGAACCCTCCGCATCTGCCCAGGAGCCTTCCGCGCCGGCGCCCGCCGCCGCGCCGGTGTTTCCCAAGCTCGATCCGGCTAACTTTACTGCTTCCGCGCCCACCAAAGAAACCGTAGATGCCTTCCTGCAAGCAAGCTGGGGCTTCGACGAGAATCGCGTGTGGCAAGTTGCAGCCATCCAAAAGACTGCGGCCGATGGCGTCAGCAGAGTCACCGTCTACGTCGGCGACAAGACCGGAAAACAAAAACCCACCGGCGTCCAGTTCTATGCCTTCGCCGATGGCAAACACATCATTGCCGGCGACGAGATCATTGCATTCGGCGCCCATCCCTACGCCGAGAATCGCGCCCTCGTCCAGCAACGCGCCGATGGTCCCTATCGCGGCTCGGCCATGAAAGATCTGGAGATCGTCGAATTCGCCGACTTTGAATGCCCCCATTGCAAGGAAGCTCAGGCCAACATGGAAAAGCTCGCGGTCGACTTTCCCAAGGCCCGCATCGTCTTCCAGAACTATCCACTGCCCCAGCACAAAGCTGCCGGGCCCGCCGCGGCCTATGGCGTGTGCGTCGGAAAACTGGGCGGAAGCAACGCTTTCTTCACCTACGCCTCAGCAGTGTTCGACGGCCAGGACGGCCTGGCGACTCCGGACGGCGCAACGTTGACCTTGAACAGCGCCGTCAGCAAGGCGGGTCTTGATCCTGCCAAAATCTCGGCCTGTGCTGAACTGCCCGCCACGGTTGCCACCGTAAAGGAATCTGTGAAATTGGCCCAGGATTTAGGCATTTCCCAGACCCCGTCGCTTATGGTCAACGGACGTCAGGTTTCACCCAACGCACCCTACGAAACCTTGAAGCAAATCATCCAGTACCAGGAAAAGCTGGACGGCATCTCGCAGTAAGCTCCTGGCGCATTGTGAGATTTCGCTAGGCGGAATCGGGCAACTCGAAAAGGCAACCGGCGAGGCAGTCGACTCGCCCGTTGCCTTTTCTCTTTTTACCGTTGACGATCGATGGGGCACAGTCCGTTGCCGGCTTCTGCATGACCGGCAAAAAGCTGCTTGTTTCCTGAGGCCAGGGCAAACGCATGAAGCAGCAGAACCCGAAGAGCAACGGCTTTGAAAGGGCACGGCTGTCAAAACTCCCACTAACCTGCTGCTTGATCTCCACGCGATTGCCCTTCCTGAGTTCGGACATTGGGCAAACCAGTCAGTCAATCGGATATACTTGAAAGATTCCGGAGAAATACATGAAAACGTCTTCAACTCTTCGTCCATTTCGTGCGTCCCGCTTGGTTCGCGTTGCCACTGCTCTCCTGCTGGCCCTTGCCTGGTCCAGCCTCGCTTTCTGCGGGCCCATTCACGATCTGGCCCGGAAGGGCGATCTGAACAAGATCAAGGCTCTGGTAAAGGATCATCCCGAACTGATTTCCAGCCGAGACAAATCCGGCAACACCCCATTGCATCTGGCCGCATTCCACGGCAACCCGGATGTGGTGGCCTTCCTGCTCGCCAACGGTGCCGATGTCAACGCCAAGAACAACTACCCCATCTTCGCCCCCGGCGACCTGGAAGGTATGTTTGGAGCTCACTCCGCCAATCAGACAGATCCTGTGATCTTGCTGACCGCCCATGGTGTGGCATTCAACACCGTTTCCAATGGCTATACCCCTCTCGACCTGGCCCTGTTTTCCTTCAAGCACAAAGACACCGTCGACATGCTGCTGGCCAAAGGCGCGGACGTGAATGCCACCGCGGCCAGTGGAACAACGCCGTTGTTCTGGGCCATCATGCGCGGTCAAAAGGACGACGTGACTTTGCTGCTCGCAAAGGGAGCCAACCTGAATGCCAAGGACGCCTATGAGAATTCGATGTTGCACATTGCCGTGCGCATGGGCTACCGCAGCATCGTGGAATTGCTGCTCAACAAAGGCGCTGACGTCAATGCCAAAGACCAGCGCGGGCGTACCCCCTTCTCCTACGCGCTGGAAGGCACCGACGAGACGATGATCAAGCTGCTCCGTTCTCACGGCGCCAAAGAGTAAGAGTCCACCGAAAGTTCCGTGGCCCAACCCTGGCGGCGCCTTGGCGCAAGGGTGGTGGTCGCTCTCTGCTTCCCCAAACGGCCTGATCGAGCCAGTACGCGTTTCTTGCAATTCGCAGAAAACTGCAGCGTCTGCTGACCGGCGGTTATGACCTGCTGGCCCTCAGACGCTTCGCTGGCCTGTTGGTTCCGGTATTCCGTGCTGCCCGTGAGAACTGGAAGCTAGTACTTGGATTGGATGGCGTAGGTCAGACCCATGGTGAACTGGAACGAATTGCGTCTGGTTGGAGGTTCCGACGACGGCGGATCGTTCAGATAGCTGTCGTTGGAGCCAAGAGAGAATGCAATGTTTTTGTAGGCTGGAAATGCAAAGATGTTGGTTTCATTGGCCGAGTAGGCGCGGGGCTGGTTGTAGGCCGGGATGAAGGCCAGGCCCTGGGTATACGTGAATAACTTCAGGTGCAGAACAGAGTTCGCCGAGAAGGTAGATCCAATCAGGTTTTGGTTGCCGCTCCCGCTCCCGCTGATGAACTGCTGTTTTTCATACTGCATGCTGCCCTTCAGATCGGCCTGGAACTTGGGCATTTTGATCGCCGTCCAGCCGATGCCAACGCCGTAGATCTGCTGCAACTGCAGGTCCTGGCCGAAGTTGTGGTCGAAGGCGGTTTGCCCCAGCGCGAAGAAACGCGGAGAGAAATACTGGTCGCGTTCCGCATCGCCGTGGGAGATGGCGGATTTGGTTATCTGCTCAGGAAACTGAGTGCCGGCAGAGAAATAGGCCGGCTGGGTGATCTTGCCATAAGATCCAGTAAAATCCGCCGTGGTGCGATTGCGCGCGGGAAGCCAGCCCACCGTGGGCACCAGGCGCACCAGGTTGATGCCTCCCGACACGGTGTACTGGTTCTCGGTAGCGGCCACCAAGGTCGCGCCCGCCGTTGCAGCCCCATTCCACCCCTCCAGGAATCGCGGCTCCTGACTGAGCTGCTTTTTCAAGGTCGCGTCATCCACAACGTACTGTGCGTTGGTCACGGGGATGGGCGGAACCTGTGCGGCTGTCGAGAGATGCACGGTGAGTGCTTTTTCTGTCATGTCAACCGTCCCAAAGGGGATCTCCTCTGCGCCCCGGTGCCCATGCGGCTTGGCGTTCTTGTCCAGTACCGCGAATTTGCGGCTGGTGTGCAGTTCCTTGATCTTGTCCCAGCCGAGTGAGACATCGCCAAGCGCATCGCTGTGAAAGGTGACCTTCCCTGCCACGGCACTCACAAGTTTTCCATGCAGAGTATCCCCGTTGCTCAGCACCAGCACGTCGGGCTCGGGGATGGGCTTGCCCTCGGCACACAGAAACTGGGCGGCAAGCAGCATCGATAGGCAGAAGGGAAGAAAGAAGGCATTGGACGCACTTGTTCGAACAAGCATGGGATTGGGGAGATCCTTTGCAGGGTATTTGGATTCGACAGCCAGGTGGAACCACCCTCCACACAGGCAGATGGTTAGATGCTAACCCGCAGAACCGCGCTGGACACACTCGTTGGAGAAAGAGAAACTTCAGCAATTCTTCAGAAATCGCACGCCCATCCGCTGCGATGATGATGGGGGCGATCGATCCCCGGAGGAGCTTCAATGACGAAAGCCGTGACCTACGCTCAGTGGTTTCTCGAACCCTACTGCATCGGGCAGAAGCTCCGCACCTTGCGCAATCAGAAGCGTATGACGCTTTCACGGCTGGCGGCGGAGACCGGGCTCTCCACCACCCTGCTTTCCAAGTTGGAGACCGACCGCATGGTTCCCACCCTCCCCACGCTGGCAACCATCAACCGCGTCTATGGAGTCGGCCTGGGCTACTTTTTTGCCGAACCTGCCCGGCACACGCTCTCCATCACCCGCAAAGCCCATTTGCAAGGCACTGGCCGCAGTGTCGATGCGGTCAAAGTGACACCCCTCAGACCGGCCCATGAAGATCCTGGGATGCAACCTGCCGGGGCGGAAAGTGAGGGCGCTCAGCCTTCTCGATGCGGAGCGCGAATGGTGGCGCAGATGATGGAATTCCCCGCGGGCGCCGCCGCGACGCCCATTGATGCGTTTTATGAAGCCCAAGGCGTTGTCTACGTGCTTGAAGGGCGCTTGCAGCTGAGTGCGGGCGGTATGATCGAGGTCCTGGAGACTGGCGACTGTGCCTGCCTCGACAGCGAGATGGCCTTTGCCTGGAGCGCGGTTGGTAAACATCGCTGCCGCGTCCTGGCAGTCCTGGCCCGCGAAGGGTGATAAATGAGCCTTTACATCCTTCGGAAAACTCAGTGCAGGAGCAGGCAGGGCCGGCAGGTCAGGTCTGGTAGGTCAGGGCTTCAGCCCTGACTGACATACAGACCATAAAACCGACGGGGCTTTACACGCTGCGGAAAAACTCGATTTGAGCTCGTTTTGAAAGGGCACGACTTCAGTCGTGCCGATAACGCCAGCCTGTTTAGCCCCCTGAGGTATGCTTCTCGGGGCGCTCTTACTCGGGATTTTCTCCTCAAGATGTGGCTTTTCCCAATCCCTTGAGCCACATTTTCCCAACCAAGGGCCACCTTTCTCTCGCAGGAAGGGGCCTTATTCCTTGGAGAACTGCTCCAGCAGTCTGTAGGATGGTTGGGAACTTCGGGTGACCATAAGACCATGCGACCCAACTTCCATTTGATGAAGGCTACGCTCACCGGTGCATTGGGGGGCTTGCTGTTTGGATTCGATACGGTGGTGATTTCCGGCGCCATCGACGCCCTGGTAAAGCTCTACCACCTGAGCGCGCAGGACAAGGGCTGGACCGTAGCCGTCGCCCTCATCGGAACAGTCGTCGGCGCCCTGGGCGCAGGCCAGGTGGGACAAAAGCTGGGCGGGCGCGAGACGCTGCGCATCACCGCCATCCTCTACGTGATTTCAGCCTTGGGCAGTGCTTTGGCCTGGAGTTGGCCCGCGCTGATGGTGTTCCGGTTCATTGGGGGACTCGGCATCGGCGCCTCGTCGGTGCTCGGGCCTGTCTACATTGCCGAGCTGGCTCCGGCCAAGTGGCGCGGCCGGTTGGTGGGAGCCTTCCAGTTCAACGTGGTCTTTGGAATCCTCGCAGCCTACGTCTCGAATTACGCCATTCGCACCCTGAACCTGGGCGCGGCTGAATGGCGCTGGCAGGTGGGCGTGGCTGCACTCCCGGCCATCGGCTTCCTGGCGCTTCTGTTCGGCATCCCCCGCAGCCCACGCTGGAGCGCCTCCCGCGACCGCATCGACGAAGCCCTGGCGGTGCTCAAGATGATGGGCGAGCCCGACCCCCAGGCCGAGCTGGAAGACATTCGCACGGCCCTGGCCCAGGAGCACCAGACGGCCCACAAACCGGTCTTTCGCTGGAAGTACCGCTATCCCCTGTTCCTGGCCATCTCCATCGGAGCGTTCAATCAACTCGCGGGCATCAACGCCATCCTCTATTACCTGCCCAACATCTTTGCCTCGGCCGGGTTCAGCCAGATCTCCGGCGACCAGCAAGCCATCGCCATCGGCTTCACCAACCTCATCTTCACCATGGTGGGCATGAGCGTCATCGACAAACTCGGCCGCAAAACTCTCTTGCTCATCGGCGCTGCAGGCACAGCGAGTTGCCTCGGCGGCGTCGCATGGCTCTTCAAGACCCATTCCCATCCCGGCGCGCTGGTATGGGTGTTGGTGACCTACATTGCCTTCTTCGCGCTGTCGCAGGGCGCGGTCATCTGGGTCTATATCGGCGAGGTCTTTCCCAACTCGGTGCGCTCCAAGGGCCAGGGCGTGGGCAACGCCAGCCACTGGATCATGAACACCTTTATCGCGCTGGAGTTTCCGGTCGTGGTGCATGTGCTCAACACCGAGACGCCGTTTGTGTTCTTCGCATGTATGACCGTTGTGCAATTTGTCGTGGTGCTGCTCGTCTACCCTGAGACCAAGGGCCAAACGCTCGAAGCCCTGCAGCGCAAGCTGGTACCGGCGGATTAGCTGTCGGCGTCATCACAAAGGTGTGGAGTTGCCTCTGATAGCATGGCTGGACTTCTGCTTTACAGGATGAAAGCGAGCCATGCGGCGACCTACAGCTCTGTTTGTGTTTTGCGCGTTTGTGTTCCTTGGACAGATCTCAGAAGGCCAGCAACCTGCTGGAGCGGCCTGTTCGCTGCCGGTCCCTGCCTTCTCCACGAACAAGCCGAACATCTTCAGCGCCCAGCAGGAGCAGTGGCTCGGCGACGCCCAGGCCAACGAACTGGAAGCCAGCTACGATCTGCTCCCAGAGAAGGATTCCGCGGAACTGGACCGGATTGGCCAGAAGTTGCTGGCGCAGTTGCCGCCCACGCCCATCCGCTATCGTTTTCGAGTTTACGAAGCGCAAGACGCCAACGCCTTTTCGATTGCTGGAGGTTATGTTTATGTGGCCCGGAAACTCATTATCGATGCGCATAGCGAGGACGAGGTGGCTGGCGTTGTGGCCCATGAGATCGGGCATATCTATACAAGGCAGATGCCGGTCCTGTTTACGCGTGGATTGAAGGCTCGGATGGGAGTGGCCTCGCTGGGTGGACGCGAGGACGTAGAAGACAAGCTGCAACTGCTCTTGAATGTGCCATGGAAGGATCGGGCCGGGGAGAGCGGGGATGAGGAAGACAAAGATGAGCTAGTGGCCGACAACGTAGGGCTTTACGCGTTGACCAAGGCTGGTTACGCACCAAAAGCATTTGCGGAGAGCCTCGACCGCATCTCCAGCAATAAAGGTCACACGGGTAACTTCCTGACAGACATGCTGGACATGACCGACATTGTCAGCTTGAGGGTTCGGGTTGCGCGGAAAATTGTCCAGGCACTTCCTGCCGAGTGTGGGTCGCGCTTGCCTGTCAGTTCCGCGGAATTCAAGGTCTTTCAAGAAGCGGTGCGAGAAGCTGCTGTGCATCCGGAAATCGAAGCGACGCCGGGATTAAGCTCTTTCAAGGTCGATCCACCCATGAGGAATCAGCTCGACCAGGTTCGCTTCAGCCCCGATGGACGCTACTTGTTTGCGCAGGATCAGAGCGTCATTCATGTTCTGAGCCGTTCACCGTTGAAGCTTCTCTTCACTATCCCTGCGGCTGGTGCCGAGCCTGCGCATTTCACTCCGGATTCGAGCCACGTCGTATTTCACTTCCGAACCATGCGCGTTGAGAAGTGGGAGGTTGCCACGGGAAAGCGCGAAAGCTTTCAGGAATTGGTTGATTACGACGGGTGTTTGCAGACCAGTCTCTCGCCTGATGGAAAGACCTTTGTGTGCCTCGCCAAGAGCGAAGAGGGCACCTGGTTGAAACTCACCGATGTTGAGACGGGCAAACGCTTCTATGAAAACAAGAACATTCGAGGTTTTGGCTTCCTGGGCGCCAGCGGGATCACCGTCCGCAGGGGCGGCGGGACGCGCGTTGCGACGGTCGCATACAGCCAGGATGGGCTGACGTTGCTAATCGTCTCCGGCATCAAATCGACGGCCTTCGACCTAGCCAGCCGAAAGCCCATCAAGTTGGGCGGAGCTCTCTTGAACCTCTGGGAGGGCCGGGTGTCTTTTGTGGACTCCAACAAGGTGGTCTACGAATGCCACGATGACGCCAAGGTCGAGATGGCCGAAACCATCAAGTTGTGCGAAAGCAGCTTTCCTGAAGGCATCCCGATGGGCAGTTTCAAGATGGGATATCAATGGGTAGAACAGCTGACGCGCGGCAATTATTTGCTGATTGGGCCAGTGAAAGACAATGTAGCGGCGCTGATTGACCCCTCCACTGGCAAGGCCAGCGTGGGCTTCAAGCTTGACTCGTTGGATATCTATGATCGCATCGTGGCCAGCGAGAATGAGAATGGCGGCATCGCGGTGACCGAACTGGGCAGTACGAAGGGAGAATCGGTAGACCTGCCCCCCGGCGCTTCGATCAACATGGAAGCTGGGGCGTTTAGCAACGATGGGCGCTTCCTGGCATATTCGGGACGAGCCCGCAGCTCAATCTGGGACCTCAAAACAAAAAAGAGAGTTGCGTTGATGCGCCCTTTCCGTGCAGTTCGCATCGACGGCGAGGAGCAGATGTTTGCGCAGTATCAGCCTGCCAACTTGCGGCCAGGACAGAACTATCACATTGACTTGACAACGGGTAAGGCTACTGCAGGACCACCTTTCGTTCTCGATCAAATTCAGCATGGCAACATCCTGATTCAGATTCAGGCGCAGGATAAGTCAGGCGACATAGGCGACGACGTGGTTTTGCAAGTCGCAGATGCCGCCAGCGGCAACCAGCTATGGGCAAAGAAGTTTCCCCACGGTGCGCCTGCAGTCTGGCAAGCAGACGATGAAACACTTGTCCTTCAAATGGATGTCAACAGCGAAACCGCGGATGGTGAAATCAAACGAGTCGGATCAAAACTGTTGAAGGCCTCGGACTGGAAGAGCGAATGGATTTCGGCTGGCTTGCTCATTGAGGTCATCAACAGTCGTACTGGAGAGATCCGGCGCGCATTGAAAGCACCTGAAAGGAACTCTTCCTGGAGAACGGAATATCGCTGGACCTCGTTGTACGGCGATTATCTCGTTGTCCATGGTGCATCCAACAACTGCGTGATCTATCGCGTCGCGGACGGTGTTCGGCTGGGGGCATTCTACGGCTGGCCGATTGCTGGCGATGGCAAAATGGGGCTGGTTGCCGCGACGAATCGTGACCAGGAAGTAACGGTTTACGACCTGACGAATGGCAAGCGCCTCAAAAGTGTGACTCTTGACCAGATTCCGCAAACTGCGCGCTTCGTCGCAGAAAAGAACGCCCTCCTCGTGCTCACAGCCAGCCAGCGTGTCTACACCATCGATCTGCCCAAGGCAGAAACCGCGCAAGCGGCTGCAGCGAAGTAGCCGCCTCCCGTCGCGAAAAATGTCGTTGGCGACCCGGTATGGATTCCACAGTCGCGAAAGCCGAGGAGCGACGTCCCGAAGAGCGCTAGCCCGATGCGGCCCAGAACGGCTGTGACCGGTGGGTATACGACGTATCTCCACTCGAGGTCGCGCGCATTGGAGTAGGTGAGCAGTTCGTCGCGATGGAATCCATAGCGCGCGCCTGCGATGAGATGGAGCAAGGTGAAAGCGAGGCCGAGAAACCATAGAGCGCCAGTGTCACTGGAGAAAATCCGACAGAAGAGTGGCGAATCGTGCATGGGGCCCTCGATGGGGAAGATGGATTCGTGGACGAGGGTAATTCAAAGGGGCGGCAGGCGCTGTCGTGGATGCAAAGCGTTCCTTCTTACAGTCAAACTCAGGCGTGGCTCCAGAATCTTCCTGATCTCTTTGGCCAACCGGCACGTGACACACGAAGCCGATGTCAAGGCCCGGAGTTACAACGGCAAGGCGCCATTGAACTCGGCGGCCTCTTATGGAAAACGCAACCTGGCTCATCTTGGATATGGCGCTAACCTGAATGTCCGTAGCAATGCCGGAGATTCTCTCCTGATCTGGGCTGCGCGGGAGGGCTAGGAGGAAATAGCAGAGTTATGCCTGCGCATGGTGCCGACGTCGACGCGACGGATAGCCGTGGCGGCACGACCTTGCATCGAGCAGCGTACTTCGGCCGGAAGGATGTCGTGGCGTTGTTACTGGGACACGGGGCTGGTGTAAACACTCAGAATATGGCTGGCTTGACGCGATCGTGGCCTTCAAAACCACGTTTTACGTATTCACCAGGGTTGGCCCCGACAACTCGCTTGAACGCCTTACTGAACGCAGCGTCGGACTCGTAACCGACCGACCGAGCAACGTCTATGAGCTTCTTGTCACGCTGTTCGAGTAACTGCATCGCCTTCTGCATCCTCCACTCGGTTACATATTCCAGTGGTGTTTGTCCGAGTAGCTCTTTAAAACGTGCTGCGAATGCGGAGCGAGACATGCCCGCCGCTTCGGCCAGGGATTCGACCGTCCAGGGTGTATTCACTCTGTCGTGAATGGCACTCAGGGCAGTGCCCATTTGAGGATCGAAAACAGCACGAAGCCATCCTTTGTTGCGTTCCGGTCCCGACGCGATATGCGCCCGGAGTACCTGGATAAACAGAACCTCGGCCAGCCGAGTCGCGACTACTTCAGATCCCGGCGCCTGTTCTGCCATTTCTGACGCCAGCGCCTGCATTGTGATGTGAAGAGCAAGCGTGCGTGC